>JBEKLX010000023.1:0-22259 GCA_050008795.1 Verrucomicrobiia bacterium | reverse complement strand
GTTTCTGTAATAACCAGCCTATTCCCATGAAGTTCACGTGCGAGGGACTGGATGTGTCGCCCACACTGAAATGGGAAGGTGCGCCGGCAGGGACAAAATCGTTCGCGCTGATCTGCGACGATCCCGATGCGCCTGCGGGTACGTGGGTGCACTGGGTGATCTGGGGAATTCCAGCCACGGCCACAGGGTTACCAGAGAACATCGCCAGAACGGAGAGCGTGACGGCGCTCGGCGGCGCAAAGCAGGGTGAGAACAGTGCGTCGAGGCTTGGTTACGGTGGGCCGTGCCCGCCGCCTGGTCACGGGATGCATCACTACCATTTCAAGTTGTATGCGTTGGACACGGAACCGGCGTTAAAGCCGCGGGCAGTAAAGCGACAACTGGAAGAGGCAATGGGCGGCCATGTGCTGGCAAAGGTCGAACTGGTGGGGACGTATGAACGAAAATGACAATGATGACGGATTGGTGAAAGATGGCACTGACTACTCCTGAGCAATACGAACTGATCGGACCGCTATTGCGGGATGTGTCGCGCTCGTTCTACCTGTCGTTGCGCGTACTGCCCCCCATGATTCGTCCGCAAATTTCCATCGCGTACCTGCTGGCGCGAGCCAGCGACACCATCGCCGACACCAAGGCTGTGCCGCGCGAGCAACGCGTGGGCATACTGCGTCAGATACAACGGGCGGTGCGGAAGACGGCGGCGATTCCGGTCCTTGATGAGATTGCCGAACGTCAAACCCTCCCGGCCGAAAAGGCGCTCCTGGAGCAGATCGGGTATTGCATACTGACGCTCGATGCGTGTTCGACGGAGGACAACAAACTGATTGCGGATTTGCTCCAGACAATCATCGGCGGTCAGATCTTCGATCTGGAACGGTTCCCCGGCGAGAACGACCGCGAACTTGCCGCGCTGGGCGACGACGAGTTGGATCGCTACACTTACATGGTGGCGGGTTGCGTTGGAGAGTTCTGGACGAAGATGTGCGTCGCGCATTTACCTGACTTGCATGGCTGGGATCCACGGTGGATGTGCACGCTCGGTGTGCGGTTCGGCAAAGGGCTGCAACTGATCAATGTGCTCCGCGATATGCCGAAAGACTTGCGCATCGGACGTTGTTATCTGCCGGTCACCGATCCGAAAGCGTTGCTGGATCCAGCGAACTTCGAGACCGTCAAACCGACGTACCACCGGTGGCTGGACACTGCAGTCGCGCACTTGGACGCAGGTTGGGAATACACCATGGCGATCCCGCGCCGCCAAGCACGCCTGCGGCTGGCCTGCATCTGGCCGATCTGGATTGGCCTGAAGACCATTGCGCGGTTGCGGCACGACAATCCGCTCGACCCGACCCGGCGAATACAGGTGTCACGCGGAGAAGTTTACTGGTTCATGGCGCAATCTGTAGCGATGTGCCGGTGCGACAAGAGTTTACAGCGGCGGTATCAGAGCTTGCGGCGGTTGGCCATGCCAACTGGTGGGAGCAAATCTTGACCGTGCCGCAGCAGATGTCTACGCAAGGGGTTGTTCGACCAAGCCGCGGAGGTGGCAATGCGGTGTCCGAAATGTGGCGCGCAGAACGATAAGGTCATTGATTCGCGGACCAGCCGCGACGGAGCGCTGATCCGCCGTCGTCGGGAGTGCTTGGGATGCAACGCGCGTTTCACGACTTACGAAGAGATTTCCCACGAAAAACTGCGCGTCCTGAAGCGGAATGGGCGTTACGAGGATTTTGAGAGGCATAAGCTGATGGCTGGCGTCGGGAAGGCGTGCGAGAAACGGCCAATCACTGTTCCGCAAATGGAGGCGCTGGTTGAACGTGTCATCACGGAATTGGAGAACGAGTATGGCAGTGAAGTGCCATCTTCCGCCATCGGGGAGCGTGTGATGCACCATCTCCGTGAGTTGGACGAAGTCGCTTACGTGCGGTTTGCGTCCGTGTATCGACAGTTCGGTAACGTTGACCAGTTCATTCAAGAGATCAAACAGCTGGGGGAACGGTGATCCTTCTGGAACAGAACATGGTTTGGGTTCGAGACGCCGATGGGCGTCTGACGCCTTTCATTCCACGACGGCTGGCGGCGGCGCTTCACGATGCGGCAAGGCAAGCAGTCAGTCCAACAGACTGGATCGCGGTCCCTGTGGCTGAAGCTGTCGCGGCGTACTTGATGGATCGCGACGGGGAACGGGTGGTGGCAACCAGTGAACTGCGAAAAATCGTGCTCACAGTGTTGAAGATGCTGGGTTGCGAGGAAATCGCGCGCGCCTACCAGCACGGACATCAACGCGTCGAGATCCGGCTCGATGAACTCGCTGCACAATCGGGCGCGGGATTTGAACTGGATTTCTTTCAGCAACTGGATACCGCGCTGGCCGCTGTTAGGAACGACACAATGCGCCAGGTGCGAGTGCAGGGTTTGAGGGCTTGCGTGTTGCAATTGCGCGGGGCGCAGCGTTGGGGAACAGGGTGTCGCACAATGGCCGAGGAGATTGTCGGGCACGTCCGGGCACGGGTCGCGCGAATGCGGTCGCCAACAGCAGAGGCGCTGAATCTGGCTGTGCTGGAGTAGGAACGGGATTTAGAGCAGGGTTGCGAACAAGAAGCGAAGCCATGGCTGACAACATCTTTACGAAGATTATCGCGAAACAGATTCCCGCCAAGATCGTGTATGAGGACGATCGAGCGCTGGCGTTTCGCGATATCAAACCAGAAGCGCCAGTGCATGTGCTGATCGTCCCTAAACGCGAAATTACCAACGTTGCCGAGGCACAAGCGGAGGACGAAAGCCTGCTCGGACATTTACTGACAGTGGCGGCGGAGGTCGCCCGCCGCGAGGGAATCGCCGACACCGGATACCGACTGGTGATCAACAACGGGCGCGACGCCGGTCAAGCAGTGGCACATTTGCACGTTCATCTGTTGGGCGGACGCGCTATGGGATGGCCGCCAGGTTGAACGCATTGATTCTGTTCGAAGACGAGCATCTATTGGTTGTCCATAAACCTTCCGGCATCAACACCCATAAACCGGATCGCTTTACCCCCGACGGCATCCACGAATGGTTGACGCGGCAAAAACCATCATGGCGAAATCTTTCCATTTTGCATCGTCTTGATAAAGATACCTCCGGCGTGCTGGTATTCGGCAAATCAACCCGGGCCAATCAATCACTTGCCAAACAGTTCGCCGGCCATACCATCGTGAAAGATTACCTGTTGCTGGCAGCCGCCCGCCCGACGCGCCAGCGGTTCTGCGCAAAATCCACAGATGGCGTGACGGAGTTCGAGTTCGTCGGTCCACATGCTGGTCTCTTTCTCGTGAGCGCGCGACCGGTCACTGGCAAGACCCATCAGATACGCCGTCATGCTGCGGACAACGGATTCCCGATCGTCGGCGATACTCTATACGGCGGGGAACCTGCGCCGCGACTGATGCTACACGCGCATCGGATCACGCTGCAGCATCCCGGTACGGGTGAGCCAATCACATTCGAGGCATCAGTGCCACGCTCATTCGATAAACTCGATTCCCTGGTTGCAGCGCTGGAATTTCGCGAGCTGATCTTTAACGAACAGACGACTGCATTTCGGTTAATCAGTGGTGTAACCGACGGTTTCCCCGGTGTCGTGGTGGACAATTACGATGGTTGGTTGCTTGTGCAGTGGCAAACCCATGAGGCGCGGGCCATGTCAGAACAACTCGTGGACGCCTTGCGCACTTCGGTCAAACCGCGCGGCATCATCGAGCAGATGGTCGCGCGCAACGAACGGAGTGCGCCCCGGATGTTGTGGCCGGCAGGAGAAATGCCCGCGAAGTTTACAGTGCAAGAGAACGGACTGACGTTCTGGGTGCAATTCGGCGAAGGGTTGTCCACCGGATTGTTTGCCGACCAGCGCGAGAACCGCTGGCGATTGCTCTCCATGGATCTGCGCGGCAAGATGGCATTGAATTGTTTTGCATATACTGGCGCGTTTTCGGTGGCAGCAGCCAAATCGGGCGCCATCGTGACCACTGTGGATTTATCAAGGAATTACCTGGAGTGGTGCCGAGACAACTTCCGCGCGAATGGTTTGGCATGCGACGACTCGGCGCCAGTTCCCGGTGCGAACGAAGACGAGAAAGCCCACTCCCCTCAACAAGCTTCAGGGCAAGCAAGTCGGAACGCTCCAAAACATGATTTCATCTACGGCGACGTGTTCGACTGGCTGCGACGGTTCGGAAAACGTGGAAGAACATGGGACCTAGTGTTGCTCGATCCGCCGACGTTCTCGAAAGCGAAACATGGACGCGCATTCCGGGCGGAACGCGATTATCGCGACTTGGCTGCGTTAGCGGTTCCGTTGGTCGCTTCGGACGGTTGGTTATTCTGTTCGACAAATCAGCGAACACTGGCGCCTGAGAAATTCGAGCGCCTCCTGCTCGATGCTGCACAACAATGTGGACGCGTCGTTACGACGTCGGAGTTTCAAACTCTGCCATTCGATTTTCGCGTGGCCGCGGGGGAAGACCCCTACCTGAAGACGTTCTGGATGCAGCTACGATAACGACGGCTTCACTGCGCACTAGTCCGTCCGAGCCGCCTTGGTCATTTCGTTCGCCTTCTTGAGCCATACCAGCAAGATTGCAATATCAGCTGGCGTGACACCAGAGATCCGGGACGCCTGACCAATTGAGTCGGGACGAAACCGGCTGAGCTTTTGACGCGACTCAAACCGCAGCGCTGAAATCTTGCTGTAATCCATCCATGAGGGTAGTTGCTTATCTTCCAAACGTTTAAACCGGTCGATTTGCTCCAGATCACGGGTGATGTAGCCCTCGTATTTAATCTGAATCTCGACTTCTTGCTGGACGTCTTCAGGAAGCGTCAGATCCGCGATCGGCAACGATTTGTACGACACTTCAGGTCGACGCAAAATCTCAGCATAGGTCCCGGTGGCACCGCGAGTATTGCGTAACCGTTGGGTCTCCGATTCAACTTTAGAGCGCTTAGCTTCAAAGATATTCCATTGACAATCTGATACCACTCCTGCATCACGGCCAATCGGAGTAAGGCGAAGGTCGGCATTGTCTTGGCGGAGCTGCAAACGATACTCAGCGCGCGATGTGAACATCCGGTACGGTTCGTCGGTACTCTTGGTGATCAGATCATCAATCAGCACACCTATGTAACTGTCGGCGCGCGTGAGGATCATAGGCTTCTTGGCCTGAGCCTTCAATGCGGCGTTGATGCCTGCAACGATGCCCTGTCCGCCAGCCTCCTCGTAGCCCGAGGTACCATTGATCTGGCCTGCGAAATACAGGCGCTCAATACGCTTGGTTTCCAGGGTTGGATGGAGCTGATACGGCAGGCTATAATCGTATTCGACAGCGTAAGCCGGACGCATGATCTCAGCGTTCTCGAGGCCAATGATGGTCCGAATCATCTGGACTTGGATTTCCTCAGGGAGGCTGGTCGAGGCACCGTTAACATAATACTCCTCGGTATGTCGGCCTTCTGGCTCGAGAAATAGCTGGTGCCGCTCTTTTCCTGCAAATTTGACTATCTTGTCTTCGATAGAGGGACAGTATCGGGGGCCGATGCCCTGGATCTGGCCCGAGTATAACGGCGAGCGGTGGAGGTTCTGTAAAATGACTTCTTTGGTCTTTTCAGTAGTGTAAGTGATGTAACAGGGGATTTGTTCCACGTGGAACGTTCGCGGAGTCCGATACGAAAAAAAGGGGATCGGTTCGTCCCCAAGCTGCACGCTCATCTTCGAAAAATCGATCGAATGGCGGCTGATCCGTGGCGGCGTACCTGTTTTGAGTCGCCCCAACTCAAAACCGAGCCTCTTTAGGCTCTCAGATAGTGAGTAGGCTGATGGATCGCCCGCGCGACCTGATTCAATCCTCGCCTCTCCGATGTGTATCAACCCACGCAAGAACGTGCCGGTGGTAAGGACGACTGTTTGGCCGAAAAAGCGCATGCCCGTCCTAGTTATCACGCCCCGCGCGCGATCCTCTTCGACCAGTACTGCCTCAACCATCGCCTGTTTCAGGTCGAGATTAGTCTGACGTTCGATAACCCATTTGAGGCGAAACTGATAGGCTTTCTTGTCACATTGAGCGCGGGGTGCCCAAACGGATGGCCCATTCTTGGTGTTAAGCATGCGGAACTGGATGCCAGTCTGGTCGGTGTTCACGCCCATTTCACCGCCCAGCGCATCAATCTCCCGCGCAAGGTGCCCTTTGGCTAGGCCGCCAATCGCTGGGTTACAGGACATTTGACCGATGGTGTCCAGATTGCTCGTGAGCAGCAACGTCTGGCAGCCCATCCGTGCCGCCGCCAACGCTGCCTCCGATCCCGCGTGTCCCGCGCCAACTACGATCACGTCATACCGTTTAGGATACTCAAACATCAATGTTACTTTCCAATGCAGAAGGCGCTAAAGATCTTTTGAAGGATGTCTTCCGTTGTTGTCTTGCCGACTATCTCTCCGACCGCGCCCAAGGCGATTCGCAGTTGCTGTGACACAAGTTCCAAAGAGGCACTGCGATTCATCTCTTCCAACGCCCCTGCCAATGACTTGATTGCATGACGGATTGCGCTCGCATGTCGCTCATTGATAGCGACATCGAATTCACTTCGCGCGATGGCACCCGACCTAGTCAGTAGCTCGATCTTGTCCTTCAAGAGCTCCAAACCGTCGCCGGTGAGGGCTGAGACAGCCACAAAGTGCTTCTTCGGAAAACCATCTGGCAACACCATCTTTCTTGGCAAGTCAATTTTGTTAAGGACGATGATTGTTCGCTTGCCTGCATACTGATCCGCCAACTCATGTTCAGCCGTGGAGAACGGCCGTGATACATCTATCACATGAAGCGCCAACTCGCTACACTCCAAGGACTTACGACTACGCTGTACTCCTATTTCCTCGATCTTTCCGCGGGGCTTGCGAATACCGGCGGTGTCTGTCAGGCGGACGGGAATACCGCGGATGTTGGCGACTTCTTCAATCGTATCCCGCGTGGTGCCGGGGATTGCGGTGACAATAGCGCGGCTCTGTCCGAGCAGCGCGTTCATCAGGCTTGATTTGCCGACATTCGGACGTCCGATGATGGTCACCGCAACGCCCTCGCGCAGGATCTTGCCCTCATGGGCGGTTGCGAGAAGTTTGCGCAAAGACCCAAGCATGGATTCGATGTCGGCCAATAGCTTTTGACGCGTGTCCGGAGCGATATCTTCCTCAGGAAAATCGATATGCGCTTCGATGTGGGCCAGAGTAGTCACGAGCCGGTCGCGCAGTTCATTGACCTTCACCGCCAGATGACCTTCGAGTGCGTGAGCGGCGGCCTGTTGCGCGCGGTCGGTCTTGGCGCGGATCAGATCCATCACCGCCTCGGCTTGGGTCAGATCGATCCGGCCATTTAGAAAGGCGCGCTTCGTAAATTCGCCCGGCTCGGCGAGTTGCGCGCCGTGTTGAAGACAGAGCGAAAGGATCCTGTTTGCGGTGAGCAGGCCACCGTGACAATTGATTTCGACAACGTCTTCGGCAGTGTAGCTATGCGGTGCGCGCATTACCGTGAGCATAACCTGGTCAATAAGGTCGCCGTCTTGGCCGATTGTGCCGAAATGGACGGTGTGCGTTGGGAAATCCGATGGTTTTCCCTGGCGTGAAACAAAAATCCGGTCGGCGACTGCAAACGCATCCATCCCTGACAAACGGATTATTGCAATGCCGCCTTCGCCCAACGGAGTAGAGATTGCCGCGATCGTATCTTTCATTACGTCAAGTCGCCTAGAGCCGCGTGGAAGTATAACAAGTCGGCGGCGAAATTCAAACCGGCGCGGGAGTGTGGCTTGGAGGACGCGACATCACTTAATCGGGGCGGGTACCGGAGCGAATCCGAAGAAGCTACGCCGATTACTTGGACGACGGCCCGGCGGGAATGCTTGGAAGGGTCAGTTGGGCTGGTGGAGAATCCGTTGGGGTCTCGGCGACCTCTGCAGGAAGGTTGCGGCGAAGCACAAAAGAACGGATGGCCGCAGTTTCGAATAATGGCGAACCTTCGCGACTCGTGGCGAGCACTTCCTCGTAGAGTTGGCGGGCCTCCTTCAGCTGGCCGAGCACTTCGGCGCAACGGGCGGCGCCGAGCTTGGCGGGTTTGGCTATGAAACCATTCGGATACGCGGCCACGAGTTCCAAATACTCGGTCTTGGCGACCGTGAAATGGTCTTGCGATTCTTCAATACTGGCCAGCCCAAACGATGCTGATTCAGCAAGCGGATCGTGCGGATAATTGTTCAGAAACTTCTGGTAAAGATTGGCGGCATCAGCAAAGTGGCCAGCCTGGAAATGCATACCTGCCAGTTTGAGTATCGCCTCCTTAACAGCTGGTTTATCGGGATAATCGTGAATGATGCCCTGTAGCGCCTGCGGATCGGTTGCCGTATCGAGCCGCTGCGCCATGCGATCCGCTTCCTCTGCCTGTTGACGCTGCCACACATACGCAACGACGCCAATCGCCAACAATGCGACTATGGCGTATACAATCTTCTTGCCATGACGTTGCCAGAACAAATCCGGCTCAAACTGCTCGCTAAAACTCCAGTCGGTTCTCGTTTGTTGTGCCACAGGTTTTCCTCTCAGAAAGCGCGGTTATTCTCGACAAATCATCGCAAAAGGCAAGCCCCGAATAGGATTAGAGGCAGGCCCTAGAATCATTTTCGTGGCAAGCCTGAATCGGTTTCGGGGCGCGCAGACGATCAGCCGGTCAGATATTTAGAAACGGGTTGTGGCGGCGTTCAGCGCCGATGGTGGTGGCTGGCCCGTGGCCGGGCAAAACGCGGACGTCATCACCGAGTGGCAACAACTTCCCAGTGATTGAATCCAACAGAATCGCATGATCGCCTCCGGGTAGGTCAGTGCGACCGATCGAGCCGGCGAAAAGCACGTCGCCGGTGAATACGACGCGATCATTTGGCTCGAACAACGCCACGCTGCCCGGACAGTGCCCCGGACAATGTAAAACCTCCAGTTTCATGCCGCCCACAACCAATGGCTGGCCTTCCTCCAAGAAAAAGTCCGGAACGCATTTGGGCATTTCGAGACCCATGCCAAACCATTTTGTCTGCGGTAGCGACAGCATTGGCACCGCGTCGCGGTGCAAGCCAAACTTGGCACTGGTTAGCCGCAACAAGCGCGCGTTGTCCAGAATGTGGTCCCAGTGCGGATGGGTATTGACCAAATGCGTAATGGCTACATTCCACTTGCGGGCTTGTTCAACCATCTGCTCGGCGGCATCAAGCGGCGCGTCAATGACCACTGCATGGCCGCCGCGTTGATCTGCGACAAGGTAGCCGTTCGTGTCAACAGGGCCGGAAGTGAAGACTTCAACAATCATGGCGGCGCGGATTTCCCGTCGCGCCCGATGCGACGCAGGATATTGATTTGCCGGCGATACGGTTCCTGTTGTTCGGGCGTCCCCGGCCATATACGAAGACAGTTTTCGTAGGCTTGGATGGCTTCCTCGTTCCGACCTTCTTTCTCCAATAGGCGCGCCAGAAATATATAAACGCCTGCGTCCTCGCTGCCTTCGGCTATCACGCGGTGTAATGCGCGGATTGCCTCGGGGCGATTGCCCTCTCGCACCCGCAACTGTGCGCGGACGAACCATGCCTTGGCGGAATGGGGTTGCTGCCGCAACACTTGTTCGACCGACGCCAGTGCGCCGTCCATATCGCCTTGCACGGCCCTGATCTGCGCCTGCATCAGACGGGCCTGGTAAAACCGCGGGTTGCGCACCAATAGTTGGGTGGTGAATGACAGCGTGTCGTCCAATTTCTTTTCCTGCAACGCAAGTTGCGCGAGCCTCATCCATGCCGCCGAAATCTCCGGGCTTAACACAACCGCTTCTTCAAACAATGGCCGTGCCGCTGCTGGTTCCTCAATGGTCATCAGGAAGCTGCCGATGGTCGTCAGCATGCGAGCGCGATCATACGGGTTTCGGCCAGCAACTTCATCGGCCAACCGGTGCGCGTAGGATTGTGCCGCCGCGGCCCGTGACGACTGTTCGGGCATCGTGCCCAGAGCCTTCGCTTGTGGTGACAACTTTTCCAGCGTGCTGCGATGAAGAAAAATGCAGGCCGCATGATCAAAGTAAAAAAGCTGCCACGCGCGGCTTTTGGCGAGGTAACGCAGCAGGACGGCATCATCTTCCGGGCCGTACTGGATGTATGCGACGTCGACACCCCGGGCGCGCATCCATTTCTCCCACTCCAGCGGATTGGCCAGTGCCGCGCGATACTGATCTACGAACTCGCGCCCGTACAAGTTCGCCCGCCCGTCGGCGAACACATGCCACTCCGGGTAAAGTTCCCAGATCAGCGCCCCGCCCGACACGATGGTGTTGAACAACCCCAGCTCCGGCGGCAAGTTCTTCATCACGCCCAGTGCGCGCAACGGCACCGATTGTTCGTCCGCGCCGGTACCGAACTGCGCTGCCCGGTTCTCGTGAACGGACCAACGGTTCGAGATCACCACCAAGTTCAGGAACACCGCCAGCGCTCCGACGAAAAGTATCGCCACGAATTGCAGGGCGTGGCTGCCCGCGGATCGTGGGGGTGGCAACGGCACAGAACCCTGGTCGCCTACGGCGCCGCCAGAGGCGGGTAAACTATTCAGGCGTTCGACAATTCGTTGCCACACCACAACCAGCCCCGATAGGATCGGGGCCAGCGCGCCGGCCAGAATTGGCATGGTCACCACGGCATACAACCCCGTGAACCGATTCGCCTTCAGCGCAAGCGCGCTCATCCCGGCCACGACCAGCGCATGCGCCCAGGAAAATTCTCGCCGCTCGATCAGCAGCCGCGCCACCAATGCCAGAGGTGTCAGCCAAAACAACACCCAGAACGTCCACAGCGCCCAGTTTGGATATTCGATCAACAGCCTGCGCGTCGGGAACCACTCGCTGATCATACCGGCAGGACCTGCGCTACGGCTCTGTTCGACGACATGGCCGAGCAGCCGCCAGCCGTACGGATTCACCAGGCAAGCCGCTAACACCAGAACATTTACCACGAGGATCAGACTGAAGCATCGCCATTGTTTCTTCGCCGCAAACTCGATGCCGTGCACGAGGCCGTATGCACCCACCAGACATAGGCCGAGCAGGAACGATGCGTGCACGTTGACCCAAATCACCTCCACCACCGGCAGACCAAGCAACCACCAATGGCGACCACGGCCCGAATCCTTCGCGCCAAGGCGCACTGCTTCCAGCATCGCCAGCATCATCGCAGCGAATAAGAACATCAACACGTCGGGATGCACTTCGAGCCTGTCGCGCGCGGCGACGAACGCCGCCAGCACCCCCAGCGCTGCCAGCAATGGTTTCGCTCCGTTGCGCCGGCTCGTATCGAACAGTACCAGCGCCGCCAGCATGACCAGCATGGCTTTGACAATGACCAAGGCGTTGAACCCGCCCTGTGCGTACGTCACGCGGATCGCCACCTGGAACAGCCATTCCCAATCCATCCACGGTTTGCCGTGCACGGTAGACGAGAACGGATCGACATGCGGTACCTGCCCGTGTGCGAGAATCCATTCGCCCGTTGCCAGGTGCCAGAAGACATCCGGCTCATGAATTTTCTCCAGCGCGAGGAAAAACGGAAACGCCAGCGCGGCGGCGACCACGAGGAATGTCAGCAGTCTAAAGAGCCTGGTCTGCATTGGTTGTGTATTCTGGCTGAGTGACATGACGATTTCCAGCCCCGAGTGCGTTCAGGAATGCCCCCCCAATGGCGGCGATGTCGCACGGTTCATTCGCCTAGAATGCTGTTGTAGGTGTTGATGTATGAGCCGAAGATACGAAAGCTTTGGTAAATCATGTAGAGCGCGACCAATCCGTAAACGATGCGCGGCAGCCAGACTACAACTTGGTCGAGGCTACGACGCCACCGATCCTCATAGAACTTCGCGAGTCGGTCAAGCATCTCGTCCATCTTGCCGCTTTGCTCGCCGGTGGCCCAAAACTGAATCAGCTCATCAGGGAACACACCAGCGGACGCTAATGCCTGGCTGACATCCAGTTGGCCGCCAATCAACGGTGCGACGCGGTTGTACGCATCAGCAATCAACGGACAGTACGCCATGTGGCTGGCGGACTTGAGTGCGTCCACGATGCCGGTGCCGGCCAGCAGCATCAAGCGGATAGACAAGATCCATTGGCTCAGTGCGTAATCGAACCGCAACCGGCCAAACACCGGCACGGCTTTTATGAGACGATCCACGATTACGTTCAATCGCGGCACAGTCAACAGCCAGCGCAGCAAAAACACGGCACCCCACACGATCAGTGCCAGCTTCGCAAGCAATCCCGCCGTGTCCCACAGATAGTTGAGCATCGTGTACGGTTTCCCGTTGACGGCGCCTAGAAACAGCGCTGGTGCTTTGGCGATAAACACCCCGGCAGTCATCAGCAGTATCGGATACATCGAGCCGGCGATAAGTTTGCGGCGCGCCGCAGCCCGGCTCTCGTAGTATTGGCTTAACGATAACAGCCCGATATCGAGCGCGCCGCTGCGCTCGCTCATGTTGATGATGTGACGGTCCAACTGAGGGAAGCGGTTGCCACACAATTCCATCGCCTCATGCAGTGGCGTACCTGCGCTAACGGTGGCCGACAACTTGGCTACGGCGGCTCGCATCGGGCGAGGCGCGGCATTCTGCATCGAGGCCATGGCACGTTGGATCGGCAAGCCAGCCTGGATCAGCGTGCCCAACTGATAATAAAACGCGGCCAGATTCTTCGAGGAGAACCGCATATTGTTGGTAGCGTAGCATGCTGCCGCGGCCCGTCACAACAAAATGAGCGTCGGCCTACGGATACCGCGGTGATTTATTCATGTTTGTTTCTGCTGGTAAATACGGCGTAAGCCCGGTATTTTTCGAGCCAGAGCGAGATGAATCTGAGTTTCGGGTACAACACAGCAGGGTTCGCGCACCACAAGCTGGAAGATGCGTTGGAGATCATCGCGGACTGCGGTTACCGCGGCGTGGCGCTGACCCTGGACAATTACCACTGCAATCCATTCACGATGGAAGCCGCAGATCTGGCGCAGCTGAAACAGTTGCTCGGAAAACTGCGATTGCGGGTGGTCATCGAAACGGGTGCGCAGTATCTACTGCATCCCCAACGAAGATGTTACCCAAGCTTGATCAGCGCAGAAAACCGGCAAATTCGGCTGGAGTTTCTGCGGCGGGCGGTGGACATCGCCGCCGAGTTGGAAGCCGAGTGTGTGAGTTTCTGCTCTGGCGCGGCCGAGCCGGGCGTGCCGGAGCATCTGGCGTGGGACTGGCTGGTCACCGGCTGCATGCAGTTGACGGAGCATGCCAAGCGGCGCGGCGTGCAGTTGGCGTTCGAGCCGGAGCCGGGGATGCTGGTGGACGACACGGCGAAGTTCGAAGTGCTCAAGAAACACATTACCAGCGCGCGGTTCGGTTTGACACTGGACGTCGGGCACGTGTTCTGCATCGAGAAAGCGCCGTTCCGTCAGGTGTTCGGCAAGTTCGCCACTCTCATCCGCAACATTCACATCGAGGACATTCGCGACCGCAAACATGAGCACCTGATGTTCGGCGAGGGTGAACTCGATTTCGCAGTGATCCTTCGCGCGCTCCACGAGAACAAGTGTATGGGTCTCATCAACGTCGAACTGCCGCGCGATAGTTATCGCGCGCCGGATGTGGCCCGTCGTGCCATGGAGTTTCTCACTGCGACATACCAAAAGATCTCTACATGTCCAGCAGGGCCGACGGGCGCCACCGCTTTACCGGTTACACCCTGAGCGCTTTCCCATGCACAGCGACATGTTGACAATCCAAAAAAAATTACTTGAATTGAATTGATGGTTTCGGTACAGTGTGGCCAACTTTTGGAGGCAATAACGATGAGAGTTATTGGATTTGGTATTGTGGTCGTGGCGGCGACCGGAATTATAACGGCAGCAGTGGCGGCTCCCGTCGAGTCGGTGGAATCGGCGCGCGCGACGACGGCATTGCGGAAAGTGGAAACATTTTTGAGCGAACGAGCAGTGGAGCAGCAGTTGACGTTGCTTGGGTTTAGCAAGGAGCAGGCCAGTACGCGACTGGCGCAACTCAGCGACGCGCAGTTGGAGCAATTGGCTGCACAAGTGGATTTGATCAAAGCAGGCGGACAAATTCAGGGGGGGAATCCCAATCCGAGCGGGCCGTTGTATTGTCTCTTCAAACCCCTTAGCAGATTCTTGTACGATGTGTATCAGTTGTTTTTCTGCTGGAAGGATTTGAAGTAACGCACGGGTTCGATTGGAACGGCCTGTCTCGCCATGATGCGGGGCAGGCCGTTTCTGTTTAGTAGTGTGCGTGCTGCGTGGCCGAAACTCAACTGGTTAATTTTCCGTCTCTCTCGGCGAAGCCTTTATTCAACGAATTCCAGATTCACCGGCTGCGGCAACAGCGCTGCGTGGTAACCGCGGGTCAACAACCGTGCGATGGCGTCGCGACCTTTCACACCCATGTCCAAAGTCCGCGCGTTGACGTACATCCCAACGAAACGGTCGGTCAACGCCGCATCCATGCCGCGACCGAATTGCATGGCATACTTCACCGCCTCCTCGTGGTGATCGAGCGCGTATTGGATGCTCTCCGTCAGTAAACCAGAAATCTTCTTCGTAAGTGGCTTACCGAGATCCTTCCGCACCGCATTCACGCCCAGTGGCACTGGCAATCCCGTATCGGCGTGCCACCATTCGCCAAGGTCCACCACCTTGTGCAGCCCCATCGGTTCGTAGGTGAGTTGCCCTTCGTAAATCAGTAAGCCCGCGTCCACATCGCCGCTCTTTACAACGTCCATGATCTTGTCGAACGGCACCACCTCGAACCGGAAGTGCATCAACAGCAGTTTCAACAGCAGATACGCGCTCGTCATCGTGCCGGGCACCGCGATACGCGCGTCCGCCAACTCGCCGATGGCCATTGGGTTGCGCGCAACGACTATTGGCCCGGACTTCTCGCCGAAACTGCCGCCGCTCGGCAGCAGCGCATATGAACCCATTACATAGCCGTACGCGTGCACGCTCAATGCCGTCACGTCCAGCTCTCCTTCCACGGCGCGATGGTTCAAACTCTCAATACCATCGACGACGTGTTTAAAGGTTAACCCGCCGGTATCCAGTTTACCGTGCGTCAATGCGTAAAACATGAACGCGTCATCCGAATCCAGACTATGCCCAAGGGTGATCTCTCGTGGCTCCATGCGTGTGGTCTCCAATGTGATTAGCGAAGATGAACATTCTTTTGATTCTATGGAGTCACCGCAAGCTATGCACGAACAAAAACAGTAATGCCGTGAAAACCCCGACACATGTGCGGGTTCGCTTTATTCAACATGGTTTACCGACAGATAACTGATGCGCGTGTCCCCGTAAACGCTTTCGCGGGACAGACGCCACGATGGCGGCGGGACAAGCACGTCGCGCTTGGCGGATTCGAGAACAAGGCTGCCGTTCTCAACCAGTAGCGATGGCAATACCGGTTCGTCGAGCAACTGTTGCGCAGTGTGGCCATAAGGTGGATCGGCGAAGATCAACGAGAATACTTGCCCATCGCGTGACAGCCCTGCAAATTCCGCAAAAACATCGACGGCGCGAACGGTCAGGACGCTTGCCGCGCCGGGGTGCCGTTTGAACGCGGCGATGTTGGCATAAAGCGCGGTCAACGACGGTCGGTTGTGTTCAAGGAATAATACCGAGTGCGCACCGCGGCTGGCCGCCTCAAGACCAAGCGCACCCGTGCCGGCGAACAGATCCAGCACGTCAGCGCCAATCACCCGGTCGCCGAGGCTGGAAAACACCGCCTCGCGAACGCGATCGGATGTCGGCCTCACGTTGCCACCACTGGGAACAACCAGTGGCGTTCCTTTGGCAATACCAGCGATGATTCTCATGCGATGGTGAAGGTCATTTGAACAATTTTTTAATGCCTTGTTTGAGAAATTGGTCGGCCACACCTTTCACGAGTCGTTTTGTCAGGTCCGTCTTGGGTTTGTCGTATGGGCCCCAAACCCGGAAATCAAGCGTCAGGAAACCGTCGGATCGTTCCGTGAAGATGGCGCGGACTTCCTTCGGCATGTTTGCCAGCAGGTCCTTCGCCAGTGCAAGTGTCAGATTGTAGTCAAGCGAGTAATCGGCCAGCGAAACCGAGCCTTTGCCTGTGATTTGCACTTCTGGCGAAGCGAGTTTCACCACCGGGGTCTGCATGACGTTGTTGGATAGCGAGAACTCCAGTACGCACTGGTCGAACCGTAGATCACTCAATTCTGGAACCTGCAATAGTGCACCGACCAGTTCCAGTGCCGGCACATTCTTCAATTCTCCACCAACAATCTCCGCGCGACCATTGCCGACAATCGTTGGCAATCCGCCGGTACCAGCCAGTGCCGCTGTGGCCTGCAATTTACCATTCAGCGGGCGCTTCGCAACGCCGGCTTCCTGCATCAGCTTGTCCACGTCCGCGTTTTTTACCTGCAAATTGAGTTGGTATTGCGTCCCGCCTAACACTTTGAGCGCGAGATCGCCTGAAACATCGCCGTCAGTCAGCTTGCCGCTTAGCGGCGACAGTCGTACCGAGTCGGATGTCAGGCCCACCGGCGCAGCGAGATGTCTAACAAACAGGGAGTTGGCGATATTGAGCGTATCGATGTCCACCTTGCCGGCGCCGCTCAGTTTGCCGCCGGCGAAGTTGACCGCGCTGTCCAAGTTGATGTTCTCCACACGCACGAGCACCTTGTTGTTCTCGCCAACCATGGCCACTGTGCCGTGTGTCAGGGCCAATTTTGACAGCGCTATATTCAATGAGCTGGAGGCGGATGATGGCGTTGGCGGCGCAAGTGTTACCGCCGGCGATGGGGTTGAAGGTGTCGCGGCGCCGAGTTTCTCGTAACTCCAGCCGGATTTACCGTTGCGGACGAGCGTGATGACTGGTTTCGTCAGCGACAGTTGCTCGATGTGAACCTGTTTGCGCAGCAACGGCAATAGGTCGTACCGCAGCACGAACTCATCGGCAGTCAGCAGATTGCCGTCAAAACCCGGCGGGTTGACAATGGTGACGCCTTTCAGCGTGATGCCCTTGAACAACGAGGCATCGATCTCGGTAATCTTGACCTCCGCGCCAAGCGACGCGCGCGCTGCAGCCAGCATGCGACTTTTGAATTCTGGCGTTTGCAGGTAATGGTTCGTGTACCACAACACGCCGGCTACCGTCACCGCCAAGAGTATTGCGATAAGGCCTATGACCTTCAGCAGCTTTTTCATGACCGCTCTCCTGAGTTCCGAGTTGGTTTCAGGCTCCGCCTCCAATAGAATAACATGTATCGGCAACATGCACAGAGTTTTCGCCATTTTCAACCCAGCCGCCCGCGGCGAGAAGTCCCAACGGCTTCGCCAGTTTCTCGAATCCAAGGCGTCCAGCGACTCTGGTATCACGCTCGCAGGGACGCGCGGCCCCGGCGACGCGCGACCGCTGGCGATGCAGGCGGTGGCCGACGGCTACGAACTCATCGTTGCCGCCGGCGGCGACGGCACCATTAATGAAGTGGTCAACGGCATCGGACGGTCGGGCGTCGCGCTCGGCGTGTTGCCGCTGGGGACCGCCAACGTCTTCGCCCGCGCACTCGGCGTTCCGCTTGAGCTTAACGCGGCGTGGACGGTGATCGAACGGAGGCGGACACTCGCTATCGACCTGCCAGTGGCCAAGTTCGGTGGCGCGGAGCGATACTTCATCGAACTGGCCGGAGTCGGTTTCGATGCGGTCGTGGTTCGCACAGCAAGTTGGGAGTTAAAGAAAAAGATCGGACCGCTCAGCTATGTCTGGGCAGGTATGAAAGCTGCGTCGCGAAAGCATGCCGATGTGGAAGTTGTCCTAGATAATGTCCGCCAACTGGCGGATGCTCGCGGCGCGGCTGTCTTGATCGGCAACGGACGGTTCTACGGTGGCCCGTTCGAGTTGTTTCCCGAAGCGAAACTGGACGACGGACGGCTGGACGTCTGCGTGTTCGAGAGTGTGGGCTATTTCGACATGTTGCGTTACGGGCGGGCGGCACTGAGCGGCAAACACGTGGATTTGCACGACGTGCAGTATTTCCAAGCGGAAAACTTCATCTGTCGCACGGCCAGCCCCGACTCCGGAGCCGGGGCCGCCACTGTCCCGTTCGAGCTTGACGGTGAAGACGTCGGTCAAACGCCCGTGCAGTTTTCGGTATTGCCCCGCGCCCTCCGAGTGATCGTACCGTAAGTCAGCATGTTGGCCGGCCCACCCTTGACTTACTCTGCAGCATACGGCAGAGTACCGTGTGATGAAGTATCGTTGGCCAGCCTTGACTTTGTACATGCTGTACATGACGGCAACGTTGATGTTTGGAACGATGCCTCATGAACACCATCACTGCGATGGTCGTTGCGAACAGGATTGCGCGGCATGCGTGTGGCAGGTCAACAGCACGACGGACGCGCCTGTAACGTTCGTGCCCATTTGCGTCGAAGCAGTTGTCGTATCGCTGCCACGCGTCGCGGACGTCGCTCCGACGCCGCGGTTCATTATCTCTTCCCCTAGTCGCGCTCCTCCCTTGACCCCGGCATAACTTTGTTGCCGGTGTTGTTTACCGTTTGAACTTTCGCGCCCGTGGTGTCGGGTGCGGTAACACAAACCTTAAAGAAAAATATCGTAAAGGTCGTTTCGTACAGGTTTTCAAAATTGAAAGGAGTACATATGCCTAATTTAACGAATAAACCCGTGCTGGAACTTCGCGATCTGCGCAAAAGTTTTCGCGAAGCGGACGGTAGTGAAATTGAGGTCATTCGGATTCGACAATTCAAATTGGGTGCAGGCGAACAGGTCGCGCTTGCCGGACAAAGTGGTTCAGGTAAGAGCACATTGCTCAACTTGATCGCTGGCATTCTATTGCCGGACAACGGCGAAATAGCGGTGAACGGCACGGAGATCACACGCTTGTCCGAGGCCCAGCGGGATCGGTTTCGCGCGGCGAACATCGGTTACGTTTTCCAGTCGTTCAACCTTCTGCAAGGGTTCACGGCTTTGGAAAACGTGCTGCTTGGACAAATGTTTGGCGGCGGAAACGGCGCGCCCGATCACGCGGTGAAGTTGCTGGAGACCGTCGGGCTTGCAGATCGGATCGATCATAAACCGCGCGCGTTGTCGGTCGGACAACAGCAGCGAGTGGCGATTGCGCGGGCACTGGTAAACGCACCGTCGCTGGTGCTGGCTGACGAACCAACTGGCAGTCTCGATGACAGGAATGGCGAAGTTGTGCTGGAATTATTGCGATCAATTTGTTCGGAGACCGGCCATGCTTTGCTGGTGGTGACGCACGACGCGCAGGTGATGGCGCGGTTTCCCAAAGTCGTGAAGATGGAGGAACTGCGATGAACATTATCAAGATTGTAACCAAGAACATGCGACAGCGCGCGCTGGCGACGTGTTTGACAACTTTTTCGGTGATGCTCGGCGTGGCGTTGGCGGTGGCAATCCTGCTGATTCGACACGGCATGGAGAACCGCTTTCAGCAGGGTACGCTCGGCTACGAAATGGTGGTGGGCGCGAAGGGCAGCCCGCTGCAGCTTGTGCTTAACACGGTCTATAATCTCGACATCTCGCCGGGCAACATTCCGTGGACGTTGTTCGAGAAGCTGCGGAGCGATTCGCGTGTGAAACTCGCCGTGCCATTCTCGGTTGGCGATAACTATAAAGGCTTCCGCATCGTTGGGACGACCGACACATTATTCAAGGAGTTCGAGTTTGAGCCGGGCCGCAAGTTCACGCTGGAATCGGGCCGCATTTTCAACTTTTCTGAGGCGGCTTTGAGGGACGCGTTTAAGGAAGCGGTTGAGCGCTCGAAGGAACGCGAGGCGAAGGGAAAAGGTGAGGCGCCGCCCGCGCCCATCGTGAAGGATGGATCGAAACACGGCAACCGCCCATTCGAGGCCGTTGTCGGAGCGACGGTCGCGCAGGAAACGGACTTGAAAGTCGGCCAGCAATTCATCGCCGCGCACGGCGTGTTGCCGTCGGCGGAGGCGACGGAGCACACGGAGAATCCGTGGACGGTCGTCGGCATTCTCGCGCCGACGCACACCGCCAGCGACCGTGCGATCTTCATCAATCTCGATAGCTTTTACCACATTGAGGGACACGAAGTCCGCGAATCACATGAGGCGGATAAGAAGCCGAAAGCGGAAGAGAAGGACAACGATCCTGATCCCGGTCAAATCTCTTCCATTGTGCTGAAACTTAACAGCCCCCTCCATGCGCTGCCGTTGTACCGCGAGATCAACGATAGCGACACAGCTATGGCAGCCTTTCCCGCCGCGGAAATCCGCAAGCTGTTCGACATCGTCGGTAACATCGACCGGGTGCTGCTGGCGCAGGCCATTCTCATCGTGGTCGTCGCCGGTATCGCCATCGCCGTCTCGATCTACAACTCGATGAGCGAACGCCGCCGCGAGATCGCGATCTTGCGGGCGCTCGGCGCCCGACGGCATAGTATATTCGCCATCGTGATGCTGGAGTCGGTCGCGATCTGTTTCGTGGGCGCGCTGGCCGGCATCGTGATCGGACACCTGGTTGTCGCCGTTGGCAATCCGGTGCTCCAGCGCGTCTCGGGTTTCACTGTGCCTGCGATGAATCTGCAGTTTGTCGAACTGTTGGTGCTGGCAGGCTGTGTCCTGCTCGGAGCGGTCAGCGGACTCGGCCCGGCGGCGCGCGCGTATCAGACAGACGTAGCAGGGAATCTCGCTCCAACCAGTTGAGGTGATTGATGAGGATCAATGCCCTGAAAGAACGAATGGCGCGATATCGAACCGGGTTGATCGTGATCGGTTTGCTGCTCGTACCGGCCTTGCTGACGTATCTCCAGCTGAGTTGGCTCAGACGGAACGAGGCGCCAGGCATCGCCTCAGGCACTTCGCTGATAACCTCCGCGCCTGGATCGACCAATCAGCCCAAGCCGACACAGCCCCAGTCGCAGGGCAAAGTTATGAAACTCCAGTTTGAGTTATTGAAGAGCTGGACGTATATCGAAAAACAGCATACGCCCATCCCAGACTCCATTCGGAAACTGGACGGCCAGACCGTCGAGATGGTCGGGTACATGATGCCGCTGAGCGAGGTGAATAACATCACGCAGTTCGTGCTGGTGCCGTTCTTGTGGGGTTGCTGTTACGGCCAGCCGCCAGCCGTCAATCACATCATGGTCGTCAACATGCCGAAAGGCCAAACCTCGAATTTTTATAATGACCAGATCCGCGTGCGCGGCACTTTCCACGTGGGCGAAACCAAGCAGAACGGTCACCTCGTCAGTCTGTACACCCTCACAGCCCAAAGCATCACCACTCGTTGATGAAAACCATGAACATCAAACTCAAGCCAGACGAACCGCAAGCAAATCTGATTGTGCCTTGCTCCCACGGGCCACATGCCCCTCACGCGCACTCGAAATTGGATCGAATCGGGATCTGGATTTCGTCGATATGCGCGATTCATTGCCTGCTGATGCCGTTTGTGTTGGCCATCTTCCCGCTGCTGGTGTGGGTGCACTGGACGCGCAGGGCTGACCTCGCAGTCTTCACAGTCGCAGCGCTAATTGGTTTGCTGACTTGTATCTTGAGTCTTCGCCATCATCGTGAATGGACGCCGCTGAACCTCGTTATTACGGGCATCGTTCTGAACAGCACCGGGCGTTTTACTGGTGTGTATCTCGGTCCGCTGATTGCGCAGACGCTGCTCGTCTCCGGCCCGTTGTTGATGGGCTACGGCATGTGGAGGAATCAACGACTGTGTGCGCGCTGCCGACATAAGTCTGGTTCGCGTTCTTGATAACAGCGCCGTAGCCGCCCAAACACCTGCGCGCTCAAGCCGGATTGATCTCGCGCATTCGGATGCAGGAGGCCTGCTGCTCAGCATCGAAATTCTCAAGCTGCGGGACGATGCGCGCACAGTCGGCGACAGCATAGGAACACCGCGGATGAAACGGACAACCGGTCGGCGGATTCATTGGCGACGGCGGATCACCGTCTAAAATGATGCGTTGGCGCTGTTTCTCGCGCGATGGATCGGGGATCGGCACAGCACTTACGAGCGCCTTGGTATATGGATGCAGCGGTCGCTCGAACACGCGCATTGCCGGACCAATCTCCACAATCTTGCCCAGATACATCACTGCGATCCG
>JBEKLX010000022.1:0-22596 GCA_050008795.1 Verrucomicrobiia bacterium | reverse complement strand
GGTTTATCAGGTCTTGCAGCATAACAGTTAACTTTCAATACTGACAAATTGACTGCGTTAGCTGTCGACCTCTCAATCCCAATCTAAGTAGGGAAAGAGTACTCCTTAGAAAGGAGGTGATCCAGCCGCAGGTTCCCCTACGGCTACCTTGTTACGACTTCATCCCAGTTACCGCTCATACCTTAGGGCCCTGCCTCCCGGCCGAGGCCGGGTTGGCACAGACACTTCGGGTACAAGCGACTCCCATGATGTGACGGGCGGTGTGTACAAGGCCCGGGAACGTATTCACGGCGTCGTAGCTGATACGCCATTACTAGCGATTCCGGCTTCATGAAGGCGAGTTGCAGCCTTCAATCCGAACTGGGTCCGGTTTTCTGGGATTAGCTCCACCTCGCGGTCTTGCATCCCTCTGTACCGGACATTGTAGCACGTGTGCAGCCCTGGCCGTAAGGGCCATACTGATTTGACGTCATCCCCACCTTCCTCCTCGTTTAAAGCGAGGCAGTCTGTTTAGAGATCCCCGCTCTTTCCATCACCGGGCACATCCACTGGGAACGTTCGCCGAGTAACAGAAAGAGCGGGGCAACTAAACACGAGGGTTGCGCTCGTTGCGGCACTTAAGCCAACATCTCACGACACGAGCTGACGACAACCATGCAGCACCTGTGCTGGCTTCCCGATTGCTCGGGATCGTCGCCGTTTCTGGCTTCTACCACCAGCATGTCAAGGCCAGGTAAGGTTCTTCGCGTTGCATCGAATTGAGCCACATGCTCCACCGCTTGTGCGGGCCCCCGTCAATTTCTTTGAGTTTTAATCTTGCGATCGTACTCCCCAGGCGGCTTACTTATCGCGTTAGCTTCGGCACGGAAGGGGTCGATTCCCCCCACACCCAGTAAGCACCGTTTAGGGCTAGGACTACCGGGGTATCTAATCCCGTTTGCTCCCCTAGCTTTCGTCCCTGAGCGTCAGGAACTGTCCAGAGACCCGCCTTCGCCACCGGTGTTCTTGCTGATATCTACGCATTTCACCGCTACACCAGCAATTCCAGTCTCCTCTCCAGTCCTCTAGTCGGCCAGTTTCCAATGACCTATCGCAGTTAAGCTGCGAGATTTCACATCAGACTTAGCCGACCGCCTACGGACCCTTTACGCCCAATGAATCCGAACAACGCTTGCAGTCTCTGTATTACCGCGGCTGCTGGCACAGAGTTAGCCACTGCTTCCTCTTCCGGTACTATCAAATTACGACGTATTAGGTCGTAACCATTGTTCCCAGATGACAGGGGTTTACAATCCGAAGACCTTCATCCCCCACGCGGCGTCGCTCCTTCAGGCTTTCGCCCATTGAGAAAAATCCTCGACTGCTGCCACCCGTAGGTGTCTGGACCGTGTCTCAGTTCCAGTGTGACTGGTCGTCCTCTCAGACCAGCTACCCGTCTTAGCCTTGGTGGGCCATTACCTCACCAACTAGCTGATAGGCCGCAGCCCCATCTCAAAACGCCGGGCCTTACGGTCCCCAGCTTTAATCTCACGATCACATGCGGTATTAACTCCGATTTCTCGGAGATATCCCCCATTTTGAGGTAGGTAGCCACGTGTTACGCACCCTTTCGCCACTAAACACCCCGAATATTGCTACTCGAAGTGTCTCGTTCGACTTGCATGTCTTATCCACGCCGCCAGCGTTCGTTCTGAGCCAGAATCAAACTCTCCGTATAAAAATCTTTCAGACCTGTATCCCCGAATTGCTCCGGGGAAAACCGACCTGATCGATTCCACGTATGAGTTTACCCCGTCCCGCATTCGCGGGATCAAGGCGACCGATCAGGGCTTTCACTGACCGGTCTACTTATACTTAACTACTCAAAGTTTGCTCCGATCTGCACCGGAACAAACGTGGGCTCTCACGTATCGCACAAGTCAATTTTCAAGGAACAGCACACCCCGAATCTTGTTCGAGGGGTTTCACTTCGATTGCATTCCCTTGGGAATACAAAACCTGGCACGCAACGACGCACATCCATGACGTGCCAGGAGAAATCGCTTACTCCAAAAGAACTGCTCTTCCCTTGCGAGCGGGTCAAACCTATTCCCTCTCGCTCAATCTGTCAAGAGCCTCACGGAGACATATTCAGTACGTCTTTTGCCCCCTTTTCCGTGGGGCGCGTAAACTAGTGGCTTCCCAGAAATACTGCAAGCACTATTTTAAGGTATTTTGAGGCGCCTTTTCGGAGTCTCTCACAGATCACGCCGGTAGGCGGACCCGCCAGCCGGCGGGGACGCAGAGCTTGCTGAGTTGGACGACTGGGAAGTGAGCACCTCGAACGTTAGACATACGCTTCTCAATGACCAACACTCTTCGATGCACACACCACAGAAATAAACCAATAAACGATACACACAACGGCTGAACTTGGCACACCCAGCACGCAAACATAGGCACCTGCATGCTGGGATATGGTAATGCCGACAGTCCAAGCAACCACAGAAACAAACATCGGCGCATAAAGAAACGGCCCGGTGTGGACAACTATGCGACTGACCGTGATTAGCAAACCAGCGAGTAAGAGTGCCACTCCTCCCCAGATGAAGGAATCGCGGGACAAAAACATGGCGTCAGGCCCGCCGAGCAAACAAACCCCACCCCAGAACGCCGCGAAGAAGCCAAAGACAACAAGGACGAAACTCGCAAACGTGCGCATAGCGCATGCCTAACATTATTCACCTAAACTCGGCGCGCTTCTTAGGAGGCGAGCCGGCTCAGGTTCTTGGGATGAAGATTGTCACTTCGCTTCTGGCGCGTCAAGCACGGTGGCGAGAAAGGTTTCAAACTATAGTTTTCGCATTGGGGAGGTGTTCAGATGAAGCTAAACTATGGTTTAACCCTGCTGTGCTGCTGAGATGTGCCGTTAATTCCGCGGCTAGCTTTGTTACGATGAAAAACTGTGGACACAATTCCGCCGCGGGAGTATGCAGCGGATAATTAGAAACCTACGATGGAGCGAGCTAACACCAAACAATGAATCTCTTAAGAGAAGTTTTCAACGAACTGGCCAAAGCCCTCAAGAAAAAGCGTCGACGAGGATTAACAAAGAAAGCATCGCTAAAGGCGAATCGGTATTATTGGTGGGGTATTCTGCGTCTTCAGAAAGAAGCTGTCAATCTTACCGGGCACTTGACTGAGAAATTGCCCAACATTCGCAGACTATTCCTGAATTTTCTTGCGGAAAGAGTGCTACAGGGTGCGCTCCACGCTAACTATTTACATCGAGAATATCCCTATTCGTCTCACGCTGATTTAGCCGGAATCAATCGCGGTATAATTGAGGCGGCGGTTAACTATCTGTATTTATTAGACGACCCTTCTTGCGAGCGCGCTGCCGCGTTCTGGGCGAAAAGTGGGTTCGAAGAATGCTCACGTAATGACGGTCTTAAGAAGTGGGTTGATCATGATGATCGACTTATCAAATACTTGGCCCGGTGTGACCACGAACCGAATTCTATCTCATTTGAGCAGATACTTCAAGCGATCTCTACATATACAGGAGTCGCAAATCCAAATCAAAAAGCTTGGCCGAAATTCAAGCAACGATGTAGTGCAGTTGGTAGAATCTGGGAGCTTGTTTATGACATGGAATACAAGGCGCTTTCGACGTGGCAGCATGGCGATTTGTCGAGGGTGATAATCTCACCGTCATACGCACGTATCGATCCAGAACAAGAAAATCGAAACGTCTTTGAAAGTCTTATAATGGTACAATGGACATTTATTCTGAACTACATTTTTGTTCGAGAACTTGCAATCCGCTGCAAAGATACTGCTAGGGCCGACGCAATAGATCAGATGTTTTGGAGCGTACTTGGTTGTGCAAATTTAATTGTCGAGGAGCACAGCCAGCGTTATCAGCCTGATAAACATATACGAAATCAGACATAAAAGTCAGTGGGGTCAACTCTCCACTCTTCACACAAGGCATTTCCTCGCCGGGCCTGCCCGCCAATGCGCGGTGGCAGGCGGGCAGTGTCTTCGGGCGAGCGAAGCGTTGCAGGCGGGCCTGAATTCTCAACGCGCTCCGCCATGATGGGTGTCAGTGGAATCCATCACCATGAATTCGCCCCGTCTATGCTGATATCCGTCGCTTGGCGGATACGCACAATTTCGCCTGACGAAGGCAGTTAAGCGGTCAGGATCAATCGTCTTCATGGTTTAACGCGCTTTCTTATCTGAGGAATTCATCCGGACGAAATAGAACGCCACCTTGCCTTCTGGCAATGTGATGCTGCCCCGCTGAATGAGCTGATCTGTCACTGCCGAGTAGAAGATGTGGTACCACCAAATGGCATATTCCTCGAACGAGATTTCCGTCGCAAACCTGCTCGACGAGTACTGTTTCTCAAGATAAGGACGAAACTCGTTGAGGAGCGTTAGGAGCTTTGGTTTGAAGGAAGCAGCGAGAGAATCAAGTTCCGCAACTGAATTGTCGTCGAGAATTGGACAGGACACCGTTCCATCTGCCGAGAAAGCGTTCTTTAGGCGATCTCTGCGCTCTTGCGCTTCCTTTGTGTACCGTTGGTTTCCGTAGTAGCAGAGGTAGAAATTGTCGTGACGCTCTACTTGATTCCCATAGATTCCGAATGCTCCGCCGGTTGCGCCCTTCGACTTCTCCTGCAGAGCGGCGTAGTAATGCTTGCCGTGTCGCAATGGTCGATCTTTCCTCATAAATTCCCGCTCCACGTTGTTGATCTGCCATTGGTCGAGCATTACGTCGCTGAGTATGAGTAATGACAGTTCCTGGAAGCTAAATCGCTTCAATGGTCCGATCAATGCAACCCGGTCTTTAATCGAAGGAATGGCTTGCTCGATTGATGCCGCCGTTTTCTCGGCTAGGTCTCCGCAGTTATTCTTCATCCCACGGCCATCGTCGAGGGTCATGATCATGATGGATGGGACAAATTGACCATCAGCAGATTTCTTTACATACTCTGATTTCTCAAGCACACCCAACCGCTTCTGCCATTCATCTTCAGTCCATTTGAAGTGAGCACGGATAAG
Organism: Verrucomicrobiia bacterium; assembly: GCA_050008795.1. Taxonomy (GTDB): domain Bacteria; phylum Verrucomicrobiota; class Verrucomicrobiia; order Palsa-1439; family Palsa-1439; genus CAIKBP01. Next base: position 17,544 of record JBEKLX010000022.1, on the reverse strand, counting down.
GTTCGGGGGAACGCCGTGATGGAGGAGAACCAGGATGGCGTAAAGATTGTCCTGCGTCACATCGATATTCGGATGGTTGTCATCGCGACTGATCAGGCTGAGCTCGTATTGATTCACGAGGAGGTCTGCAATGGGTCTCTCGCTGCCGTGTGATGGCGTTACCCACGAAAGTAGCAGAGTAAGGAATATTAGTTTTTTCATTATCTTTCCATTCGTAAGAGGATCCAAAGACTGTCACTTCACTTCTGGCGCGTCAAGCACGGTAGGGGGTAGGCGGGTCGACTCTCCACTCTTCACACAAGGCATTTCCTCGCCGCGCCTGCCCACATCGCTACGCCCGCTCGCAGCGATGCAGCGTCTTCGGGCGAGCGAAGCGTTGCAGGCGGGCCTGAATTCTCAACGTGCTCCGCCATGATGGGTGCCAGTGGCACCTATCATCACATGAACGCAAACAGAGTTAATCCACGGATTGGGAAGATTTGCTTCGCACGTCTCGCTTGTAGCTCGGCTTCCACTGATTATCCGGCAGGCGAATCAGTAACATCCGTGTAATCCGTGGACACTCCGAGTTCCCCGTGAGAACTCAGCCTCGTTCAGCGCGCCAGCCAGCCACCGTCAACGGCGATGGTATAGGCTTGGACATAGTCCGATGCCGATGACGCCAGGAAAACCGCGACGCCTTGGAGATCCGTCGGCAAACCCCAGCGGCCTGCTGGTATGCGCGCCAGAATCTCCGCATTTCGCTTCGCGTCCTCGCGCAGCGCCTTGGTGTTGTCCGTGGCCATGTAACCCGGCGCGATGGCGTTGACATTGATGCCGTGCGGCGCCAGTTCGTTGGCCATGAGCCGGGTCAGACCCATCACGGCGCTCTTGGATGCCGTGTACGATGGCACGCGTATGCCGCCCTGAAACGAGAGCATCGAAGCGGTATTGATAATCTTGCCGCCTTTGCCCTGTTTGATCATGACCTTCGCCACCGCCTGACTCAGGAAAAACAAAGTGCGCAAATTGATGTTGATGACGTCGTCCCAATCTTTCTCGGTAAACTCTGTCAGCGGTGCGCGACGTATGATGCCGGCGTTATTGAACAGAATATCAATATGACCGAGCGCCTTGACCGTGGAATCGATGATATGCGGCACGCAATCGCTCTTCGACAGATCGGCCTTGATCGTTGTGCAACGTCGTCCGCGTTTCTCGACCCCGGCCTTTGTCTCGGCTTGGTCGATGACGTCCACTGCCGCGATATCTGCCCCGGCTTCGGCGAGACCGAACGCGAGTCCTTGCCCCAGACCGCGTCCCGCCCCCGTCACGATGGCGACTTTACCGTCCAACTTGAATTGATCTAAAATAGCCATGCTGTCTCTCCCTCTAACTTCACTTGATTGTGTTCGCTGCGATTTGATCCATGTCGGTGAATTCCTGATTCTCGCCGCCCATGGCCCAGATGAATGTGTAATTGCGCGTTCCAGCGCCGCAATGCATTGACCACGCCGGCGATAACACCGCTTCGCCATCGCGCACCACCAAATGCCGCGTTTCCTGCGTGCTGCCCATGACGTGGAACACCACCGCATCGGGCGCGACATCGAAATACAGGTAAACTTCCGTGCGCCGGGCGTGCGTATGCGGCGGCATCGAGTTCCAGACACTGCCTTCCTTCAATTCCGTGAACCCCATCACCAACTGACAGCTCTTTATCCCGTTGGGGTGGATGTACTTATAAATCGTCCGTTGGTTGGCATCTTTTTGTGATCCCAAGTTGACCGGTTCAGCGTCCTTCTGTGTGGCAAGCTTGGTAGGATAAGACGTGTGCGCCGGATAACTCACCAGATAGAATCGAGCCGGCGATTTCGCATCGGCGCTGGCGAACTCGATCTTCTGACTGCCGCGCCCGATGTACAAGCAATCGCGTTTTTCCAAAGAAAACGCTTTGCCGTCAACCGTGATTGAGCCTTTCCCGCCGATGTTGAGCACGCCAATCTCACGTCGCTCTGCAAAATACGCCGACGCCAGTTCCTTAACCGTTCCAAGCACCAGCTTTTGCGAGGTTGGCACGACGCCGCCCACGACGGCACGGTCAGCGTCGGTATAAACCAGTTGAACCGTTCCGGGCTGAAACAAATTCTCGATGAGGCAACTTGCGCGCAGCTCGGCGGTGGTCATCCGAGGATAACGCACCGGGTCGGGCATGTATTTGTTTTCCATGTTTGCCTTTGTGATAGTTCTTCTTCGCTATTCACCCGGTAAGAATATCAGGTCTGCCCTCTTACGGCAACAGGGGAGAGGAATCTCTTTGCGCCTTTGCGTGAGGCCACTGTCTTCGTGCGCCCCGACTCTGTCGGGGGTAAACTTCGTGTTCTTCGTGGTGAATAGTATCTCGTGCAAAGCTTTCGTGGGAGCGCTTTTCAAGCGCGATCTGCTTTTGGCCTGGCTTCAATGGGCAAGCCTGTCGCGGTTACAAACCGCTCCTACAACGACAAAGTCCCCGGCGAATCCGGATCGACCTTGAATCCTAATTCTCGCAAACGCGGAAGTTTATACAAAAGGGCGCGTCGGCTGATTCCCAACGTCTTGGCGGCCTCGGTTCGGTTAAAACCATGTTCGCGCAAGGCTTTGAGAATTGCCTGTCGTTCGACGTCTTCCAGACAGGTGGCTCGGCCTGCCGTCTTTTGTGCAGACTCGGTTGTAACTTCCTGGACGCGGACAGGGAGATGTTCAGGAAGAATCAGATCGCCGTGAGATAGGAGAACCGCTCTTTCGATCGCATTCCGGAGTTCGCGCACATTGCCGGGCCAGTTGTACCCTTCCAAGAGAGGGGCGACACCGGGTGAAAACCTGACCTTTCGGTCTGCAAACTGGGCGACGAATACATTAGCCAGAGGCATGATATCTTCCTTCCGGTCACGAAGCGGCGGGACGTATATCTCCATCACATTGAGCCGGTAGAACAAATCCTCCCGGAAACGTCCGTTTTCGACTTCCTTCTCCAAATCCCGGTTGGTTGCCGCCAGAACACGGGCGTTGGTGTGCAATTCCTTGTTCGAGCCTACTCTTTGGAAACGCCCATCCTGCAGGACTCGCAATAATTTCGCCTGCAACGAGGGCGACATCTCGGCAATTTCATCGAGCAAAATGGTTCCTTGATTGGCCTCCTCGAAACGGCCGATTCGCTGCGTGTAAGCGCCCGTGAACGATCCTTTCTCGTGGCCGAAGAGTTCGCTTTCCAAAAGGGTCTCCGGGATCGCCGCGCAACTCACTTTGATCATGGGACCGGAGGATCGCGGACTCCACTCATGGATGACGTCAGCGATCACCTCCTTGCCAGCGCCACTCTCACCAGTGATCAGAATGCGCGTCTCAGACGAAGCCACCAGAGACGCATCTCGCAGAACGGCCTGCATGGGCCGACTTTTTGCCACGACGTAATCCGGTATTCGCCGACCTTCGGGCAATTTCAGCGATGCCGCCCTTTCAAGACCAACGGCTTTACGCACCGAAGCGAGCAGTTCATCCAGATCGATTGGTTTTTCCAGGTAATTCACGGCGCCATCGCGCATTGCCACGACGGCATCACGGATGTCAGCATACGCCGTGACGAGCAGGACAGGCAGCGTGGGATGATCCTTTCGCGCGCGCCGGAGCGTTTCCAGGCCAGAGATGCCCGGCATTCGCACATCGGAGATCATCATCGCAACGTCCTGTTTGCCCAAGGTATCGAGCGCTTGTTCGCCAGACACAACCGGGATCGTTTCGAATCCCTGGCCGCGTAGGAACGAATCCAGAAGGCTCCGCTGACCAGCGTCATCGTCAACGATGAGAATCCTAGTGGGTTTTGAAGTGTGCTGGTTGGTATTAGGCGGCATAAGTCTTCAGCGTTTCATTCAGTCCTTGAAGAAAGCTTCAGGTGACTGATACGGAAAATCGCTCCTCTGGGTTCGTTGGGGATATAGCTGATATCCCAACCGTGTGCCAGAACGATTTGCTGAACGACCGCCAACCCCAGGCCCGTTCCACTCGGATGTGTGGTGAAGTATGGTTTAAAGATATCGGTGCGATGCTCTGGTGGAACGCCCGGACCATTATCCCGGACTTCGAGCTGCGCTTCCGTCGAACTGCTTTTCTCAGCAACAACCTGAATCTCACCGCGAGCTTCGACCGCCTGAATGCCGTTGATCAGGAGGTTAAAGAGAACCTGCCGGAGCAACTGCTCATCCGCATCCACAACGAAATTTTCTCCTTCCATCTTCAGTTGGACGGCCTTGTCCTCGATGTCGCTCAGAAGCGCTCGGACCACGTCGCCGATGACCGCGCCCAACGCGACCGGCGCCCGCCGCACTTCGCGCGGACGGGAGTAGTCGATGAATTCGTTCAATTGCGCGGTCACGCGATCGACTTCGTCCGTGATTGCGCGCGACCTGCTCTTGATTTCTTCCGAGGCGGCTGGCTCCTTGGAAATCATTTGCGCCATGCCACGAACGATGTTCAGCGGATTCCGCGTCTCATGGGCCAGGCCGGCTGCGGCTATATTCATTTCTCTCAAGTAAGAGTTCATCTGGCTGGCGCGAAGCAGGTGCATCTGCAATTCCGAGGATTTGACGAGATTCTGCCAGGCAAGCCCAAGACCGAGGACGGAACCGCCGGCAAAAAGGCCGATAACGAATCGCAGCCAAAGATCCTGAACGGACGCCGCCTGAATGGACCCGGTTGACATGGCCATCGCCAAACCGTGCAATCCTCTCTTTTCGATCAACGATTGGTATTCCTTCTCATCCATCCAAAACGGGCGTCCAAACGGCGGCCTGTCTCCGCGTCCCCTTGGATTGCGATCGCCTTCATTAGGAGGAGGAGGCGGAATCCGCGGCTCGTCTCCACCTGCGGGACCATGGTCGCCATCGTTCCGGTTTGTGACCGCGCCCGTGACAACGTTCGAAGAACCTTCTCTATTTGGCATCACTTCCTGGCGCTGCGATCTCCTTCCAACGTTTCGGAAGGCATTGGTCGAGTCGCGTGGCGGCAGAACAATCGTTGGAGGATTCATCTCGCCTCCCGATGTTATATTGGCGCCCAAATCTACCGGGTTGACCAAGGTCACGCTCTTCTCGTCCCAACGCACTCCTTGTCGGACCGTGGTAAGATCGATCGGCTTACCGGCCGAGGCGACGACTTCGCCTGAGGCGTTCAAGAGCGCGACTGACACGAGTTCGCCCGATTTTGCGAGTTCCTTCAGCGCGGGTTCCAAACGTTCCTGCGAGACAATCCCGCCGAAGCGTCTTTGGGAGCGAATGACGAGGCTGAGGGTCGTGGCGATGTCTTGAGAGCGGTTAATCAATGCCGTGCGGGCGGATTCTTTCACCCGGTTGTGCTCCCAAACCTGCCAGACAATGACCATCACCCACACCGCCAGCAGGAGCCCATAAATGAGCGGGGTCCGCTTTCTGATGCGCGAAGTAAAAATTGTTTCTGATTCAGTCATTTACTTTTGGCCTTTTGAGGATTGGCTATCGGTCTTGCTGTTTTTGGCGCCCTTCACCGGTACGGTGTCCAGGAACCGGTCCAGTTCCTCTTCCGTAAACGCCTTGGGCACCATTTTTGAGTTTGCCCGTTCACCCGTTGACAGCGCGGCCAATTGCTCCGGCGCGTTAACGATGTGCGGGGTCACGAAGATGATGAGTTCGGTCTTCGTATAATTCTTGATCTGTCGTTTGAACAGTGTCCCGATCAGTGGGATGTCGCCCAAAATGGGGATTTTACTATCAGAACTCACTTTATCGTTTTCCATCAGGCCGCCGATGACGACCGTTTGTCCGTCGGGGACCACCACCACGGTGTCGGCTTTGCGCGAGTTAATGACCGGGGCGCTGATGGAGCTGCCGGTCCCGCTGGAGATCGGAACCCATTGAGATTTATCCGCAAGCTCGGAAATCTCCGGCGTAAGAATCATCTCCACCATGCCGTCAGGGGTGATGAACGGAGTCACTTGCAGATTAATCCCGACACTCTGGTATACGAACGTGTTAATCTGATTATTCTGCGCATCAATGCGCGTGCCGGTGATAAGGGGAATTTCCTGACCAAGGCTGATCGTGGCCTGCTGATTGTTGCGGGTCAGAATGGACGGGCGGGATAGCACCTCGGTTTTACCGGCTTGCGAAATTGCCCGCAAGGTCGCCTGAAAATCGTTACCGAGGACCGTAAAGAGACCGGCACCTGGCGGCACGGCCCCTATGAATCCAGCCCCGAATACGTTGGATGCCAGTCCGGTCATCGAACCGCTGAGTTTGCGGGTGATTGAGCCTTCAACGCCGATGTCCGACGCATTATTGTATACGGCCTCAAGGAAAACAACCTTGATGAGCACTTGAGGCTTCGGTCGATCCAAACCCTTGATCACTTGCCGGATATACCGAGCTGTCTCCTCGTCCGCGATGACAGTAATTTGTTTGGTGTCGGTATCCGCGGAAACGACCGCGTCCCCGATCGTGCCGTTCGGGACATAAGGCCGGCTCGAACTGCTTGACGATCCAGTCGTCCGTTGCCCCTGCTGTGCGTGGGTCTCAAGCATGGCGCACAGACAAAAACCCAGCACACCGGTCAGGATCTTCATCCACTGTGAACGTTTCGTAGTCATATTTGCCTCGCTTCGTCTTGTTTGTCAGATGCCTTGGTCATTTTAGAATCCCGTGCTGCTGGTGCCCATTTGCCCCGCAGTGCCGCTGGTTGTCGTTCGTCCCTGATTCTGATTCAAATTCTGCGTTCGAGTGCTGAGCGCGCTGCTGCCAGTCTGGGTAGCCCGGCTGGCGTTGTTTCGCGTGGAGGTGTTCTTGTTAAACATATCCTGCAGGACCGGCAGAACGTCCGATACCTCCGCATTCTCCAGCGGAATGACGTACACATTCTGTTTCTTGGAAGCATTTTCGTCGAGCTGCGCGATCATCTCGGCGATTTGGGGCATCAAGTCACTCGCCGCGCTGACAACGACCGACGAGGTGCGTTGATCCGCCACCGCAATTACCTGCCCCATCTTTTTCATCCGATTGCTGCTGGCGGTCGTGGTGCTCGCTTGAGCGGCTTGGGCGGCGAAGAATCCGGGTCCGCCTCTGCCAAACTGGAACTGCTGGCTTTGGTTTTGGCCGGTCTTGGTCGAATCCGGGAACAGTTGCGCAAGTTGATCCGCTGTCTCCTGAGGATCGGCGTTGACCAAATGAAACACCCGCAGTTCCGTGACATCAGTCACACTGACATCAACATCTTTAACCAATTGTTCGATTGTCGGAATGTATTCGTCCGGTGCGCTGACGATCAACGAATTGGTGCGGTCGTCCCCCATCGCGACGACACGCGAGGCCACCTGCCGCGCCACGTTGTCTCCAGTGCCTTGCGACGGATCTGTATTGCCTCCTTGACCACCACCAAAGCCGCCGCCAAAGCCACCATTACCGCCACCGCCACGGTTCCGGAAAAGCCGTTGCATGGCGGCATTTTGTTGGCTGGTTGGCGATTGGAATAATTGCTGGATCGTATCGGCCAATTGCTTCGCGTCGGCGTATTTCAACGGGAAAACGCGGACGGTCGAGATGCTGGAAATAGAGGTATCGAGGGCCTCGACGATTTTCACCATTCTGCGGACGTCGGCCTTCGTGGCGGTCAGAACGAGAGCGTTGGCGCTTTCGTTCGCCGTCAGTTTGGCGTAGGCCGGAAGGAGCGGCTGCAGAACGCTGGTTAATTGCAGGGCATTCGCATAACGGACCTGAATAATGTGCGTGACCATTTCATCGGTTCTGGGAATTTTGTCGGCGTCCCTGCCAGCAGTGACCGGGATGTCGCTTGTTGCGGCGTTGTCCTTGTTGACAATCGTCAACGTCCGGCCTTCGCGAACAATCACAAGTTTGTTTTGGTTCAGCACGGCACTCAGCAGATCGAAAGCTTCGTCCTTGTTGAGCGGTCGAGTGCTCAGGATATCGACCTTTCCTTTCACATCAGTTCCCGGCGAGATGTTGATGACGAAATCAGTCGCGTCACTCAGATACTTCAGCACTGTCTCCAGCGGCGCGCCGCGGAAGTTGAAGTATATCCCATCCAGTTTGACCGGTACGGTTGCCGGAACAAGTGCGTTCGTTACAGGTTGTTCAGCGGCAACTGGTGTTTGATCCGCCGGTTGGGCGGGAGCTTGCTGTTCCTCAGCGGCCCGGGCGGTGAACGCCGCCGAGGTCCCCGCCATCACGGCCAGACAAAGCAGCAAAGTATGGATTCTAGTGGTATTCATTTCTGTAACTCCTTTTCACGCTGTTGCATCAGCCTTCTCAGGATCGCATCGGCACCGCTGCCGCCGCCTGAACTGGTTTCTTCCGAACTTGCTTCGGTCGCCGTTTCAGAAGCGGGCGCACCGCTTGAGGTATCTGGCGACTTTCCGACAGATTCTGTTCCATCTGCCAATTCCCACTTGCCATCAATTATTTTCATCTGCGCCCCTACTGACAACGTTGTCTGGTTGGTGCCGGTTTCCAACTTGACGTGGCTTGGGGTAATCTCAACAACCCGGTAATCCGCTATGGTATCGGATAATTTAAGAGTTTTCTTGTATTGCGCGTCGGATCCATCGAAAAGGGCGAACGCGCCCTTTTCGTAGATTATAGTGCCCACCAAAGCGAAGCCGGGCGCTCCGGCCATCTGGCTGGGATTGCGCCGCCCCGTCCTTCCCGAATAACGGTTTGGATTGAAAATATTTCGTTGCGCAACGATCCTGAATGTTTCGAAAGAAATTGCCGGCGCAGAACCGGTCGTGGCCGTTACCTTCGGAAGGCTGTTTGTAGCCACCGCATTGGGAGGACGGTTCGTAGCCGCTGCATTTCCCATGGAAGGCAGCAACGTCAAGGCAGGTATCAGCGCGAACAGAACCCACGCAGCCCGGTTGCTTCCCGTCTGTTTGTACCAGATGGGGTTCATCGTTGTCCTCCCGTCAGAACCAAACCGGTAAAACGCACACCGAGCGAAAGCTTTTGCCCCCCATCATCCCGGGCCGAAAGTTCGAGATCTTCCACTCGCAAGGCCAGCGGATCGCGCTCCAGTTCGTAAACAAACCGTGCCAAGGACTCCATGTCACCGGTGGCGTCCACCCGGCATTCGAGCGTCTTATAATCGTCACCGTTCTGTTTCCACTGCGGTTTAATGGAGGTGAAGGTGATCCCGCTCGCTCGTGTCCAACGTTCCACGGCCGTGAGAACTTTGCTTTCGGCCGCCGAAACGTCGGTGGGCAACGCGCTCTTCTGCATGCTGGTCCATCGATCTTCAATCGCCTGTTCCCGCGCCAGGAGAGCAGTCCCTTTGTCGAGGTTGTCCCTCAACTCGGAAATCCTCCGCGCATGCTCCTTCCACAGGCCAGTCAACGGTGTAATAAGTAATTTATCGCCGGCCAGCAGCGCCACACCGGCGATCGCGAGAATCACGAGAAGCTTTTGACGATCCTCAATTCTCACGGTTGCCTCCCTCCGTCCAACGGAAATTAAACGTGAAACGCATCGGCTGCACGCCGCCCATCTGTTGCAGTTGCACGTTTTCTACGTGACTGGCCGCCTGCAGCCGGTCGCGCATCTTCAGCCAGGCCTGATTGTCCTGCGCTATGCCGGAACAGGAGACTTCAGAACGGTCTTTGATCGCGACAGTCTTTGCCGTGACCGTTCCATCTTCAGGAAATACTTCAGTGAGTTTTCGCAAGATCGTCAAACTGTGCGGCGAATGATCGCACCACGACCGGAACTTCCGAATGTTGTCCTGAACTTCTTTGATTGCCGTCACTCTCGGCTCGATAGTACGCCAGCGCGATGCATACACGGAAAGCCTGATGTACTGCACCAGAAACGCGCAAAAGAATAAAATGATTGCCGCTCCTGCCGACGTCGCGGCCCAGAGGATTCTCCGAGACGAGAACTTGGAAGTTAACCCCATCCACTGACTCACCTTGATAGGCTTGAATTCAAAACCCGGAGCAACTCCGTTCAAGTATTGCGCCGCTATTGCGAGCGACGGCAAATCATTTCCCCGAACGACCGCTCCGTTCGCTTGGAGAGCTGATTGCACTTCCACCTGCAAACCCAGATGTTTCGCGCACGGCGCAATCGCATCGGCCAACGGTTGCCTCCACTGCGGGCGTCCGAACACGCGGATTTTCTTAATTGTTACACTGAGTTCCTTCGGCAGCTGACCGAGCGTGACCCTGATTTCCCTGGCAAGCAAATCGGTGTCAATTTGGCGCTCGGCGCCGTCCATCTCAATGGCATCCGGCAGGGCGCGCAACGCCGCCACTCCACCGCCGCTTGTCACCTGCAGGTCAACACTGCTTTCGCCTGCGACCAGCGCGAGGACACCTTCCGATCCCCCGCTCTGCGGCGGCTGCAACGCGGCGACGACCAGCGAAAAACTGACCGGCCTGAGCCGCGCGGCCACCAGAACTTGTTCAAGTCGCGTCAAATGGTTTTTGGGAATGGCCACCGATGTGGCGTATCGCCCGCCATCCGACGAACTGAACCGCGAAATGGAAATGGACAAGTCCTCAGGACCGTACGGGAACGCCTTCTCGGCCTGGATGCCCAGGAAACTGGCGACGTCCTCTTCGGGAATGTCCGGGAGTTTGGTCTGCGCCGTCATCGCCCAATTCAGCGGCACACCGACTATGCACCGGCTTTCGCGCGCGCCAGCTTCATCCAAACGATTCCGGATCTCCTGCCCAACCAACTTCGGGTCGTTGGTTAATGGATCCAGCGAAAGCGATGTTTCAAATGACCGCTCGACCTCGAGCGCGCCCTTGACGCGGCGGAGGACAACGCCCTCGAGGCGGTGCCCCTCCAGCGTCAATCCCATCAGGGACGATCTCCGCGACTTCAGGAAGTTTAACAAATACGGTGTCATCACATGTTCCTCATCAATTGCCAGCTCTGTCGCACGTTGCCAAGCGCCCAGCTCTGTTGAGTTATGTCCCGGCGGTAAATAATTTGCGGCATTCCGCCACTCGTGTCGAAAACAAACACCGTTCGCCGGTAACCCCTGCCGTAGTGGCCGACGGCGGCAACATCGGCCGTGAATTGATAACTCTTTGCGGTGATATATGGACCGGCTTGTATGGCGGCCGTTGTTCCCAAAGCCTGTGCCACCCACGCCACGGTTGCCAGTTGATCCGGGTGAGCCTGTCGATAGGTGACGAGCGTCTGCGCATTGTCTGGGCCGATACCGGGCACGCAAGCCAGCACAGGGGCAGGCGCGGTATTCACGTTGATCAAGCCGGCAATATAACTGGCATTCGTCGTCGTCAGAGCGTCCGCAACCTGGGAAAACTCATCGACGGTCATCCCGCTGCGAACATAGAATTCCATTACACTCCCGAAAGTCACGCGGCTTCCTCTCCCTTGACCGCCGGTTCCCGCGAGCCCCGCTTGCTGCAGGATTTGATTTGTTCGCTGAGCGCCAAGCGCGTTCTGCAACGCCGTCCGTAACGAACTTACACCGCTGCTGCTGCTGATGTTGATGCGGGCCGAGCCATCGGCCTGCGTGTTGGGTTCACGGCTGTAAACAGTGACGTATTCCAGAATCCCGGCATTCAATCCGTTATCGAGGTTGCCCCCGGTCTGAAAGACATTCTGGTTGTTTTCGTTTGGATCGAGAATCCCATTCAAGTTGAGGTCGGCTCCGTACAAAATGTCCGTGGTCACGCCAATCACGAGTTTCAGCTCATCGATGGTCTCGAACGGGGCGTTCTTGCAGGAGTAAGGCGGGTCCAGCATCCCGTACTCCAATTCCGCTCCACCAGCCGTGACGTTCGCAGCAGAATTTCTCCAGTTGAGAATCGAAGCCGCCATATCGGATGTCATAAACGGCAGCGCTTCCAGCATATCCAGCGTGGCCGTATTGATGTTTAGCTTCGACGCTTCGTCAATCAGACCAAAAGTAGGCAGGCCACTGGTGACGTTCGACGTTCCTCCGGCATCTCTTCCGATCAACCAAAATCTCGCGTTGCCGACCGGCACTTCCTGGCCTTCATAGGTTTGGGTATACGGCGTCTGGCCAGTTGACGGCAAATACGCCTGGATGTTGCCCGGCGTGATCAGAATACCGGGCATGTTGGTGGCTACCGTTTGAACCTGCTGATACAAATTCGTCAGTACGAAACTAATGTAGCGTGCGGCGCCTTCAATGGCTTGGTCGGCCTCAACACCGGCTTCATGATTATCGGCGGCCTGAAGATTGAACATCATCGACTGTCCGAGATACAGCGCGATGCTCACCAAGCCAAAAGTAATCCAAAGTACAATGATCAGGACCGACGCCTTTTGCCCTGACGCATTCTTGCCCTGAAAATCTCCGAGGCGTTGCAGTGTGGGATTGAAGAAGTTCATTATCCTCCGCTCCCTGTGCTGCTCGCGGTCGTGGTGACGCCGTTGGTAAGCTCCTGCGTGACCACCGGAACAACGATCTCGACCGGCAATCTGGATTGTCCGTCGGAGTCCGCCTTGGCGAACTCGATGTCAATTTTGATCGCCTGCGGGATCGGCGTGACCGAGTTGGTTGCATCCCAAGCGGTCTGCCAGTTCGCGCCGTCATAGAACGAGAACTGCAGCGAGCTGACGCCGCTCAACAGTGATTGCTCTGAAAGATCCGGCTGAGTGGGCGCCAGCAGGTTGCGGGTGACGGCGCGGATCAAATCCTGGCCGACGAGATGGGAACCGCCCGTCGGATTTTTCAACAGATAGGAAACCTTTTGCACATCCCCCCATGGCAGGTCGTCGTAGACCACGCCGGTCGTCGTGTAAACATCCAACAACGTAGGCTGATTGTTGACGCTTTCCACTCCCGGACTCTCGACGGAACCAGCCATCACACCGCCTGTAACGAGGATGCCACGCAGGTCCGCCTTGAGGATCGAAACAGCATGATTCAATGAGATGCCATTCTCGACCGAGCTCAAGGCCCTCGATTTCAAATGCAGTGCGGCGTAAAAAGCGGTGTTCATCGCCGCCAGCACCACCGCAGCAATCATGATGGCGATCAGCAGCTCCATCAGCGTGAAACCGTGATTGCCTGAATATTTTACGTTGTTGCCTCGGTGCGTCATGGAATCGTGTCCTGCATTAGCGTGCTCAACCGCACGCTGTAATCCCGGTTCTGGGCCGGGTACGCGACTTCGACCGTGATGAGCCGCATCGCGCCTTCACTCCAAGGTTCATTTTTCATCGTCCACCGATACCCCGGCCACTGCTGGCCAAAGGCGCCGCCCTGACCGGCGTTGCGCCATTGGCTCATGACAATCAGCTCGTTCAATTTGCTGTCCGCCAACTGCACCGCCACGTCTTTGCGTCCAGCTACCGAACCGGCGCGGCTGGCGATTCTAAGCCCCTCCATCGCCACCGGTAAAACAATGGCCATGAAAAACATAGCAGCCAGCACCTCAGCCAACGTGAAGCCGGTTTGCCATCCATGGCTACTGCGAGGCTGTCGTCCGAACATCTGTTTTTTGGTCGATGACATAATTCAACTGATTCTCCGATTGCACGAGGGCGATCCCTTCGCCGTCGTCCTGACGGATCACGACCTTCTGCGCGCTGTTTTCGCCAATCGAGCCATCCGGCGCGAACCGGATGGTGGCCATTTTATTCTGTATCCGCGCTCCCTGCCCCAACTCGAACTGCAACCGATCCGGCAACTGAAAGCGCACATCCTTTCCAACCCCCGACAGACTACTGTTTCCGTAACCCGTTTGCGGTCTGGCGTCGCTGGCATTGTATCCATCCTGGATCCGCAGCCCATATGTCCCGTCTTCGGGGTTCATCCACAAAACCATCGGCACACCTTCTGATACGGCGCGGCTCTGACCGTAACGAGTCAAGGCCAGAAGTCTTTGCCCCTCCCCCTCGATCGTTCGCGCGCGAAAGAACCTCGAAAGCATGGGCGCCCCCAGCGCAATCACACTCGACAACACAGCCAGCACCAGGATCAATTCGATCAACGTAAATGCGTTTTGCCGGTGCGTCTTAGCGCTGCTTATTGGGTTGTTCCCAGTTCGTGATGTCATCATCCCCTCCTACGCGCCCATCCGGTCCCATGGACATGATGTCGTAGGTGCTTTCATTGTGTCTGCCCGGACAATCGTAAATGTAAGGGTGCTGCCATGGATCGAGTGGGATGCTTTTAAGATACGGCCCCTTCCAATTCGTGGCGTCCCTGGGTTGCACGACGAGGTCTTGCAGGCCGTCCTTGCCCTTGGGGTAATAACCGTTGTCGACCTCGAACGCATCGAGGGCCGTCTCGAAGTTGGAAATCTGGGCTTTCGTTGCGGTCTTTCTCGCCTCTTCGCCCCGGTTCGCGAATTTCGGAACCACAATAGCCGCCAGCGTGGCGAGAATCACCAGCACCAACAGCAATTCGATTAACGTGAAGCCCGATCGCCGATTGAGGCGCGATAGGTTTTTGACCAAGCCATTTCTTTTCATGTCGTCATCTCCCCTTGTGTTTATTTGATGTATTCCTGAAGCGTGAAAATCGGAAGAACCATTCCAACGAAAATCGTGCCGATGAAACCCGCGATGAAAAACAACATGAGCGGCTCAGCCAGAGCCACCGCGGTCTTTAACCGGCGGTCCAAATCATTTTCCGTGACGTTCGCCAGTCGGATCAGTTCCTGGTCCAGACGACCGCTCTCTTCGGAAACGGAAATCATCTCCAGCACGGAGCCCGGGAAAAGCTCCCGACAATCGGCCAGACTCGATCCCAATGCGCCACCCTCCTTCACGCGGTCGATGGAATTGGACACTGCATCCACAAGGATTTGGTTCCCGATCGACTTACGCGCGACGTTGAGTCCATTGATCAAGGGTACGCCAGCCGCCAACAACGTGCCGAGCATGCGGCAGAACCGGGCCATTGCGAACTGGGCGACCAGTTTCCCCACCACCGGCGCCTGCAGGATCGCCCCCTCCCAGGCGCGTCTCCCTCGTTCCGACCTCGCCCAGTTCCGAAGCAAATAGGCTCCCAAAACAACACCCATTGCAACCAATAATCCATACGACCGCAAGACCCCGCTTGCCTTGACGATGGCGCGCGTCAGCAATGGCAAAACAGCTCCGTACCCGGCAAAAAGGGTTTGAAACTTTGGAATGAAGAAAGTCAGCAGAAAAACAAGAACCGACAACGCCAGCACCAGTAAAATCGATGGGTAAAGCAATGCCGTCAGTACTTTGGCGCGAAGCTCCTTTTCTCGCGCCTGGAAATCCGCGATCTGGGCGAGCACCAAATCCAGGAATCCACCGGTCTCGCCAGCTTCGACCATCGCCACGTACACACGGGGAAAGACGTCCGGCGATTTTGCCATCGCATCGGCCAACGACATTCCGTCGACGACCAGATCATGGATTTCCTTCCATTTCTCCCGGGCAACCGGCACCGAAGCTTCCTTGTGGAGAATGACCAGCGCCCGGCTGAGCGGGACGCCGGCCGCGAGCAGACTGGAAAGCAACCGCGTGAAATTCTCCAGTGTGCGAGCGGAGATTTTCTTGGACGCCCATGGCAACGATGGCAGGGCTACCGCTACGGTCTTCTTGTCGGACTGACCATTCGCACCGGCAGACACATTAATTGGCTGCAACCCCCGGCCCTCAATCAGCCGCAAGGCATCCTGCCGGCCTTCGGCCTCAATGCTGCCTTCGGAGATTTTGCCGTCCGTCTGCAGCGCTTTGTATTGAAAGACTGGCATGATCATCTCGATTCGTCAGCGTTGCTTCACCGCCGCACCAGCCACGTTTCCCCCCGCGGGTATTCCCTGCGATCCGCTCTTGGTGGCAGCCGCCACTTCCTTGGCGGTGGTGACGCTCAACACTTCTTCAAAGGTGGTGACGCCGAGGCGCACGAGACGCCAACCGTCCTCCGCCAAAGTGCGCATGCCCGCGCGACGTGCCGCATCCCGGACCGCGTCGCTGGAAGCGTTCTTCAAGACCAGCTCGCGAATGACGTTGTCTGTGTCCATCCACTCGAAAATCGCGCGCCGACCGAAGAAGCCGGTTTGCCGGCATTCCCGGCAACCGACCGAGCGGTAAATCGTGGTGTTTGCGGGAATCCCCACCTGTTCCTTGAAGGCTTGGGCCGCAGGCGAACGATCTTCTTCTTTGCAGTGCTCGCACAACAAACGCACAAGGCGTTGGGCAAGCACCGCTTCGACTGCCGACGCCACAAGATATGGCTCAATGCCCATGTCCACGAGACGCGTGAAAGCGGTCGGCGCGTCGTTTGTGTGCAATGTGGAGAAAACCAGGTGACCCGTGAGCGACGCTTGCACGGCAATCTGCGCCGTCTCCTGGTCGCGAATTTCTCCAATCAGAATCACATCGGGATCGTGACGCAGAATGGAACGCAGACCGCGAGCGAAGGTTAACCCGGCTTTTTCGGACACCTGGATCTGGTTGACGCCCTTCAGCCGATATTCGACCGGGTCTTCCACGGTGATGATTTTGCGGACGGCATCGTTAATCTCGTTGAGCGCGGTGTACAGCGTCGAGGTTTTGCCGCTGCCGGTCGGGCCGGTTACCAACACGATGCCATGCGGCAATTGAAGCACGCGCTGGAGGCTGCGGAACTCGCGCTCATCCATGCCAAGTTCATTCATGCCGCGTAGCGTCACGTTTTGCCGCAACAAACGCATCACCACCGCCTCGCCGTGGATCATGGGAATCACGGATACGCGGATGTCCACCTCGGCGTCATCAATGAGAATCTTGATCGCGCCGTCTTGCGGTAAACGCTTTTCTGCAATGTTCAAATGACTCAGAATCTTGACGCGCGAGACGATGGCCGGTTGGAACTGTTTGAGTTGGGCGGGAACGGGGACTTCCTGCAATACGCCGTCTATGCGATAGCGGATCCGGAACTCATGCTCGAATGGTTCAAGGTGAATATCGGAAGCCCGCAGCTCGATGGCGTCACGCAACACTTGATTGACGAACCGGATGATCGACGCATCCTCCGCCGCGCTATCCAGGTTCGTGTCTTCCTCTGACATTTCCTCGCCCACGACTTGGAGACGGGCTTCCTCGCCAAGCGTATCGATGGTGTCTGCGCCCACACCCAGCCGCTTCTTCATCTCGCGACGGATCGCTTCGCTGGAAGCAATGACGGGCTTGAGTTTCAAGCCCGTCATCGTTTTGAGCGTGTCAAGCCCCTGCGACGCGAACAAACGGCTCGTGGCGACTTCCACGGAACCGTTTACGCGTTTCAGGGGGAGAAGTTCTTCTTTCAGGAGGATTCGCGCGGGAAACAGCGACAAGAGTTCCCGATCTAGCTCGACGTTTTCCAAGTCGGTGTAAGCCACTCCATACTCGGAGGCCAGCCATCGGAGAACGTCTTCCTCAGACTGGATGGTCTTGGAACCGTCTGCGCACAGACGCGCCAAAGTTTCGGCATCTGTGGCTGACAGCTGTCTGTCCTCCACCATCTTGTTTAGCAACTCTTTCACGCTGTTTCCCTGCGAATGCTTGTCCTCGGGGTTATGGCAGAAGACCCATCAATGTC
>JBEKLX010000021.1:0-22774 GCA_050008795.1 Verrucomicrobiia bacterium | reverse complement strand
AGCTCATTCAAGCTCTGGGAAGAAATTCCGCAGAAAGTTTCGATCCCGGATCTTTCAATCCAGGTCGAACTCCAACATTCCAGGCAGCAAGTCTGGATGCGCCTTGAAGGTGTCCTCTCAGCCAAGCACGCTGAAGGACTCGCTCAACGAATCCGAGATTCTCTGGAACAGAGTAAGAGCCATCTCGTCCTCGACCTGAAGAACCTCCACTGGAATAAAGCAGACGACCTGCGTCCGCTGCAAGAAAAGCTGGCGGCCTACCGCTCTCGCATTCGTCTGATATTACCCAAGCTCGCCGCCGCCCATCCCGAATTGATCCTTCTGGCAAGCGCGTTCAACCACTACAAAGGTTGAACCGGTTCCAACATATCGCCTGCCGGTAACTCAGCAGAGGAAGCGCTTGGGGAGGTAGCAGCAGTACCGTGCTCGTGCATAAAATCCATCACGGCATTTTCGAACTCATCCTTATGCAATTCATACGCACCATGCCGGCAACCATGGATTAGACGTAACGTCGCGTTGGGGATGCACCGGGCGGTCTCGCACAGCAATGCCGGCGGGAAGAAGACATCATCAGTGCCACCGATCAGTAAAGTCGGCGCACGGATTTTACCCAGTGACTCCGAACCGTCATGGGCCATGCTGGCCTCGAGCGATATGAGGAAATCTGACGGATCAGCCGGTGTCATTCGCAGCAACGGAATCAGAAACTGATAGAACGTGTGGTTGAATTCCTGCATCGTGACCTTCGCGATGTCGAAGTAGAATTCTCCCCACCGTTTCTGCCGCGCCAACGCCAGCCAACGTTCCGGCACTAGGCGCCCTTCATCGCTCTGGTGATCCGCCGCACAAGCAATCACGAGCCGCTGCACGTACTGCGGAAACTCGGCTGCGAAATGTTGCGCGATGAAGCCGCCCAACGAAATTCCCATCACGACCGCCGGGCCGATCTCGCATTTGAACGCCTTCGCGTAATCCGCCGCCATGTCGCGCGTTGTGTAACCCACGGGCATCTGGCGTTTCCGGCTGACCACATAAACGGTGAATTCAGAAGCGAACCGACGGTAATGCTTCGGCAAATCCCATGCGCGGCTCCTAACATCCCACGCCGCGTCCACCAACCCGGGAAAGATCACCAACTTTTGCGACCCATTACCGATACGAGCGTAAGGAATACATTCCGCCAGCAACCCGAACTTTATCTCCTTCGCAGTCATCAAACCTTTATTGAAGCATTATGCGTGCTAGATCGCTGCCCGAATTGCGAATCTAACTCATGCCAAGATTTACCCCGAATCTTTTTTCGGGGCGCAAAGTTCACCACCACGTGTAACGTGGCAAGCGTTTCACGTGGGCGCAAAGAGTTCTGGGATCGAGAGCCGCTCTCCCTGCTTGGTATCTTTGCGGCTCGCCAAGACCATGCGCATCATTTGTATTCTCACAACCCTGCCGATACTCAATCATGCATCGGTATCCGATGCATCATGTATTTCAGCGACGAGTAGAAATGCTTTTCATCGAGTTCAGCAAAAAGTTCCACTCTCGGCGGAGCTCGGCCAGTGCGCGGCGGCCACGTGGTGTGATGCCATAGTAGCGGCGCCACCGCCCGGCGACCTTGCGCCGGCTTGCCTTCACCCATTCTTTGCACTCCAGCGAATGGAGAAGAGGGTAGAGCGCGCCTTCGCTAAAACCGAAAACTCCCTTGGTGCGCTCGAACGCTTCCCGCCGCAATCCGTAGCCATACAATTCGCCATCCTCAAGCGCATTCAAAACGATCAGCGTGGTGACGCCTTTCTTAAATTGATCCAACATCGCACTCATACATCGAATAGCGATGTATCATGGCCGGTACCATTGCGAATCACAAGTGGGAATATGCAGTGCACTGGGAAACAGGCGCATTTAGACGCCACCGCATCCTCGCTGTGATAGCGCCCCTCTGTGGCAATTTCTATACCAGCAGCATATATGATACATCGGATACCGATGTATCAGCTTCCTCAAACTTTGGGGATAACTGAGAGTTAATGTGCGGAGCGGACGAATTCTTCGATGATCTTAGGTTTGTTGCCGGCAGCGGTTCTGATACCGGGTGCGCACAGCATACCTCGGATACCGAGGTATCATGGCTTAAAATCGTAATAACCAGCCTAAACGAAAAATCCTCTCGCAAAAACCGATGCGTAAAATGTGAAGCGTTGGACCTGCTGATGGATATGCCGATCCTACACAGTGTATTCACACACTGCATTTACACCCTGCGCTCAACCAATGATGCCTCTGATACCGATGTATCATCGTTCACTGGAGGCATGAATGCAGTTAGAGAGGGATCGCATGCTAACAGGCAACGCAGCATGACGAATGTTCATTCATACTCAAGTCGAGAAGCATGATACATCGAATACCGAGGTATCATGGCTTAAAACCGTAATAATCAGCCTAAACGAAAAATCCTCCGGCGAAAATCGATGTGTCAAATGTCAAGCCCTGACCCTGCTGACAAGTTTTTTTAGACCCGCATCTTTTATGATCACGGCGTGAGGATGGATACATCGGATACCGACGCATGGGTTACGCAATCCAAGCCTACGTGCTCCCGGTTATCTGCGCTGTCTATGCAAACATCCTTGTGAGTCAACCATGATACATCGGTTACCGATGTATCATGTGGTTCGACAATGAAAGTAGCAACGCATTGAATCACTGCAAATGTTTAGCCGCAACGACTGCACCCTCGTCATCTACCTACGCAAACTACTTCCGCAAAACGTGCACAGTGATGTGGCTATAGTTTAACCGTTGGTTGCCGGTGGTTTTGGCCGGTAATACACCGCTACCTTGCCAACCTGCATGATCAACGCCGCGCCGGTTGACCCGGCAACCTTACCGGCCAGCATGTCGCGTTCGTCACGGTCGTGGTCGAACCGAATCTTGATCAACTCCCGCGCCCGCAACGCCTGCTCGACGCTTTGCAGCACCGCCGGCGTCAGTCCGCTTTTGCCGACGTACACCACCGGTTCTAAATGCTGCGCCTCGGCTTTCAGTTTTCGGATTTCGGGATTGGTCAGTGTGGGGTGGGGCATAACTTCGTTCATTCGCGTTGATGGGCAACGTCGTCAACGATGCGCGAGTTCAACCTCCCGCTTACAATTTCTGCACCATGCCGGTTACGTGCCCTCCCAGCCGGATACAGTGTAACCCCGTCGGTGCGTAGCGAGCATTACCGATGGACACCCGCTGCTGTAAGCCGGATTTCGTGGGGTGATCGACTACGGTAACGTCGGCTTCTGGCCCAGGACTTTGCCTTTGAGAGCGATCAAATCCATATTCGTGCCATGCGTGGTCAGCGATAGACTCGATCCGGCAGCACTACCCTCGCCGACCAACTTCAGCTTGGCATCTTCGGTCGTGGTGCTGTAGCTGCCGGTGATCTGGTAGGTCAGGGTGCGACCGGTGAACAGAGTCAACGTGCCAGTGCCCGACAACTTATCAGCAGTCGCGGTAATATCGGTGTCCAAGGTCCAGTCTCCGTTAATTCCAGACGGCAAATCATAGGTCGAGTCTGCAGAGAAGGTCTCACATTTTTTGCCGATGGGGGTATTCACGCATAGCTTCTCGGAGCCGGCAAGGTGGATGGTTAAAGTGGATGGATCAATCGTCGCCGTGCCTTTCCCCGTGGCAGGGCCTGTGTAGCCGTCTGCAGTGACCGTACCCTTCATTTTCACCATGGCGCCAGCGACCCCGCCCTTGACAGTGACTTTCCCGGTGATGGTCGTGGTGACATCTCCGCTACCGACAATCGCATCCGTTCGCGTGCCCGTAATCTTGCCGGTGGCCGACTGTGTCAAATCCATGATAACCGCATCGGTATTGCCGTTCGCGATGATGTCATTCGCGTAGCTACCGGTGGTATCCCAGAGGGGCGTGTTCGCAAACGAATAATGGAACGGACCGCTGGGCACTACTTGGGCGGTGGCTGAAACCGCACAGAGCACAATCAGAAAACCAAAAAAATGTTTCATTTGGACGTTCGCCTCTTTCATAATTGTTCTACTTTCGGTCACTGCTTGTAGGAATAATCGCAAGCGCACTCCGGGGTCAATCCAAAAGACCATCCGCTGCTGGTCAGACCTTCGAGCCGTTTCCATCGGCGAGCCGTCCCTACCAACGACGTAATCCGCGGACATCTGTGCGTCACCCGCCTCAGGCGGGCAAGTCCGTGGATCACATCTTCGCAATCACCGCATCGCCAAACTGGCTGCATTTTACTTCTTTTGCACCGTCCATCAGGCGGGCGAAATCGTATGTGACGGTCTTGGCGGCGATGGCGCCCTCTATGCCCTTGATTATGAGGTCAGCGGCTTCGGTCCAACCCATGTAACGGAACATCATTTCGCCGCTGAGGATGACGGAGCCGGGGTTGACTTTGTTCTGATTGGCGTACTTCGGCGCGGTGCCGTGCGTGGCTTCGAATATGGCGTGGCCGGTGATGTAGTTGATGTTGCCGCCGGGCGCGATGCCGATCCCGCCAACTTGCGCGGCCAACGCGTCGCTTAGGTAATCGCCATCGAGATTGAGCGTGGCGATGACGTCGAATTCCTCGGGGCGAGTTAGCACCTGCTGAAAGGTAATATCGGCAATTGCATCTTTGATGACAATTCCCTGCGGATTTCCCGCCGTGGCGGGCAGTTTGCACCACGGACCGCCATCCACTTCGACGGCGCTGAACTCGCGTTTGGCGAGGGCGTAGCCCCAGTCGCGGAACGCGCCTTCGGTGAACTTCATGATATTGCCTTTGTGGACGAGCGTGACCGATTCGCGCTTGTCTTTAATGGCGTACTCGATGGCGGCGCGGATGAGCCGTTCGCTTCCTTCGCGAGAAACGGGTTTGATTCCGATGCCGCTGGTGGCTGGGAACCGGATTTTCTTCACACCAAGTTCTTTCTGCAGAAACTCGATGAGCTTCTTTGCTTCAGCCGATTCAGCGGGCCACTCGATGCCGGCGTAAATGTCTTCGGTGTTTTCCCTGAAGATCACCATGTCAACCTTCTCAGGTTGTTTGACGGGGGAGGGGACGCCTTTGAACCAGCGCACGGGCCGCAGGCAGACATAGAGATCGAGCGTCTGACGCAACGCGACGTTGAGCGAGCTGATGCCTTTGCCGACTGGCGTGGTCAACGGACATTTGATGCCGATAAGATAATCTTGGAACGCTTTGACTGTCTCATCGGGGAGCCAACCCCGAACATCGGTTCGGGGCAAGTTCTCGGATTTCTTGAACGCGGTCTCCCCGGCAAAAACTTCCAGCCACTCGATTATGCGTTTCCCGCCGTAAGCTTTCTTCACCGCTGCATCGAACACGCGTACTGATGCAGCCCAGATGTCCGGCCCGGTCCCGTCGCCACGGATGAAGGGTAGCGTGGGATTGTCAGGGACGAGTAGCTTGCCGTTCTGAATTTGAATTTTTGCCATGATCAATGCCTATCAGCCGACTTGACGGATTCAGCGCGGAGTGATGATACCAATCCCCCCGCGCCGAGCAACAGAAAGTTTGAGCATTTACCCCGAATTCTTTTCGGGGGTGCGTTATTTGGCCACTACTCGGAAATCAACCTGACGCTTGAACACGTCAACCCGTTCGACCTGGACACGGAGCTTGTCGCCGATCTTGACGATGCGGTGTGTGCGTTTCCCGACCAACTGCTCACGTTGCGTGTCGTACTGGTAGAAATCGTCGTCAATGGTCGAGACGTGAACGAGACCCTGGATCAAGCTCTCCGGCAGTTCGACAAATATGCCGAAGTTGCGAACTGTGCAGACCACGGCATCCAACACGTCGAGTTTGCCGGTCGTGAGCTGGTGATGGAAATACTCGATCTTCTTCAGCTCGACGGCTTCCGTTTCAGCCTCGTCGGCTACGCGTTCCGTGTGCGACGTGTGCTCGGCGATACGGGCAAGTTCCTGAAGCAGGTACCGGTGTGGAGTGTCTTGTGTCCGCCCGTGATGGTCTGAGGTTCCGGCCAGCGTGGACAGCAAAATTCGATGGATAACCAAATCGGCATAACGTCGGATGGGCGATGTGAAATGCGTGTAGAATTTCTTGGCCAATCCGTAATGCCCGACCGGTTGAGGTGAGTACCGTGCCCGTTTCAGCGAACGGAGCAGGTTAAGGTTGATTGCGTATTCCTCGGGCTTGCCCTTGATGCTTTCCAGCAACCGCTGCATCTGGTCCCGGTGCGCCAAATCGCCGGGTTTCAGCCCAAAACTGCGCGCGTACACGGCAAAATCACGGAGTTTCCCCAAATCGGGGTCTTCGTGGATGCGGTACAAACCCGGAACCTGCAACTGACAGATGTGCCGCGCAACCGCTTCGTTGGCCACGAGCATGAATTCCTCGATGAGCTGATGCGATATGTCGTTGACGACCTTCTCAATGGATGTCGGATGACCTTGCTTATCCACGCGCACCTTTACCTCAGGAACGTTGAGGTCGAGCGACCCGTGCGCGAAGCGTTGTTTGCGCAACCGCGAAGCCAGCCGCCACATTTTCTTCAACTCATGTGTCAGCGCATCGGCGTCGCCATCGGACGTGAGCCGCGCAAAAGCTTCCTTATAAGTCAGCCGGTGGCGGGAATGAATGACACTGCGGGCGAACTCAGTGCGTCGCACTGTCAGTTTCGGCGTGAACTCGATAAACACGGAAACTGTTAGGCGGTCTTCATGCGGACGCAGGCTGCACAGATTGTTGGAGAGTTTCTCCGGCAACATCGGCAACACGCGATCGGGAAGATAAACGCTGTTGCCCCGGCCCAATGCTTCGTGGTCGAGCGCAGATCGTGGCCGAATATAATGCGAGACATCGGCGATATGTACGCCGAGTAACCAGCTGCCGCCGTCGAGTTCGGTCACGCTGACGGCATCGTCAAAATCCCGGGCGTCATCGGGATCAATTGTGATTATGAACTCATGGCGCAGGTCGCGACGACCGGCGAGATCGGATTCGTGAACGCGGTCGGGCAATCGCTCGGTCTCGGCAAGTGTCGGCTCGGTAAACTGCTGGGGTAATTGATATTTGCGGATGATGGATAGGATATCCACACCGGGCGAGTCGGCTTTGCCGAGTACTTCGATGATCTCGCCTTCAGGATTGACGTGGCGCGACGTCCAGTCGGCAAGTTTGACCACCACTTTGTGGCCGACTTGTGCGCCGTGCGCCGGCTTGGTGTAGATGTCGTGACGGAGACGCGGGTCATCGGGAATGACGTAATGAAAGTATCGGGTCTGTTGCAGCGTGCCGACGATTGTTTCGTTGGCGCGTTCGAGAATGCGTATGACGCGGCCCGATGTGCGGTCGCCACCCCGGCGCTTATCGCGGTTCAGGCGAACGACCACTTTATCGCCATGAAGCGCGACACCGGTATCTTCCTCGGCAATATAAATGTCCTCGGGACGGTCGGCGGAGCGCACCGTGGCATCGGCAGCCTCGGGTATCACGAAGGCAAAACCTTTTTCGTTGCATGTGATGCGACCAACGACAAGGTCAGCTTCGCGCGGGAGGACAAAACGGTCGTTCCGGACGCGAACGATCTCGCCCTGTTCGATCATTTCGGCGAGCACGCGGCGGAACTCGCGGCGTTGGGCGGCATTGAGCCTCAGGGTTTTGGCGAGTTCGGCACGGCGCAGCGGATGATAATTCGGTGCCGCAAGTAATCCTTGGATTTTGCGCCGGATTTCCATTAAATGCACAGAGCTATCTAGCATTTGCACAGATTCGAGCCAATGAAAAACAGAGTTTTGGTACTGTGACTGGCCCCTTTTCCTTTCCTTTTGGACTAAAGAGGGTTGGAATCCCTCCCCGCCCGAGGTGAAGTATTCTGCTTGCACCCCATTCCTACCAATACTATATTTAATCGTCAAACGAGTTGGCAGCATGGCAAATCCCTTGGAAAAAGAGTTTCAGTATTACTTGGAGCATCAAGACGAATTGGTCGCCAAGTATAAAGGCCG
Organism: Verrucomicrobiia bacterium; assembly: GCA_050008795.1. Classification (GTDB taxonomy): domain Bacteria; phylum Verrucomicrobiota; class Verrucomicrobiia; order Palsa-1439; family Palsa-1439; genus CAIKBP01. The sequence goes on along the minus strand of JBEKLX010000021.1, from coordinate 14,764 downwards.
CGTTATCGTCATCAAAGATGGCGCGGTGGTCGGTGATTATGACAACGAAATAATCGCCGTTCAAGAGACACAGAAAGTGTATCCGTTGGGAACATTCTTGATCCAGCGGTGTGAACCCGGCAGGGCTAACTACACGCGGACGTTTCACTCGCGTGTTGCGTTTGCCTAGCGGTGAATGATGCCGCCATTCCCGCATCCGCATAGTTTCACCTTAACTGCCGCAGGCAGACTTAACGCGCTCATCACCACGGTTCATGTGTGCGCGGGATTTAACCCTGACCTCCTGCCGCCGGGATACTCTCCCGGCATGGCTCAGTTTCAGGCCATTTGGGATACAGGAGCCACCAATACTGCGATTTCAGAAAACGTCATCAATACTTGTGGCTTGAAGCCGGTCGGGATGACGTTGGTGGGTTTCGGCGGTGGTGAAAAGATGTGCGAAACTTTTCTGATTAACATTGGTTTACCAAATGGCATAGGTTTCCCGAATGTGCTTGCCAACAAAGCAAAAACTGGCCCCGAAGCCGATTTGCTAATTGGCATGGACATTATCGGATGGGGAGATTTCGCCATTACCAACAAGAACGGCCAGACGATGTTCTCGTTCAGGTGTCCATCTGTCACACAAATTGATTTTGTTAAGGATACCCAATATACGAAGATCGGGCGAAATGACCCGTGCTTCTGTGGAAGCGGGAAGAAGTACAAGCACTGCTGTGGGAAATAGCCCCATTCCAAACTGACGCACGACCGTGCGCGGGCTCATTGACCAACTGAGGCGCTTGGGCTATGCTGGGCGCGATTGGTGCGCATGAAAAAACATTCCGTGGACAAAAAGAAGATCGAACAGGCCGTACGTCTTTTGCTTCAGGCGATAGGTGAAGACGTCAACCGCGAGGGATTGCGCGAGACGCCGGAACGCGTCGCGCGGATGTATGAGGAGATTTACGGGCAGGGCGAAGAGGATCCGCGCATCAGCTTGCGCAAACAGTTTGACGAGGAACACCACGAGATAGTTTTGGTCAAGGACATCCCGTTCTTCTCAATGTGCGAGCATCATCTGATGCCGTTCTTCGGCAGGGCGCACGTCGCCTATATTCCCAACGGTAGGATAGTCGGCATTTCCAAACTGGCGAGGGTCGTCGAGGCGTTCGCGCGGCGGCCGCAGGTTCAGGAGCGCATGACGGGGCAGATCGCCGACACCATCAACGAGGAATTGAAACCACAAGGCGTTGCCGTCATCTGCGAAGCCGTTCACACGTGCATGACCATGCGCGGCGTCAAGAAGCCCGGTTCAACCGTCATCACTTCGGCGATGCGCGGCGGGTTCCGCAACAAAAGCTCAACCCGGGCCGAGCTGATGGCGCTTATCCACGGACACCACGAATCGTAATTCCGCATAGCCAAGCGTCGTCCCAACCGGTTATACTCCCTGCATTCTCATTCCATGAAGAAGGTCTTCATCAAAACCTACGGTTGTCAGATGAATGAGCGCGACAGCGAGGCTGTTGCCGCCATGCTGCAGGCGCGTGGGTACGCCATCACGGATTCGGAAAACGATGCCGATGTGATTCTGCTGAACACTTGCAGCATCCGCGATCTCGCCGAGCAGAAGGCGCTCGGCAAAATGCGCCTGCTTGCCAATCTGAAGCGCCAGAACCCCGATTTGGTGCTTGGTTTCATAGGCTGCATGGCGCAGAGCCGTGGTGAGCGATTACTCAAAGAGCAGCCTGCTGTGGACCTAGTGGTCGGCACGCAGAAATTCCATCGCGTACCGGAGTATTTGGATCGCCTGATTGCCCGTCCCACCGTGACCGGATCGGCTAATCGCGGCCGGGAGGCCGCTCCTACAACGACTGCTGCCATCGTGGACGTGGCTGAAGAACCGGGTAGTGAGTCGGCGATATGCGACCACGTGCTGGAGACTGCGGACGGACGGCAGGTCACTGCGTATGTCAGCATCATGCAAGGCTGCGACATGCACTGTACGTTTTGCATTGTGCCATCGGTGCGCGGCGAGGAACGCAGTCGGCCGATCCCCGAGATTGTCGAAGAAGTGGAACATCTGGTTGCGGCTGGAGTAAAGGAAGTCACGTTGCTCGGCCAGATCGTGACCGGTTACGGACGTAAAACAATGGCGAAGAAGGGCGGCAAAACACCGTTCGTCCAGCTTTTGGAGGCGGTGCATGAAGTTAAGGGGCTGGAGCGTATCCGGTTCACTTCTCCGCATCCGAAAGGGTTTGGCGACGATCTCGTGGCGGCGTACCGCGATCTTCCGAAAGTCTGCGAGCACGCCCACCTGCCGGTGCAGAGCGGCTCGACGCGCATCCTGAAACTTATGGGACGCGGTTACAGCCGGGAATGGTATTTGCGCATCGTCGAAAAACTCCGTGCCGTGAAACCGCAGATCGGCATCACGACGGACGTCATTGTCGGTTTTCCCGGCGAGACGGAAGAGGATTTCGAGCAGACGGCGTCGCTCATGCGCGAAGTGCACTTCGATCAAGCGTACATCTTCAAATACTCGCCGCGCCGCGACACGGAAGCCGCCGGGACGACCGATCATCTCAGCGACGAGGTCAAGGAGATGCGGCATCAGATTCTGCTTGATGCGCTCAACAAATCCATGTTGGAACAGAATCAACGGCTCGTCGGCGAGACGATGGAGGTGTTGGTCGAAGGCCGCAGCTATAAGAATCCGAAACGATTGGCCGGCCGCACGCGCAACAATAGGATCGTCATGTTTGAGGGCACGGCGGAACTCATCGGACAACTGTTGCCTATCCGCATCGAACGGGTTACCGTCGTCACGTTGTACGGCAACATTGTGAATGACAACCATTCAATTGCGGGAGGGGTACGGCCTCGGTCCGCCTTCGCCAAGGCTTCCGCCTTCGCTGAAGCTACGGCGGACAAGTCGGCAAACGTAGAGCCACGGAAGGGGATTTGCGTAGCATGAACCGACTCGCTCTTACTTCGACTATTATTGGCGCGATCATAATCGTGGCGCGAGCGCCCGGATTGGTCGTGCCCGACAAGTTCCGGGCCGCGTCATTGAAGTTCCCGCGCTCGGTGTTTTGGGGTCGTGTGCTGATGGCAGTTGCAGCCGCGTGGGTCGGGATTGCGATGTTCACCGCTGCCGATAACGACTGGCCGTCGTGGGCGAAACCGGCGATCATCATCGGGGTGCCAATTGCTTACGTGCTTGTGATCAATTATGCCGATCAGTTTCTTACATTTCGTGGTCTGGCGGTGCTGCTGTTGCTTGCGGCGAAGATCATGGTGGACGCCGCTGACACGAGCAACTTACCGGCACGGCTCTTTGTTACCACGCTGGCGTACATCTGGGTCGTTGCGGCCATGTGGATGACCATCGCGCCGCATCACTTCCGCGATCTCATCGGCTGGTCCATGTCCAACAACACACGCTGTCGTATTGTGTGTTCGATTGGCGGGGCGATAGGATTGACGCTGCTCGTGTTGGGGTTGTTTGTCTATTGAGCTTATGGGGCGGATTTGATAAGCTGCGCACGAGGGATTTTGGAAGATTTGTGCAGTAGTGAACGAATGGAAAAACCATTCAATCGTCAACAAATGGAGGAGAGATCATGAGAATGAAGAGTGTTTGGTTTCTGTGTGCAGTCATGCTGGCGCTCGTGGTAGTGGGAACGAATGGCGCGCCGGCGCCGGCGTTACCAGCGAAAGCCAAGTTGGTTCGTGTGTCTGAGAGTTCAAATGGGCTGGTTGTCACCAAGATATCGGAGAAGGATATCATCGCCGAGTGCGCAACCGAGCATGGCAGAGATCCTAAAGACCTGCAGTTTATGCTGGTCGCAGGAGGTTTTTACGTCGTTGACGCGGTAACAACGAATCCGCTTTGCCCTTTCCTGTACACTGGCGGTGGTTGCATAACACAAGTTGTTGCAGGAGGATACTCCGGCAAAACTTCGAACACCCTTAATATCGTGGTGCTTGACTCGGTTACAGCGCCTACGAATGGCATGTTGGAGGCGGACATTGGAGGAAGCTCGTTTATCCAAGAGACCATCACCATCGTCTCCAATGCTTCTTCCAAGGTCGCAGTGTCAATGGCGATCCAGGTTGGTTCCCATAGCAATAATTGTGTCTACACCGGAACCATCAAGGCCAGTGGAAAGATGAAGCTCATTACGTAAATTAGCAAGTCACTGCTCCAACAAATAACGGATGGCGAAGGCGGTGAGTGGAATCGCCGCCTTTGCTTTTCTGTGTATGAACCAGCATCCGCCACTGGGAAAACACGCGGCGATTCACGCTTTTCCGGTTGCCTGATTTCTGGTTAACTGCCAGCGTGAAAAAACCACGGATCCTGATAGTGCGAGGCGGCGCCATTGGGGATTTCCTGATGACGTTGCCGGCAATCGGGGCATTGCGGGAACGCTGGCCCGAAGCGCATATTGAGATCCTCGGCTATCCACACATCATCGAGTTGGCGCGTGGACGGTATTACGCCGATGCGGTGCAGCCAATCGAGGCGCGGGCGATGGCCGGCTTTTTCGTGCCATCCGGGACTCTGGATCCGACGTTGATGAAGTACTTCGGCAGTTTCAATCTCGTGATATCCTATCTGTTCGACCCCGGCAGCGTGTTCGCGGACAACGTGCGTCAGTGCGGCGTGCGACAAGTGATCGAGGCGTCGGCACGGCCGTCTCACGAACGCGGGATGCACGTCGCGGAGCATTACTGCAAACCACTGGAGTCGCTTGCGATCTACTCGGCACAGACTTGTCCGCGGCTGTTTCCAAACGACGAAGATCGCGAAGTGGCGACACGGTTCCTGCAAGGAGTGGCCAGTGAGCCATTGGTGGCAGTCCATCCGGGCAGCGGCAGCGAGAAGAAGAATTGGCCTGCGGAAAAATTCGCCGCGCTCGGCCGCTGGTTGGTGGACGAACTGGCTGTGGAGCTATTGATCATGCAGGGTGAGGCGGACGATGAGGCGGTCGGGCGGTTGACGAAGTTGCTGGCGCCAAGGCGCGTCACGGTGGTGCGGGGATTGAAGTTGCCGGAGCTGGCGGCGGTTGTGGAACGGTGCGCATTGTTTCTGGGAAACGATTCCGGTGTCACGCATCTTGCGGCGGCAGTTGGGACGCCAACAGTGGCGTTTTACGGGCCGGCGTCATTGCAAATTTGGGAGCCGCGTCCATGGCGTGCGGACGGGGTGCGCGTGGTGCAGTTCGGCGCGGAGGACGTGGCGGCGGGGCGAAAAGCGATTGAAGAGTTGTGGGCGGGGCGTGCGGCGATGCGCTGAAGTGCTTGCGGTGACGGAGTTTGGCTTGACGAGGCTGGGCAGCATGATTAGAGTGTTTCGCGTGCCGAGTCTGCAGTCTTGCGAAAAAACATACCGCGAGAGAATAGAAGCAGCAGAATAGCGAATAGGAGCGACTATGACGAAACGTGATTTGGTTATTCGGATCAGCAACGATACGGGTCTGATTCAACAGGACGTGCTGGCCGTAGTCCAGAAGACGCTCGATTACGTTACCGAAGCGCTGTTGAAAGGTGAAACAGTCGAGCTGCGCAACTTTGGCGTGTTCGAGGTCAAATTGCGCAAACCGCGGGTCGGCCGCAATCCAAACGACCCAGGCAAGGACGTGCAGATTCCAGCCCGCGCCGTCGTGAAATTCAAACCGGGCAAGGAAATGCGCGACCAGGTGCTCGAGCTAACGAAGAAGTTGGCGCCGTGAGTCCCGCGACTGCGGGATCACGACGTCACCCCGAGCGAAGGCCCGATGGATGTCGGAGCGGGATCAGAACGATAAACTGATGCATCGGCCATCACCATGAACTCACTGCCCGGTTTCCGCGACTTCTATCCCGGAGAACTTGCCGTTCGCCGTTATATCTTTGGCAAATGGCAGGAGACTGCCCGGCGTTACGGTTTCCGCGAGTACGACGGTCCGCCACTGGAGTCACTGGAGCTTTACACGCAGAAATCGGGCGAGGAAATTGTCGGCCAACTCTACAATTTCACCGACAAAGGCGACCGCCCGGTGGCGTTGCGTCCGGAGATGACGCCGACCCTCGCGCGCATGGTCGGCGCTCACCACCGCGACTACAAGAAACCGATCAAATGGTTCGCCATACCGCAACTGTTCCGCTACGAAAGACAGCAACGTGGCCGGCTGCGCGAGCATTTCCAGTTCAATGCCGACATCATCGGTGAGACTGATCTTGCCGCTGACGCTGAACTTATCGCGCTGGCCATCGATACGCTTCGAAGCTTCGGACTCACCGAAAAGGATTTCGTTGTGCGCGTCTCCGACCGCGGTATTTGGCAGCGACGCCTATCGGCGCTGGGTGTTTCTACTGATCATTACCCCGCGATCTTCCAAGCGATTGACAAAATGGGGCGTGAGCCAATCGAGAAGACACGTGAGAAATTATCAGCCATAACAACAAAAGTGGATGAGGTCATTACGTTTGCGGAGCATACATGGCCGCAGGATGAGTTGCAGATACTGTTCAAAGGACTAGGAGACGTGGCGAAATTCTGCGTTGTAGACTACAAGATCGTCCGCGGATTGGCCTACTACACCGGTATCGTTTGGGAAATACACGATCGGAAGGGCGAACTGCGCGCCATCGCCGGCGGCGGCCGGTACGATAACCTTCTAAAACTTGTCGGCGGCGTTGATCTGCCGGCGCTCGGTTTCGGTATGGGCGACGTGGTGCTGACGGAATTGCTGAAGGACCGTGGACTGCTGCCAAAAATCGACTGGGACCTCGACTGCTACGTGGTCATTGCGGACGAATCATTGCGCGCGCCGGCATTAAAGCTGATTCACGACCTGCGCGACGCCGGCGTGGCAGTGGATTACTCGCTGACACCGGAAAAGGTTGGAAAACAATTTCAAGCTGCTTCCGCGCTGGGCGCGAAGTTCGCCATGGTGGTCGGTCCTGAAGAGTGGCGGAGCGGCGAGGTCAAGCTGAAGGACTTGGAGACCGGCGCAGAAAAGCGAGTCAAGGTTGAGGAAATACTCCACGGATTTCACTGATTACGCTGATTGCTCTTTGTTTTCATCCGTGAAATCTGTGTAATCCGTGGATGGATAACTTTTTTATGAAACGGACACATCATTGCGGCGAGTTGCGCGGGACGCATGTCGGCCAGAAGGTTTGTCTATGCGGCTGGGTGCACGTGCGGCGCGACCATGGCGGCATCATCTTCATTGACCTGCGCGACCGTGAAGGCATCACGCAAGTGGTGTTTGACCCGCAACACAACAAGGCATCGTGGGAACTGGCGCAATCGTTGCGCAGCGAGTTTGTAATCGCGCTCGACGGCGCAGTGCGGAGTCGTCCGGCCGACACTGCGAATCCGAAGCTGCCCACAGGTGAAATCGAAGTGCTGGCGCACACCTTGGAAATCCTTAATCCGAGCGATACGCCGCCGTTCCAGATCGACGAGTCCGGTGGCGGGCAAGCTGGTGAAGACTTGCGCCTGCAATATCGTTACCTCGATCTGCGGCGGCCAGCGATGGCGAAAAACCTGCGCCTGCGCCACAAGGTCGCCAAGGCGGTGCGCGACTTTTTTGACAATCAGGGGTTCCTTGAAATCGAGACGCCGATTCTGTTCAAGAGCACGCCAGAAGGCGCGCGCGAGTATCTGGTGCCGTCGCGGGTAAACCCCGGCAAGTTCTATGCGCTGCCGCAATCGCCGCAGCAGTTCAAGCAAATGCTGATGGTGGCGGGCATCGAACGTTATTTTCAACTGGCAAAATGTTTCCGTGACGAAGATCTGCGCGCGGATCGCCAGCCGGAGTTCACACAGATCGATTTGGAGATGAGTTTCATCACTCGCGAAGACATGTACGCGCTGATCGAAGGCATGCTCGCGCAGGTGTGGCAGGTGGCGCTCGGCGAGAAAATCAAAACGCCGTTCCCGAGGATGCCGTTCATCGAGGCGATGGAACGGTTCGGCTCCGACAAGCCCGACACGCGGTTTGGCATCGAGCTGGTGGATCTCACGAAGGATTTCGCTGAAAGCAAATTCAAGGTGTTCCGCGGCGCGGTGGATGTGGGCGGCGTGGTCAAGGCAATCAACGCGAAAGGACTTGCCTGTGCGACGCAGGGGCAAATCGACGCGTTGACGGAAACCGCAAAAAATTTCGGCGCGAAAGGTCTGGCGTTTATCAAAGCCGAAGGCGGCCAATGGAAATCGCCGATTGTGAAGTTCTTCAGCGACGCGGAGAAGAAGGCGCTGACGGAAAAGTTGAAGATCGAAGAGGGCGACCTGATTTTGTTCGGGGCGGACAAATGCGAGGTCGTTTGGGAAGTGCTCGGTCGGATGCGGTTGATCGTGGCCGATATGCTGAAGAAGGAAGGCAAGCTGAGCGTGCGCGACGATCAATGGAACTTCCTGTGGGTGGTGGATTTCCCGCTGATCACGTTTAATGCGGAATCGAACCACTACGTCGCATCGCATCATCCGTTCACCGCCCCGGTGGCGGAAGACATTCCGATGCTGGACACCGCGCCGACGAAGGTACGCGGTCAACACTACGACATCGTGCTCAATGGCGTGGAACTCGGTGGTGGCTCGATTCGTATTCACCAACCGGACCTGCAGAAGAAGGTATTCGAGCAGGTGCTGAAAATCCCGCACGACATTGCGGAATCACGGTTCGGCTACATGCTACAAGCATTCCGGTACGGCGCGCCGCCGCATGGCGGCATTGCGCTGGGGTTCGACCGGCTCGTGGCGATTCTTTGCGGCGCCGGCAATATCCGCGACGTGATTGCGTTCCCGAAGACGGCCAAAGCGGTGGACTTGATGACCAACTCACCGAGCGAAGTTGAACCGAAACAACTCCGCGATCTCCATATCAAGGTGGAAGCGGAGAGTTAACGGCAACAGCTGGATCTCTCACAGAGGTCACGGAGAAAGCGGAGGGGCGGTGTTTAGGTATTTGGGGGGTTCTGTCCGAAAGTTCCATCCGCCCGTTTATGTAGAATCACAAGATTTCCATCCGGGTCGAGTATCTTCATAGCCCAACAGACCGAATAGTCATGAGGCTCGCTCAAAATGCGCACACCTTTCTTCTTCAGCTCTTCGTGTGCCGCATGAATATCATCAACAGCAAGGGCAATACAGCCTCCAGTATTCACTTCGGGCAGCTTCTCGCCTCCTTTAAGTGCGAGCGTGATATTTCCGCAATTGAACTCTGCCCATTGCCACTCCTCACCGTAAACCTCTTGCGGAAGACCAAGAACTTCGCGGTAAAAACTCGCCGCGCGGGCCAGGTCTGACACTAGGTACATTACGAAGTCAGTGCCGCGGATTTTCATCATCAATACCGAGGCTAGGACTAGGTTGGGTGCGTGTCAAATCGAATTCCAAAGGCGTTGGCCGGTGTTGCGTTTGCGGGGCGCGGTGTTTATCGTGCTTGCGTGCAAACGATCTTCCTTCTCGGCCCGACAGCGGTAGGCAAGAGCGCAGTAGCGCTTGAGTTGGCGCGGAAACTTGATGGGGAGATTGTGTCGGCCGATTCGATGCAGGTGTATCGCGGCATGGACATCGGCACGGCAAAACCGACCCCCACCGAACGCGCTACGGTACCCCATCACCTGATCGATGTGTGCGATATCAACGAGCCGTTCGACGTGAAACGGTTTGTTGAATTGGCATCGGCAGCACTCGATGATATTCATTCGCGCGGCAAATGCGCGTTGGTCGTTGGCGGGACAGGCCTGTACGTGCGCGCATTGCGGCACGGATTATGCGAGGGGCCATCACGCGACGCGAAGTTGCGGGCGGAACTGGAACGAAAGCCAGTTGCAGAACTTTTCGCAGAATTACAACGCGTGGATCCGCGCACAGCGGCACGGATTGACCAGCATAACCCGCGTCGGTTGGTGCGTGCGCTGGAGGTTTTTTATGCGACCGGGAAGCCGATTGCGGAATTACAGAAGGAGTGGGGGCGGAACGAAGACGGAAGACCGAAGGATAAAGACCGAAGGACTAAGAGTGGAGACGGAGGACAGAAGACCGAGGACCGAAGGTCGGAAACGGCTCTATTCTGCCTGAACCGTGAGCGGGACGATCTGTATGCGCGGATCGAGCTACGGATTGATGGGCAGATTGCAGCTAAATGGGTTGACGAAGTACGCGCGCTGATGGCGCGTGGTCTTGAGCAGAACGCGATGGCGATGCAAGCGGCTGGTTACCGCGAATTGGTGGCTCATCTGCGCGGCGAGTTGTCACGGGAGGAAGCGGTTAAACTGATCAAGACGCGAACGCGACAATTGGCCCGGCGACAACTGACTTGGTTCCGCCGGGAACCTGATGTAACTTGGATTGAGATTTCGCGGGATGAGACTGCCGTCGACACGGCACGGCGGGTCCTGAAGATGCTCTCGAAGGAAATGGCCAAAGTCTGAAGACGCAACACGACACACATGCGGGGCTGCAAGAGCGGGCGCTGTTGGTTGGACTGGAACGGCCCGGTCACGACCGGTGGGCCGTTCAGGATTCGCTTATTGAACTCCGCGAACTGGCCGAAACCGCAGGCACGCTGGTGCTCGACACGCTCACCCAGAAACGGAACACGCCCACGGCGCCGACGTTCATCGGCAAAGGCAAGGTCGAAGAGTTGGCGGAGCGCTGCCGCGAATCGGCCGCAGACATGGTGATATTCGATGACGATCTGTCGCCCGCTCAGGCGCAGAATCTGAGCGAGTTGCTCGGTGAAAACGTCAAGGTCTTGGATCGCACGGAGCTTATACTCGACATCTTCGCCCAGCGCGCTCGGTCACGGGAAGGAAAGATTCAGGTCGAACTGGCGCAGCTTGAATACATGCTGCCGCGATTGGCGGGTTTGTGGACGCACTTGTCGCGGCAACGGGGCGGGGTCGGCGCACGCGGACCCGGCGAACAACAACTCGAAGTTGACCGCCGGCGCGCGACGGACAAGATCATGCGATTGAAGCGCGAGTTGGCCGAGGTACGGAAAAATCGCCGGATAGAGCGGGGCGGTCGGCAGCGGTTGCATTGGCCTGTGATTTCCATCATCGGTTACACCAACTCCGGCAAGAGCACGCTGCTGAACGCGTTGACGGGCGCCAACGTGCTGGCGGAAGATAAATTGTTCGCAACGCTCGACCCTACGACTCGCAAGCTGCGGCTCCCGAACAACCAGAACATCTTGCTGACCGATACGGTTGGGTTTCTCCGCAAACTGCCGCATCAACTCGTGGAAGCGTTTCAGGCGACGTTGGAAGAGACCGTGGAGGCGGATTTGTTGCTCCACGTGGTGGACGTGAGTCATCCTAAGGCTGCAGAACAGATCAAGGCGGTTGACGTGGTATTGCATGAGATTCACGCTACGGGCAAACCGATGGTGATTGCACTGAACAAGATGGACAAGCTCGGCGAGGACAAGACCAATATCGATAAATTCCTGCACGATTTCCAGCACGTGGTGCCGATTTCTGCAAAGTATGGCGATGGCCTTGATTCGCTACTCGAAGAGATTGGGAATCGGTTGCAGGATCGGCGTGTCGAGGTGACGCTGGCGATCCCACCCGAACGGTCGCATTCGATCGCGCTCGTGTACCAGTGCGGCTATGTCACGGAACGCGGACTGGACAACGACGGCAAAGTGCTGTTGAAGGCGCAGATCCCGAAGGTGTTGGCAGGTGAACTGGCGCCGTACGTGGTCACGCCGGCGAAACCGCAGCGCGGGAAACGCCGTCGCGCAACCCCGGCAGCGTGATAAGAAAACCATGGTTGCCTACCTGATTCGCGAGATGCCTGAGAGCGACCGGCCGCGCGAGCGGCTGAAACAGCGCGGCGCGGTTTCGTTGTCGAATGCCGAGCTTCTCGCAATTCTGTTGCGGACAGGCGTGAAAGGCCAGTCTGCAGTTCAACTTGCACAGGAACTGCTGAAGGTCCACGGCAATTCACTTGATGAACTGGTGCGGGTGCCGTTGGAAGCATTGGCGAAAGTTAAAGGTATCGGCTCAACCAAGGCCGTTCAACTTAAAGCTGCGTTCGAACTGGCACGACGGTTGAGCGAGGAATCGCGCGAGCAGCGGCAGGTATTGACGACCCCAGAAGACGCTGCAGCTGTGGCGCGACCGGTCATGCAGCACCTCAATCACGAGGAGTTTCGGGTGTTACTGCTCAACACGAAACATGCACTGATCAAAGTCAGCGAGGTATCGCGAGGTTCGTTGAATGCGAGCATTGTCGAGCCGCGCGAGGTGTTCCGGGACGCCATCGCGACGTCAGCGGCGGCGGTGATTCTGGCGCACAATCATCCGAGCGGCGATCCGACGCCCAGCGCCGAGGACGTGTCCATCACGAAACGGCTCGTGAAGGCCGGCGAACTGTTGGGAATTTCCGTGCTCGACCATGTCATCATCGGTCAGCGCACGAAAGGGCGTGACCGGGATTTTGCAAGTTTGAAGGAGTTGGGATTGGTTTAGGAAATTGTAGGACTGTGATATATGTCCGACAAATTCATGTTGGCGGCGATTGAGGAAGCCCGTCAAGGTTTGCGCGAGGGCGGGATTCCCATTGGATCGGTGTTGGTGAAGGACGGCAAGATCATCGGGCGCGGACACAACAAGCGGGTGCAGGATGGCGATCCGGTAACGCACGCGGAGATTGATTGTTTGCGTAACGCCGGGCGCGGTGGGAGTTATCGCGGCGCGGTGTTATATTCGACGTTGATGCCGTGTTACCTGTGCGCGGGCGCAGCGGTGCAATTCGGCATCAGGAAAGTCGTGGCAGGCGAATCCCAGACATTTGCGGGCGCGCACGAGTTCATGGAAGCCCACGGCATAGAGGTGGTGGACTTGGCGCTGCCGGAATGCGTGACGATGATGAAGGAGTTCATCGCAGCAAAACCGCAGCTCTGGAACGAAGATATCGGCCAGTCGTGAAAAGGGCATGGAGAAACTGACATGGAAGACAAGAAAAAGCTGGTCGGACAGGTTGTTAAACTGGCGGGGTTGGTGGATTACCAAACCAACTCAGTGGTGAGTCGGGAAATCCTGAAGAAAGACACCGGCACGGTCACCGTGTTTGCTTTCGACGCAGGACAGGGGTTGAGCGAACATACTGCGCCGTTTGATGCGCTGGTGTGCGTGCTGGACGGCGAGGTCGAGATCAGCATTTCTGGCAAACCGCATCATCTGGGCACGGGCGAGATGATCGTCATGCCAGCCAATAAACCCCACGCGTTGAAGGCGCTCAGCCGATTCAAGATGATGCTGGTGATGATTCGGTCTTAGGCGCATTCGGAGAAGATTCAGACGGAGCAGCATCGGCTGGCGGAACGGCAGTCTCTTGCGGGAAAACGATGGCAGCGCCATCCACGGGTGCCACTAGCGCTTCGGGCGGCGACGGCAGGACCGCCACGGTCGGAATTGGCGCGGGCGCCGGTTGGACGACGGGTGCGGGTGGATGAGGTTGATGTTTCCCCGGCGGGACCCACATTCGGCCGTTGAACAGTTCCACGACAAAGCCATCGGCAATCAGCCAGTGTAAATCCCGCAAGATTTGTTCCTCTTCCGTCACAGGCACTGGAACGTCGGCGGGCGAGGGACCGGGCGCCGGTGTCACAGCTTCCGGAGCTGGCGCGGTCTCCGTCACGGCGGTAGCAACCGTTTCCGTCGTGGGAACAACCGTGCTGGATTCGGCAGGCGCTGCGGCAGTTTTTGCTGCTGGAGCCAGAGTGGCCAGCAGTTCTTTCCGTGTCGCCCCCTCGTGTGCGCGAAGGAATGACACAATCTTCTGGATGTTTTCCGTCAACACCTGACCTACCTCGAAGCGTTTGAGGCGAATCCGCGAGATATAAGTGATGCCTTTGCGGTCTTTGAAGAAGTGGAAATCATCCTGACGCAACTGCGTTTGGAAACTGGTGGCGGTCTTCAATGGGAACGCCCACTCGGTTTCCCACGCTTGGCGGACGGCCTCGTGAATTCCGTTGTGCGCGATTCTGCGGCTCGCGGGACCGCTGATCTGGAGTTCAGTCGCCGAGGTGACAAACTTATCGAGGTGATCGGCTAGGATGTGTTTCTCGACTTCCTTGCGCGTGGCAAATCGCGGTGTTGTTACAGGTTCAGGCGCAGGCGGCGGTGGCGACGCCTGAGACGTGGACTGCTCCGGCGGCGCAGAGGTCGCCGCCGTGCCGCCATCTGGTTCCGCAGGTGCCTTCGCCGCCGAGGCCGGAGGTGGCGTTGCTGGTGCTGCTGCTTTCGATGAGGCAGACGCACAGCAACGGCACTCGTACTCAGTTTTGAAACTCATCTGATCCAGCCATTGCTTGACGACTTCGGGGTTCTTGCTGGTCTCGATGCGGGCCTTGAATCTGTCGAACGGCACATCCGACAACTGTTCCTTCCAGTGACGCACGATGCGCGTCTGGTACTCGTGGTAGTTTGGCGGGCCGAGCAACTCGCCGGTGAAACCGCAGCGATTCACAAATGTGAAGTTACCTTTGGGTGGATCGATTGGTGTCTCGACTTGTTTCCAGAGCTGGTTTGTGTGGCGACGAAACAGAAAGTGAATGGCTTCATCGCGAGAGAGAAATGGATTCTCGCCGGGCTGCACCAGCCACAGCGGCGCGTGTGTGCCGCCGGCAACAGGTTTACCTGCGAGTTTCACGAGATGACGTTCAGGTTTGTTGAGAACCAAACGAGCGATATCGAAAAATGCGTAAGCGCGCGTGGATTGCTTCAGCGTATCGAGCATCGCCGTGAAACGTTTCTCTTCGGG
>JBEKLX010000020.1:0-22844 GCA_050008795.1 Verrucomicrobiia bacterium | reverse complement strand
CACGGGATCAGAGTCACACGGTCAACGCTGCCCACGTAATTGGCGTCCTCCATGATCGTGCCATCCCGATCCAGGAACACTGCGCGGTTTGTGGGGATGTTCTTCATGCGGCTGCGATTGTACGGATGGAACAGCACCACGCAAGCAGAGAATCGTTGTGCACGCCCTGGCGCTTAACCCGCATCTTGCACACGAGCCTTAGTGCAAGAACTGGTGCAATAAGCAGGCTAACAAGCGCAAAGCGCCAGTACCGCGAACATCCGTCCCGTGTGGCTGTGTTCCGCGCGGTAGGAGAAATACCGGTCGAGATGGCAGGCGGTGCAAACGCGCGGGTTGTGGATTTCACCGACACCTGCGTCGCGCAGTTGCTGTTCAATCCCGCCCCAAATATCCATTTCGTAGTGGCACGGGCCAATGGACGGACTAATGACCGCCACGCATTGTCGTGGGTCAGTGCCGAATGTCTCCCGCATGGTCGCCATCGTGTTCCCAATGACGTTGGCCAACGTGCCGCGTTTGCCAGAATGAACCAGTGCGATTGCCGGCGTCGCACGATCCACGACAAATACCCCGGCGCAATCGGCACAACGAATAACCAACGGCAGATCCATCGCGCGCGTTACCAGCCCATCCACACCAGGGAAGTACTCACCACGAACGTCTTCGGGGTGAAGATGGAGTTGGTTCGATGAATCAGTGACGACAGCGACACCGTTTCCATGTGTCTGTTCGGCGGTCGCGAACCGGGAAAACCCAAGTGAGTGCAATACACGCTGTGGATGGTGGTCGGCCTTGGTATCCTCCGTTGTGCGCAGGGTGAAGGCATGCCGAATGAAGGCCAATTCCAGCAGAGGCTGGAAGATTTCAAACGGGATACTCATCCCTTTAGTCGGCGGCTTTGACCGTCGCACCGATGGCGCGCTGCAATGTGGCGATGGCGACGTTGTAGTCGTACATCGCCTGAACCTCGTTAGAGAGGCGATAATTCATCGCAGTGATCTGTCGAATTCCTCCGGTGCGCAAGAGTAATTCTTGATGGCAACCTCTTTGATCTGGCGTGCCAACGCGCTTTGTTTAGTTTCGACTAACACGTGGACCATATCGAGATAGGCCGCGCAAACGTGCCGACGCACTATCGGACAATTGAAGTTGAGTTGTGACTTGCCATCGATAACAACGACCGCACAGTTGTCGCGGTCTAAGTCCTTGTAGAGTTTCAGCAGTTGGCTCCACGCGTCTTTGCGATCGTTGTCGAGCAGGCAAGTCTGAAACAGGGAGACGGCCGCTGCTTCCTTTTGCCCCATGGCCAGAAGCACGTGGCCGATGTTCAGGTAGACATCGGGATTGTTCGGTACCAGATGTCGCATTTGGAAAAATGCCTGCAACGCCTTCTCATATTCAGACAGTCGCAGATATGTCGACCCCAGGTGAAAGTAAATCTCCTGATTGCCGACGTCGCGGATTTCCTCCGGGCTGCGGCCACGGCGCAGATCCTTCTCCCGTTGCATCTTGTTGAATTGCTGATCCAAATTCACGGCTTGTAAAAAGGTATCGATCGACTTGCGATAGTACTGCGCGCTTTGCTCGGAAACCGCGAAAGTGTCGGCATTGACCCGCTGCAGCAACCTGTCCCCCTTGATTCGGTAGTACGTGCCAAGATGCAGATACACGATCGAGGCCCGGTTGCCGACTGAGGTCGAGGCGGTGATGCGCTCCGCCTCTTCGGCCTCGCGGATGATCCGGTCAATGTTCTTGTATTCAGGACCGTCCTTTTCGTAAAGCGCGTAAGCCAGTGACTTGTGGGTCTTGAAACTATTTGGGCAGACTCGGACCGCCGAGGTCCAAAGGGTCACGTCATTGCGCCAGTCGAAATTACGGACGAATGTCCGCGTTCCATAAAGAACCATAAACACACACAGTATGGCTGGCGCCAGCACAGTCACGCTCTGTGGTGCAAAGCGGAGATGCAACCCGGCGCCGCTGCCCCGCAGTCGCGAGGTGAGCCATCGCGCCACCGAATAGACGGCGAGCACCAGACAACCCGAGAAGCCGATCGTGGACAGATACATGATGCGTTCGGCCATGATCGTGCCGCAGATGAAAATCAGATTGGACGCCGGCAGGAAGCAAAGGAACCCGAATAGGATGAAAAAGCACACCGCCTTGTTGCGGCGGAACTGACGGACGGCAATGAGGATGATCGCCGTCACCGCCAGCAGGGCAACCACCACTTTCCAGTCTTCCCACATGCGGAACTGCCAACTCATCAGCGGAATCTGGTTGTAAGAGTAATCGCAGGACAACGACCACGGCCAGATTAACAGGCCAAGGTAGTAGCCGATGACCTTGATTGCTGTTACGCGCGAGGTCAGAAAGCCGGCGTTCACCAACGGATTGTCCACAAATGGCAGTTCGGGTGGCGGCAGGTTGCCAAACACGCGCGCACGCAGCACCCACAGCCCAACCAATGGCGGCACGAACCAGACATAACCGGTGCGGGAAAAGCTCCAGAAGCTTGCCCGCCTTCGGCGGCGCCAGAGGCGGCCGGGGTTCGAAGCTAGATTCAGAAGCCACTGTGGGCGTTTGGGTTGTAGCCGATAGACGAAGTCATACACTACGACCACGCCCACCACAACCACCGCACTCTCTTTACATAAAACGCCGAGCACCGTCGTCAGCATCAACCCGGCAAGCCACAGCAGTTTCCGCCAGCCGGTCGCGTTGGTGCTCCTGATGTACAGCAGAAGCCCGCCCAGCACTGACAGCGCGGCGAGCTCGTCGGCACGGCCGACAATATTGGTCACCGCCTCGGTACCAAGCGGGTGCACCGCGAATAGCGCCGCGACGAACACTGCTGGCCAAAAGTTCTTCAGCAATATCAGGGCGAGGAAATAGACCAGCACAACATTGGCCCAGTGCAACAGCGCATTGATGATGACGTACCCGATGGCGTGATCCTTGTTGCCCAACACAGCATGGTTGAACAGATACGACAGGCTCGTCACCGGACGATATAAACCTGCGATTCCTGTTGGCCACCAGTAGTCCTGTGTGAAGATGAGTTGGACGTTCTCTTTCGTCACGCTATGAAGGCGCGGGTCGTTGAGGATGATAAACTTGTTATCCAACGCGAAGCCGCCGGGGAATTCGGCAGCGCGAAACGCGCTGAAATACGTCAGGCCGACCACAAATCCCAACCCCAGCATTACGCCTAAGTGCGTCCACACCGTTCTTCGTTGTCCCAATCGCTCGTCCATGATTGCTCATTCCCTGCCCCATCCTATGGGGTTGGCAGCGCGCGAGCGAAAGTTTGTCAACATGGCGCGGTGATGTCAAAACACATTTGGACGGTGCCGCTCAGATGCGCGGAGCGGCAGGACAGAGTGCTTTCGAGATTGACCCGCATGGCTGTGATGTGGAATCGTGTCGATATGCCGGAACGGACATCCTACACGTGCTCGTTGACTGCTGATAAAGTCGCGCAACTCAAGACCGACTTGAGGGCGCGCGGGTTTGAATTTCGCGATGTGCCGTATGCACATTTCGGAGCGGAATTGCCCAGCGAGAAAATCAATGTTGTCGCTTACAAGAGCGGTAAACTGGTCATGCAAGGCAAAGGGACAACGGATTTTGTGCAATTTTATCTTGAACCGATTCTGCTTGGCGAAGCACGGCTCGGCTACGAACATATCCTCGACCCAACAATGCTCGAACCTCGGATTGGAGTGGATGAGAGCGGCAAAGGCGATTTCTTCGGGCCGCTGGTGGTGGCGGGCGTGTACGTGAATGAGGCGACGGCAAGAAACCTGATGGAAATCGGTGTGCGCGATAGTAAACTGATCAAGAGCGATGCGAAAATTGCCGAGATTGCCAAACAGATTCGTGCAGCACCGGGTTGCATGTCCGATGTAGTGGCCATCGGCCCGGAAGCTTACAACCGGTTACACGCCAAGATGCGCAACGTGAACGACATCCTCGGTTGGGGACACGCGCGGGTGATTGAAAATCTTTTGGCCAAAATGGACGCCAAGAGCGGAGTGAAGTGTAATAAGGCAATTTCAGATCAGTTCGGCAACAAGAGCATCGTTAAGCGGGCTTTGATGGAACGGGGCAAGAAGATCGAGTTGGTGCAGCGGCACAGGGCCGAAAGCGACCTGGCCGTGGCGGCTGCTTCGATTATCGCGCGGGATGGATTCGTCCACCGGTTGAGTGCGCTCGGCAAAGAGTTTGGCATGAAGCTCCCGAAGGGCGCGTCGCAGGCGGTACTGGATGCCGCGCGAGAACTGGTTGGCAAACATGGTCGTAAGGCGCTGGCGCGGACTGTAAAGATGCATTTTCGCACCACACAAAAAGTATTGGAGGGTACATCAACATGAAAAACTTTATCATCATAGTTGTCGTGATCGCGCTAATCGGTTACATCGCGTCGAAAGGGGGCGACATCTACAACGCGAAGGGCGTTCTGGATAAGGTCGCCGAGCAACAGTTGGGTTTCGTCGATGAGAACTCACAACCTGCTGTGAAACAGAAGCTGGTGGACGAGGCGCGTCAACTCGGAATTGATCTGGCCCCCAGCGACATCCACATAACGTACGAGGACACCGATATCCGTTCCATTGAGCAAAAGTTTACAGCCAAGATTGCGGATTTTATTAACAAACGCGTCACGATCCAGCTCAGCTACACGGCACACTTGGTGGGGATTCCTCTCCGACAAGAAATCGCGCACAGCAGAATCCGACAGATTCAGGCACGGCAAAAAGAGAGGCCTGAAATGAAAGAGATTCTTGACGGTAATCCGTAAGAGAAGAAGAATTGCGCCATGCCATTATACGAATTTCATTGTCAGAAATGTCAGAAGGACTTCGAGTTGCTGGTGCAATCGAGCCTATGGGAGGGTACGCCATGCCCGCATTGCGGATCGAAGAAACTGACGAAGAAGTTTTCCACTTTTGCCGCGTCAGTTGCGCAATCGTCGTCCATGCCATCCGCGTGTCCGATGAAGACCAGCGGCGGCTGCGGTTGCTGCGGTCCTACGCACCGGCATTGATAGCAACATAACGCAATCTTAGCCACAGATTTACCCCGCTCCATGCAGGGTTCGCACGGATTTATCAGCGTCCATTCCCGCCCATCTGCGGTTTCACTTAAGCATTTCCAAAAACTCTTTTTCAGTCAGCGTCTTCACGCCAAGTGCGCGGGCTTTGTCGAGCTTGGAGCCGGCGTCTTCGCCCACGATGAGATAATCGGTCTTCTTGCTTACGCTGTCGGTGACATTTGCGCCGGCAGCGCGCAACGTCTCCTTTGCCTCTTCGCGGGATAAACCTGATAGCGTCCCCGTAACTACAACCATTTTCCCAACAAATGGCCCATCGCTCTTCGCTCTTCGCTCTCCGCCCCTCTGCTCCATCTTCACTCCGGCTTTCTTGAGCCTGGCGATGACCGCCTCGTTGCGCGGGTTGCGGAAGAAGTCGTGTATGCTCTGCGCCATGACCGGGCCGACCCCGACACCTTGTGTCAGAGCGTCGGGGCTGGCCGATGCGAGTTTGTCGAGATCGTGGAAATGATCGGCCAGTTTTCGTGCCGCGCCTTCGCCAACGTGCAGAATGCCGAGGCCATTGAGTAACCGCCATAGTTCACGATTCTTACTTACGGCGATGGCATCGACAACATTGCGTGCAGACTTCTCAGCCATGCGCTCCAAGCCAGCCACTTGCTCGACAGTCAGCGAATAGAGATCGGCCACATCCTCGACTAGTTTATTGTCCACCAACTGATTGACCAGTACCTCGCCAACGCCTTCGATGTCCATTGCGCCGCGGGAGGCAAAATGGACGATTGTTCGTTTGATTTGCGCTGGACAGGCAATGTTCTCACAGCGCCACGCGACGAATTCAGGATCGCGCCGCACCGGACCGCCGCAGACGGGACACTGCTTGGGCATCTTGAATTCTTTCTCCTTGCCCGTGCGTTTGCCTTTTACGACCTCGACCACCGCTGGGATAACTTGTCCCGCTTTCTCGATGATTACGATGTCGCCGATGCGGATGTCTTTGCGTTTGATTTCCTCTTCATTGTGGAGCGTGGCGCGGGAGATGGTGGAGCCGGCAAGGAAAACGGGTTCGAGTTCCGCAACCGGTGTGAGTGTGCCGGTGCGGCCCACTTGGACGGTAATGTCTTTGAGTTTTGTCTGCGCTTGTTCGTGCGAATACTTGTAGGCGATGGCGTAATGCGGGGCTTTGGCAGTCGTGCCGAGCCGCTTCCATTGCTCAAGGTTGTTGACTTTTATGACCGCGCCGTCGATCTCGAATGGTATTCTCGATTCGAGCTTCTGCAATTCCTCGGCGCGCAGGATGACCTCGTCGATGTTTTTGCATAGCCACCAATGCTGGTGAGTGGGAAGTTCGAAGTGTCTAAGTGCCTGTAGAACTTCGGACTGAGTCTTGTAGTTTCCGCCTGCAGCGATCGCGTAGAAAACGGCGTTTAGCGGACGCTGGGCAACTATGGACGGATCGAGTTGTTTGAGCGAGCCGGCAGTGGTGTTGCGCGGGTTCTGAAAAAGTGGTTCACCGGCTTTTTCGCGTTCGGCGTTCAGTTTATCGAAGTCGGCGACTTTCATATAGACTTCACCACGGACTTCTAGCAACCGTGGAGGTGTGGAGCGTGGAGTGTGGAGCGTTAATGGAATGGCGCGGATGGTCTTGAGGTTTGCCGTGATGTCGTCGCCGGTCGTCCCGTCGCCGCGCGTCGCACCGCGTATGAACTGTCCGTTCTCGTAAATCGCGGTCACTGACACGCCGTCTATTTTTGGTTCAAGCACATATTCCACCATTTCGCCGGGCAGGAGTTTGCGCACGCGATTGTCAAACTCGCGCAATTCCTCGAGGTTGTACGTGTTATCTAGCGACATCATTGGGACGGCATGGCGGACGGGTTTGAATTCCTTGAGTGGCTGTCCGCTGACGCGCTGTGTGGGTGAATCGGGCGCGACGAGGTCGTGGAATTGTTCTTCGAGTTTCTTAAGTTCGGTGTACAGCCTGTCGTAGTCGAAGTCGGAAATCTCCGGACGCGCCTCGACATAGTAGAGGTGGTCGTGGCTACGGATCTGCTGGCGCAACTCAGCGATTCGTCTTTGTGCTTCGGCGCGATTCATGGGCGTAAAAGGCAGTCGCGGCAATACCGGCGCCCAACGTGTCCGCCGTCCAGTCCCAAACATCGCAGCATCGATGAGGGACGAACCGTTGATGAAACTCGTCCGTGGCGCCGTAGGCCGACGCAATAAGAATAGCGACCAAGGCGGCTTTTGGCAACGGCAGGTTATGAGCTCGACGCAGAGCGAACATTACCATTGCCCCAAGTACCGCATAGGCGATCAAGTGATGGACTTTATCGACATTGCGGAATTGCGGCCCGATCTTCGGCAGCAACGGTTGCGCCGAAAGCACAAACAACGCCGCCGCCCAGAGTATGGCCGGTAGCCAGAAAACAACTTTTTGCATTTGCGTCATACAAGCATGTTGTCCGATGTAAGCTCCCTGGACAAGCATTTCTGCGTTGTTTGCAGGGCATGACTGCTTGACGCTTTCGTAAGCGAGGAGGCTTACGGTATTGATAGCTTGGCTTGGGTTCGATGCGGTCAGCCCAATCACAGCTCTTTCCATCCACTGGCGATAGTTTAACCAAGAATTAAATTCTTTGAACAGGTGGGATCGCTCGTTAGAATGGCAGGCGTGTGGAGTTATGATTGGTTATTGCTTGGTTTTCTGGCGTTCGCTGCTGCTGAACGCTTGTACGAACGCCGTTTCAGCAATCAGGCTAAGCGAGGCGACGTAAAAATGTTATGGTCATACGTGGCGTTTCACATCATGCACACGCTGATCTATGTGGGGACGGGTGTGGAGTATTTCTTGCTGCGCCGGGCGGCGGTTTACCCACTGGTTGTGCTCGGGCTGATCTTGTTTGCGGTGTCACTACTCCTGCGGCTCATGGCAATTCGAGCCCTAGGACGGTATTGGAGCTTGAATTTGGAAATCCGTAAGGATCACCAATTGGTACGCGAAGGAATTTATCGGTACATGCGTCACCCGGCGTATTCGGCAATTATGCTAGAGGTGATTTCGATTCCGCTGGTGGGAACTGCATGGTGTGTGCTAGCACTTTCCGTGGGCGTTTACATCCCGTTACTGCTGGTTCGTTGGTGGCGGGAGGAGCGGGAGATGGTCGGCAAGTTTGGCGAAGTGTACGAGCAGTATCGGCGGGAAGTACCCGCATTCCTGCCTTGGCGGTTCTCCCGTGGGGGCGGACGCTAAGTTGGGCTGTTGTTTGCTCAGGCTATTGATGGGTTCATGAATAGTTTCTACTTCTTCTTAGTTCTGCTCAACGCGGCAGCAAGTTTTGCGGTTGCTATAGCCGTATTCTGGAAAAACCGCCACCAAGCTGTCTGGCCATTGTTCGGCATTACGATGCTCCTGTTGACAGTCTGGATGGTGGGGTTTGCGCAGTACTTTCGTCCGATGGACGAGTCATCTGCTCTGTTGTGGGCAAAGATCACGTTGTCCGGGTCGATCGCGATTCACGCGGTTCTATTTCACAGCATGACGTCACTCGCTGGCAAGATGAGGCGGTTTCGGTGGTGGACTATGACGTTCTATGTGTTGGGCTTGACGTTCATGGCAGTGCTGTGGCGTGACAGTCTCATTGCTGGATTGGAACATCCCCCCTTTATGGAGCATTACATCCGTTACAATCGCATGTGGTATCCACCGCTCGTGGGCTACATCCTTAGCGCGGAATGGATCGGCGTCTGGATCGTTGGACACAGTGCGATGCGAAGCATCGGTTACAGGCGCACGCAACTGATCTATTTAGCGATCGCCATCAGCATAGTGTTTCTGACCACCAGCGCGATCATTTTGCCAGTCGAATACAAGTTTTACGTTCAACCGTTTGGGTTCTTCATTCTGCCGGTGAACCTTGCGCTGCTGGCATATGCGCTGTCCAGGGCGCGGCTGGCAGATTTCAACGTCGTCATCACGCGTGTATTGCTTCATACCGTGATGTTGGTGGTCATTGTCACCGTTAGCCTGTTGTTCGTCGGGGCCATGACGCTGATCAATCCGCATTTCATGAACGCGCAGCAGATTCTCTTCACCATCATGTTGGTGGTAACCATTGGCGCGGCCCTGGCAGTGGGGCTGCCGCGGTTTTTGCCGCAGGCGGAACGACTCGTTCAGGAGCGGTTGTTTGCTACGCGCCACGGTTATCAGGATGCACTGATGGGTGTGATGAGAACATTGAGTCGTCTGCCGGAGATTAGTCAGGTGCTTTCAACTCTCGCTACCAGTGTGCAATCGCAAATGCAACTGGCGCGGGCGCTGATTCTTCTCCAAGACCCGATGTCTGGAGAATACCGCATAGAGGCGCAAAGCGGACTCGGAGCGCAAGAATCTCTGGAGGTGTCGGGGCTGGATGAGAATTCCGCCATCGTGCGATGGTTGCGGGATAACCGTGAGGTGCTTGTTCGTGATGAATTGCCCCGCCGCGTGTCCGGGCCGGTCATGCAGCGGCTAACACGAGAGCTGAATCGATTGAAGGTTTCGGTGTGCGTCCCAATGGTTGTTGATGAGCGGTTGATCGGGGTGCTCTGTCTTGGTGAGAAGGCTTCCCGCGACATGTTTTACGTCGCAGATCTTCATCTATTGGAAACACTTGCCGGCGAGGCGTCGCTGGCGGTGCGATATCGGCGGATGCAGGAAGAGGTGGTGCGCAAGAATAAACTGATGGAACTTGGCACCGTGGCCGCCGGTGTGGCTCACGAGATTCGTAATCCTCTGGCGTCCATCAAGACTTTTGCGCAACTGTTACCGTCAAAAGTGAGCGATCCGGAGTTCAGAGACGAGTTTAGCAAGCTTGTTGTAAAGGACGTCGAGCGCATTTCAAAAGTCGTGGAATCGATGCTGGCCTTCGCGCGGCCCCCGGAGGTGAAAGTTGCGGATTATCTGGTGGCGGAACTGCTTGACGAAGCCGTGTTGTTGGTACAACCACGATTCAAGAGCAAGCGGATCCAGTTAAAGAAAGAGGTGGCCAATCATCTCCGGCTAAAGGTGGACAAACAACAAATACTACAAGTGCTGGTCAATCTGCTAAATAATGCGGTTGATGCGGTTGGGACGGAGGGAGCAATCGGCATCGGCGCGTACGTGCGCTCCGTAAACAACTTTGAAGGTGACAACCAACGGCATGGCATCGCGATAATCGAGGTGAGCGACAACGGTGTGGGGATTCCGTCAGCGGTGCGCCAGCGGGTGTTCGAACCGTTTTTCACCACGAAGAAGGAAGGGACAGGGCTTGGCTTGTCCATTTCGCAGAAGATCGTTCACGACCACGGGGGAGCGATCACGGTTTCAAGCGTTGAGGGGAAAGGGACAACTTTTCAAATCCACTTGCCGCTTGGGGAGTCAAGCGCGTAGAAGGCAGCGAGGATAGAAGGCCATCTCCACGCAGTCCAGATACCGAACTGTGAGAGCATAAGCGCAGACACTTTTGGCAGAGGGGAAGCTGTCTGGGGTTTCATATTTCGCCTTTCGCATCCTATTGATTCCCATGGCTATACAGGAATGGGCCGGCGGATGCCTAGGAGAGCACAACAAGGAAGCCCAAAAGGAAAATTGCTCTTTACTTGCGGCTGGTTTTCCGTACAATTCACGCGGTTGTGGGGGACTTCTTTGAAGAAGGGAATGATCGTGATTCTGGGCTGCACCGGAGCGCGTGATTTCCCGCAGATAGGTTGTTAATGGTTTCTGGCCAAACAAGACGCGTTGTAGTTACAGGGATCGGGGTAGTCAGCCCCGTGGGCAATGACGTCGAAACGTTCTGGGAGAATATCGTTGCTGGTGTCTCAGGCGTGGAGCGCTCCCCTATCTTAATGCGCTCGGAGAGTCCGTGGAAAATCGCGGGCGAAGTGAAGGATTTTCGTCCCGAGAAATGGATTAGCCGGAAGGACGTCCGCCGGATGGACCGGTTCGCCCACTTGGCGTTGGCGGCGTCATTTCTGGCGATGGAAGACTCCAGTCTGAATCTGGACAAGGAAGACTGCAATCGCATCGGCGTCTCCATGGGCACAGCCTATGCCGGCCTGTTGTTCGGCGCCAACGAATACGACGTTTACAAGGAGCGGGGCATCGGCGCGGTCAGTTCCTACATGGGAATCGCTATTTTCACCGGCGCAGGCGGCGGGCAAGTCTCCCTGCATCTCGGATTGAAGGCGCCGAGCGTTACGATCTCAACGGGCTGCGATTGTTCCACTGCCGCCGTGGCGCATGCGGCGGACTTAATCCGACATGGCGATGTGGACGTGATGTTTGCGGGCGGCGCAGATGCGCCTATTCATCCAATTATCGTCGCCGCATTTGGAGCCAGCTACGCGCTCTCAGATCGAAACCAGGAACCCGGGAAAGCCTCGCGGCCGTTTGACCGGAAGCGGGACGGTTTCGTCATGGCCGAAGGCAGTTGTCTTCTGATTGTGGAGGAATTGGAGCACGCACGACGGCGCGGTGCGCGGATTTACGCCGAACTGGTTGGTTGGGCCTCGACGTGTGACGCCTTCCACATGTGCATGCCGGCGCCCGATGGCGAACAGGCGGCGCGCGCATTGCGTATGGCGATGGGGAAGGCCGGTGTGTGTCCCCCGCAGATCGATTACCTCAACGCCCACGGCACTTCCACGCCGCGCGGCGACAAGGCGGAGACGTTGGCCATCAAGAAAGTTTTCGGTGAACACGCCTATAATCTGCCAATCAGTTCAATCAAATCGACGATGGGCCACATGCAAGGTGCGTGCGGTGCGAGTGAGTTGGCGGCGTGTTGTCTGTCCATCCGCGACAACATCTTGCCGCCAACCATCAATTACGAGTATCCCGATCCTGAGTGCGATTTAGATTACGTGCCAAATCAGGCGCGCCGGCACCAAGTGAACGTCGCGGTCAGCAACTCGTTCAGCTTGGGCGGCCGCAACACCGCTGTGGTGCTGCGCCGCTACGTGAATGGCCTCAAGACCGAGCTTCAACACCGGAAGGCATCCCGATGAGAGCCGCTTTGGCACTTACAAATTCCGTGGATACCCAACGCTTGTTGACCGAGATCGCCGGTCCGGACATGCATTTCATTACGGTAGCGCTTCCACCGGGTGAAACGTCGGCGGCAAGTGTGAGCGGGCTCTTGGCAAAATGGCTGCGTTTGGTGGACGCCGTGATTGTAGATGCGGCCTCGCTTGGCGAAGCGTCGAGACCTACACTGGAGACACTGTTGGCAACGCCGTTGCCGGAGCATTCCGCTGTGGTGGTGCGGACGGCTGTTCACCAGCCGGGACTGCCGGCGTTGCCGCCTGAATGGCTGATTGTGTCGGACACTGATACACCGGAACAACTGAAACAATCATTGCACACTTTCTTCCGTATGCATAAGCTGCAGACCCAGTTGAAACGAGCCAATGCGCTTTTGGATGGGGAACGGCCCCCGACACAGGGTGTTGGGGCGTCGCCGTCAACATCGCCATCCGACTCCTTCCGGTATCGCGAAGCACTGAAGAGTATTTCGCGCATAGTTGGTCAGCAGCACGAAGAGAAGGAATTACTGGCCGAGTACGTGCGACTGGTGAGTGAACTGCTTGGCGTGGCGCGGCTGGCCATTTTACTGCGGCGCTTTGAGGCTGATTTGTTTCACCAAGAGCCAACACTGAGCGGCAACGAATTGATTGTAGCGGCCAGCAAGGCGATGCCGCCTGAGGTCGTGGAGCATTTGCGGTTGACGTTAACCGGCGGCATCGGAGCGTATGTGGCGACCGAGGCCAAGATTTTGCGTCGCGGCCAGCGCATGGCGGTCACGGCGGGGACATCGCTGCTGGACTTAGAAGAACAGATGGCACGTGAGTTCGAGTGGTTGGGAACAGAGGTGGTGGTGCCGATCCTCGACAATGGGCAACTGCTCGGTCTGCTGACGTTTAACGGCAGAGTCACTGGCGAGGCGCTGAGCAACGAGGAACTCGAACTGGTGTACCACTTGATGACGCAGCTGGCGCAGGCGCTCCGCAGCCGGCGTCTGGCGGGTCAAGTGACCAGCCAGCAGCAATTCATTGGCGAGGTGGTTGCCAATGTGCAATCGGGCGTGGTGGTGGTGGGACAGGATGGGCGCGTGCTGTGCGTCAACAACCGTGCGCGGCAGTTGTTTGGACTTGGCGCGCAGGAGAAGAGCATTGTCGGCCACCGGGTTAACCGGTTGCCGAGCCGTGTTGCAGACGTGTTTTTCGAGGTGCTCGAGACAGGGCGCGAGGTGAGCCAGCGCGAGGTGATGTTACCACGGGAAAATCGGCCGCTGGCAGTAAGTGCCAAACGGTTTACGCCGTCGGGGGCAGCAGCGGCGACGGGACAGATCGTGGTTGGAATGATCGAAGACCTCACACGGGTCAGGCTGCGAGAGTCTCAGCAGCGCGTGTTGACCGAAAGGGAGTTGTTCTCTCGCGTGGCGGCGCGCCTATCACACGAGTTACGGAACGCTTTGGTCCCGATCAAGATTTTCGCGCAACTGCTGCCCGAACGCTACAGCGAGGCTGAGTTTCGCAACCAGTTCAGCCAGTCGGTCATTCATGAGGTGGATCGCATCGACTCATTGATGAGCAAGCTGACATTCTTTGCGCATCCACTGCAACTGGTGCGGGAGGAAATTGACCTGGGCGAGTTGATTGGCGCTGTGTTGATGGATGTGGCGCTGGAGTGTGCGCGCCGGCACACAGCCAACTTCGTGTATGCTGGCGCAAAGACCGCCCCTGCGGCGCAAAACAATCTGCCAGTTGTGACAGTGAAGACGAGTTTCGCGCACAAGGCCGTGCGGTTGGAGGCGGACCGGATCCGCCTTATGCAGGGCTTCCAGGAGGTGGTGTATAACTCCATTCAGTCGATGCCCAAAGGCGGTCGGCTATTGATCAGTACGCGGGATGCTGAGGCGACCGACTTCCCGAACGCGCAACTGCCAGAAGGAGGCGCGGTACGGATTGAGTGGCAGGATACGGGCGAAGGCATCTCGTTGGATAATCTGAAGCGCGTCGTCGAACCATTTGTGACCACCCGTAATGTCGGGGTTGGGTTGGGGCTGACGGTCGTGAAGAAGATTGTGGAACATCACGGTGGCTTCCTGGAGATTGACAGTACGTTTGGGAAGGGCGCTGTTGTGGCAATGATCTTGCCCGTGAAGGCCCAACAACTTTGCGGCGAGACAGGGTTGAGGGACGAGGCAAACGGCGATGCGTCCGAGAAACTGGCGGATGAGGGCGAGATGGGCGGCCCTGAGAAGGTGTTGGATCCGGAACTTGGAGCGGAAGCCGAGGATTTGTAGTGATATGGGTAAAGCAAGAGTTCTAATTGTTGATGACGAGGAGAGTCCGCGCGAGTCGCTGCGGTTCATCCTTAAAGACCGCTACGAGGTAGTCACCAGGGAGGATGGCCTGAGCGCGTTGGCGACCTTGCGCGACGAAGGGCCATTCGACGTCGTCTTGTTGGACATGAAGATGCCCGTCATGAATGGCTTGGAGGTACTGGGCAAGATTTTGGAGTTGGCGCCCACCATGCCCGTTGTGATCATTACCGCGATTTCCGAGGCAAAACCTGCGGTGCAAGCCATGAAAATGGGCGCCGTCGACTATCTAAACAAGCCGTTCGATGTGGACGAGATTCGGTTGGTGGTGCAGCGCATTCTTAAGGAGTGCGAACAGGAAGTCGGCCAGCTTCGTACGAAACAGCAAGACGTGTACAACTTTGAGAGCATTATCGGCTCAAGCGGCGCGATGCAGAAGATGTACGCGTTGATCAAGCGGTTGCTCGACACCGATACTACAGTGCTGGTCCGCGGCGAAACAGGAACGGGCAAGGAACTGGTTGCCCGCGCTCTCCACTACAATGGTTCGCGCAAAGACGGCCCGTTTATACCGGTGCACTGCGCGGCGATACCCAGTGAACTGTTGGAAAGCGAGTTGTTCGGCCACGAGAAAGGTGCGTTTACCAGCGCAATACAACGGCGTATCGGCATGTTCGAGGCCGCCAACGGCGGGACATTGTTCCTCGATGAGATTGGTGAGATGCCGCTTGCCACACAAAGCAAGTTACTGCGGTCTATTCAAGAGCGCGAGATTCGGCGCGTTGGCGGCCAGGAAATCATCGGCATCAACGTGCGGCTCGTCTGCGCCACCAACCGCAATCTGGAGGAGGAATGCAAGAAAGGCAGGTTCCGCGAGGACTTGTTTTACCGAATCAACGTGGTGCCCATCGAACTACCGTCGTTGCGCGAACGCAAGGAAGACATTCCTCAGTTGATCGCACACTTTAACGGGCAGTTCGCAAAGCAGTTGCGACGCGAGGCACCACAGTTCACCCCTGAGGCCATGTGCGCGATGCTCAACTATCCGTGGCCCGGCAACGTCCGCGAACTTGAGCACGCCATCGAGCGTCTGCTCGTGACTTGCGATGCAACGACAATCGGCGTTGAACATCTTCCGTTTATCATATCGCAGACAAAGGCCGACGCCGCTGACGGTGCCGTGGAAGCGATTGCGCAGATCCCGCATCCCGAGCTGGGGGAGAAACTGGAGGGGTCTCCACAAATTGGCAAGGTGACTGGTCCTGTTGATCTTCCGAAGCTGACGCAGGATTTGGAGCGTCAAGCCATCGAGGAGGCGCTACGCCAATCGCGTGGAGTCCTGACTGAAGCGTCCCGCAGATTAAACATCACCCGCCGCATGCTCCGCTACAAGATGGAAAAGCTTGGCATTGTATCCCCCGACCAGAGCGGTGACGGTGATGCAGGTCAAGAAGAGGAAGTCCCAGCTGCTGAGTAGCATTGGCCGCAAGGGCCACAATGCCCGTCCTGAAAGACATGTTCATTTTTGGACATGACCTGTTAACTTACAGAGGGTTTATAATGCCATTTTGGGCCGTCGGAGACGTCCTAAACCCTTTGACATAACCGCCACTTCTGCAAGCTGCTCTCCCGCATGGGTGCAGGGCGTGAGCATGCACGTTTATGGGCATGGCACAGTCATTGCTAACTTATTCTTACAGTCTCGTTGTGGGTTGAAGGGGTCGGGTATATGGCTAAAGACAAATCGTTAGGAACACGAATTTTATTGCGAGTTGTTATGGCTGCGGCAGGTGTTTTATGCCTTACGCAGACCATTCCGGTAATGGGTTTGGGATTTCGCAATCCCGATCAAGACGCGCGCGCGACTGGACAGGGCGAAGCGTTCGTCGCACAAGCCGACGATCCCTCGGCAGTATACTACAATCCAGCGGGTCTGGTGCAATTGCCGGGTACGCAAGTCAGTGGCGGTGGTTACGCCCTGTTCTCCCATGTCAAGCTGGACGGCGTCACTAACAACAGGGGAATGGACCGTTTCTCCGTGCTGCCACATTTCTACGTCGTCACCGACTTGTGCCGGACGAACTCGCCATGGCGATTCGGCTTCGGCGTGAATGTGCCATTCGGCAGCAGCGTGAACTGGGGGAAAGGTTCGACTGCCCCGTTTCGCTATCTCGTCACAGAAAGCAGTTTGTCAGTGGTGAACTTCGCTCCGACGGTGGCATATCGGGTCAATGAACACTTCTCATTGGGCGCCAGCCTAAACATTTACTACGGCACCACCAAGATGGCGCAGGATGTTCCTGGAAGTTACTTCAGTCAGATTCCCGACGCCAATTTCCGCTTCGAAGGTAGCGGTATGGGTATTGGCGCGACTGTAGGCGCGTTGTGGAAGATTAACGAACGGCATTCCTTCGGCGCCGTGTACCGCAGTCCGTTCTCGATCAATTTTAAGGACAACGCGTCGTTGAGGAACCCCTCCGTGGGGCCGAGTGCAGCGGAGGCGCGAATCCCTTTCCCGCAATCCGTGGCATTCGGTTATGCATACCGTCCCATGCCAAAGCTGAAACTCGAAGTGGACGCCGATTGGACCAACTGGGACACGCTCAACAGCGTGCGACTGAACTGGGGCAAGGGCCCCCTGAATGGCTACACGATTCCGTTCAACTGGATGGATAGCTGGTTCTACGAGTTCGGTGCGCAGTATGAACTTAACGAGCGTTGGACGGTACGGGCCGGCTATATTTTCTCAGAGAACTCGGTTCCCCAGAAGACGTTTTCGCCGAGTTTTGTTGATTCGGATCGTCACGTGCTGAGCGCGGGCCTAGGGTACAACACAGGGCGGTTCGGCGTGGATATCGTGTACCAATACTCACTGTTGGCTGATCGCTCGGTTCACCAATCCCCCAGCCCATTTGGCAACGTTAACGGCGAATGGTCGGGCGATGGCCACGCTGTGATGGTTACAACCACGTATAAGTTTTAAAAAGCGTCCACTAAGGAAAACGAGACATGGAAATGCCTTTCAGCAAAGAGTTGAAGACGGCCGTCATACCACAGCCCGAGTCGGAGCGGGTTGAGATGGCTACCCTGCTCATTGTGGATGACGAGGCCGGACCGCGGGAATCGCTGCGAATCGTGTTCAAAGATCGGTATAATTGTGTACTCGCCTCCTGCGCCCGCGAAGGCGTCGAATGCGCGCGCCAGAATACCGTGGACGTCGCCATCCTCGATATCCGGATGCCCGACCTTTCGGGCGTCGAGGTCCTTCGCGAACTGAAGAAGATCGATCCGGACATCGAAGTGATAATGCTGACGGGTTATGAAACAGTCGAAACCGCGCGCGCCGCGTTGCGGCTGGGTGCCGCAGATTACCTGAACAAACCTTTCGACGTCTTTTCGATCCGCGAGTTGATCGAGCAGTGCGTGGCACGTCGTCAAGGCAAACTAGTTACCAAGCAGAGCATCAACGACCTGCACAAGGTCAATAGGGAACTGTCTCAAGAATTGGCGCGCAGTAATCGGGTGGCTGAGGCCGGGGTGTTGTCCCCCGGCGTCGTGCACGAGATGAATAATCCACTGACAGTCATCACCGGCTATGCCGAGTTGCTACAGCGCGATCTCACCGCCCTGCAATCCTCAGATCCCAAGACGGCGGAACACATGCAGCAGCAGTTGGCCAAGATCGGGAGGGAGATCGAGCGCTGCAAAGAGATCTCGCATCGTTTTCTGAAGTTCGTGCGAGCGAACCATAATCGAGAGGAAATCGTCGAAGCTGCCAAACTGGTCGAAGACGCCGCATCCCTGCTCAAAGCGCATCCATCCCGTGGCGACGTGGAGATTGTGACCAGCAGTGACCAAGTCGGGCTGCAAGTCTGCGTTCATCCGACCGAGATTCTGCAAGTGCTTATCAACTTGGGGGTAAACGCGTTGCATGCGATGGGCGGCAATGGCATTCTGAGATTTATGGCCGAACGCGCCACGAACATCCCTACCACGTGCACGTTTATGTCCGATCACTTCGACGCCAAGCGTCCATCGGTCAAGATCTCCGTGTCCGACACGGGTTGCGGCATAGCGCCAGAAGACGTACAGAAGATTTTCCAATCGTACTACACTACAAAGAGCGAAGGCGCCGGTTTGGGTCTCGCCATTGTCCGCGAACTAGTGGTCGGTCACTATAATGGGGCCATTGACGTACAAAGTGTTGTCGGCCAAGGCTCGACACTAAGCGTGTACTTGCCGCTGGCCAACTAAGTTGCTAATGTCCCTGGCCGGATGGGTGGGCAACGGATAATGGCCGTCAAGTCGAGCGTTTTTCTTGGTATTGAAGGCGGTGGCACCCGCACTGTGGCCTTGCTCGCTGACGCACACGGCCAAATCCTCAACCGTCTCGAACTCGACCCGCTCAACCTTAAGCTCGCCAGCGACGCGCGGATTATCTCGACGCTCCGTCATGTCCATTGTGCCCTCACTCCTCACTCTTCGCTCTTCACCCTTGCCTTGTCCATCTGCCTTGCCGGTTGTCGCACTGCGGCTGATCGCACTCGCGTACGCGCGCTTGCAGTTCGCGTCTGGCCGCGGAGCATCTGCTTTGTCGGAAATGACCTGGATTCCGGATTTGCGGCGGCGTTCGGAGTCGCGCGCGAGGGTATCCTCGTTGTCAGCGGGACAGGTTCGTGCGTGTATGGCCGGCACGGCGGGCGCACGATCCGAGTGGGCGGCTGGGGACATCTGTTGGGCGACCACGGCAGCGGTTACTGGATTGTGCAGAGGACTCTACAGGCCGTTTTACGCGAGTTTGACCGGACAGGCCGGCCGAGCGCCGCGCTGCGGAAAGTGTTGCGCGCGTTATGTCTCAACTCGGCGAATCAACTCATCGACTGGATGCAGCGGGCGACCAAGGCCGAGGTTGCCGCGCTAGCCCCTGAAATCGGCAGTGATGACCGCGCCGTGCTTGTGGAAGCAGCACAGCAGTTGGCCGCTGATTGCGCTGCTGTGGCTAAAAAACTGCGTCTCCCCCACCCCATCGTCATGCTAACTGGTGGAGTACTGGCGCATCATCGCGGATTCCGACGATTGCTGGCGATGGAGATTCGCCGGCGACTTCCCCGTGCCCGCATTGGTCAGCCACAATACGAATCGGCGTATGGCACGCTCTTGCTGGCAATCGCCCACGGCGCAGGTGGATGCTTTGACAAACTCAGCACAAGCTCTGCACCCTCCAATTCGGCTGGAGGGCGCGGTTTACCCGCCGCAGGCGGCGCCGAAGGCGACCAGGGCTCCAGCCGCGCCGCCCAACATCACTACGGTTTGTCGCTTACCGAACAACGCAATCCACGGACGATGGATTTGCATCGCCGAACGGTTCCACAACTCATTGACACGATGCTTGACGAAGAGGCGCGAGTGATTCCGTCGTTGCGCGCGAACAAGCGCGCCATCAACCGCGCCATCTGCGCCATTGTCACGGCGTTCAAACGCGGCGGACGACTTTTTTACGTCGGCGCGGGCACGAGCGGACGTTTGGGGGTTCTCGATGCCAGCGAATGCCCGCCGACCTTTTCCACGTCGCCCGATATGGTGCAGGGCATCATCGCTGGAGGTGTGAACGCTTTGTATTCTGCGGTAGAGGCTGCCGAAGACGACGCGGGCGCAGGCGCCGAAGCGGTGCGATTCCGCAACGTTGGCCGCAGGGACGTTGTCGTCGGAATAGCTGCCAGCGGTTCGACGCCATTTGTACTAGGCGCGCTCGACGAAGCGAAGCGCCGTGGCGCGCGCACCTTCTTGCTGTGTTTCTCTATTCCACTCACCACTCACCACTCACCACTTACCATCCTGACCGGTCCCGAAGTGCTCACGGGCTCGACGCGACTCAAGGCGGGAACGGCGACGAAAATCGTATTGAACATGTTGACGACCATTTCGATGATCCGGTTGGGCAAGGTGGTGTCGAACTTGATGGTTGATGTGAAACCGAACAGCGAAAAACTGCGCGCGCGCGCCTGCCGCATCGTCGCCACACTGCAGTCTTGCTCTGAAGCTGAGGCGCGCCACCGTCTTCAGCGGGTGAATTGGCGTGTGAAATCGGCGTTACGTTGACGGCTTGCGCCGCCTTTGCTTTTTTACTCGCAAGGCGCTCTGTTCATCCCGTATCTTGCAACAACCATGCGAATTCTATCGGGCATACAGCCGAGTGGCAAACTGCACATCGGCAACTACTTCGGGATGATGCGCCCTGCGCTGGAACTGGCGCAGCGAGGCGACGCGTTTTATTTCATCGCAGATTATCATGCGATGACCTCGGTAACCGATCCGGCGGAGATGCGGCAGAACGCGCTCGACGTGGCGCTGGATTTTCTCGCGTGTGGGTTGGATCCTCAACGCACGGTATTCTACCGACAGAGCGACGTGCCGCAGGTGACGGAACTGACGTGGATCCTTTCGTGCGTGACGCCGAAGGCGATGCTGGAGAACTGCGTCAGCTACAAGGACAAGATCTCACAAGGATTGCGGCCGAATCACGGATTGTTTGCGTATCCGGTGTTGCAGGCGGCGGACATTTTGATCGTGCAGTCGGATTGCGTGCCGGTGGGCAAGGACCAGAAACAGCACATCGAGATCACACGCGACATCGCGGGAGCGTTCAACCGCCAGTACGGCGAGGTGTTTCGGATTCCCGACGCGAGCATTCGAGCCGAGGTGGCCGTGATGCCCGGCACCGATGGGCGCAAGATGTCCAAGAGTTACGGGAATACCATTGATATTTTTGGCGACGAAAAAATGACCCGCAAAAAGATCATGGGCATTGTTACCGATTCGCAACCAGTCGGGGCGCCGAAGAAAGACCTGGACAAGAACATTCCCCTGCTGCTTTACAGGGTGATCGCGCCGGCCGACAAGGCGCGCGAGATGGAAACCAAACTTGCGGCGGGCGGTTACGGTTACGGCGAGGCGAAAAAGGAACTGGCCAACGCGTTGCTGGAGTATTTCGCGCCGATGCGCGCCAAGCGTGCCGAGTTGGTGAAGAATCTTGACTACGTTCACGAGGTGTTACGCAGGGGCGCAGAACGCGCGAATGCCGAGGCGGACAAGACGATGCGGCAGGTGAGAGAAGCAGTAGGGTTGCGGTGAATGTAGCGATGCTCCAGCGTGTAGCCGATAAGATTGGCACGCCGTTCTGGATTTGCGACGCGGCGGGAGACGGTGGGCGATTTGCTGGGCACGGAAACGAACGAAAAGATTCTCTGAATGGAAGCCGATTATAAAGTAAAACTGGAAGTCTTCGAAGGCCCGCTCGATTTGTTGCTCTACCTCATCAGGAAAGAAGAGGTGGACATCTATGACATTCCGATCGAGCGAATCACAAACCAGTACATGGAATATCTGTCGTTAATGCAGATGCTCAACCTGGAAGTCGCAGGCGAGTTTCTCGTGATGGCGGCGACCTTGATGTACATCAAGAGCCGGATGCTGTTGCCAGCCGACCAGCAGGTGACCGATCACGAAGGTGATGAAGGCGAGGATCCACGCTGGGAATTGATCCGTCAACTGATCGAGTATAAGAAATTCAAGGATGCCGCGCTGCAACTTGGAAGGCGCGAAGACGAGCAATCGAACGTCTTCGCCCGTGGCGCGACAGCGGAGGACATCCCTGCCGATGTCGAGCAACCGTTGGCTGAGGTCAGCATTTTCGACCTAATCAACGCGTTCGGCGAAGTTCTGAAGCGGACCAGCGCCCGCGAGGAGTTCCGTGAGATCGTTGAAGAACGATTCACGGTCAGCGACAAAATCGAGGAAATCCTCTATACTATGCGCAACCGAAGCGATATCGTCTTCCTTGAATTGTTCGCCGAAGCGGCGACGCGAACGGAAGTAGTGGTGACCTTTCTCGCAGTGCTGGAGTTGATCCGGCTCAAACGGCTGAAGGTCAGACAGGAGAAAGCGTTCGGAGAGATTCACGTGATAAAGGTGGTGTGACGCTGGAGGATATGACTGTCGAACTGAAAAACATCGTGGAAGCGGTCCTGTTTGCGGCGGAGCGGCCGCTGTCGATCAAGGAGATGCGAACGATCTTCGCCGAGGCAACAGACGAGGAAAACCCGGCTATGGCGGAATCATTCCGCAACGTGCGGGAAGCACAAATTGCCGCAGCGTTGGAGGAATTAAAGGTTGAGTACGACACGCGATCACGGAGCGTTCAACTTGTCGAGATCGCGGGAGGCTGGCGGCTGGTCAGCCGTGCCGAGTATGCGCCATGGCTGAAAAAGCTGCTAGATGAGGCGCGGCCGCACCGCCTGTCGTTGCCGGCCTTGGAGACCCTTGCCATAGTCGCCTTACGACAACCGATTTCGCGCGCAGACATTGCGGCAATTCGCGGTGTGGAGGTGGATGGCGTCGTGAAAACGTTGCTGGAGCGTGACCTGATCACGATTGTCGGACGT
>JBEKLX010000002.1:0-62665 GCA_050008795.1 Verrucomicrobiia bacterium | reverse complement strand
ATGCGCTCAAGTGGCACGTCCACGAGGACCTCGACATGTACGTCGCGTTTGCCCGCAGCCACGGGTTGGCGGCAACCAGCGCAATAGACGTTGGGATCGAGCCGGTCGAAGGCGCGGAGAAATTCACCGAAGGCGGTTGGATGACGCTCGTGGTCACCTCGCTATTGGTCGCACTATGCTGGGCGATACGGCATCATTACCGGACAGTCGCCGCCAAAATGGATATCCTTTCAAAGACGCTTGAGGATATCCCCACTGGGAACGAGGGCGACACGACGCCGAAGGACCTCGACCCGAGCAAACCCACTGCCGTGCTGTTGGTCAACCGCTACGGTGGGCTGGGGTTGCACTCGCTGTATGCGCTCAAGTGGCACGTCCACGAGGACCTCGACATGTACGTCGCGTTTGCCCGCAGCCACGGGTTGGCGGCAACCAGCGCAATAGACGTTGGGATCGAGCCGGTCGAAGGCGCGGAGAAAATCTGCGTTGAGCTTGCGCAACGATTCCCGAAGGCAACCTTCTTCACGGGTAAACTCATATTCGAGCGAGAGAAATGGTATCAGCGCATCCTGCACAACGAAACTGCCTACGCCATCCAACGCCGTCTCCAGTGGCGCGGCTTGGCGACCGTGGTGTTGCCGATCCGTGTACGGGAATAAACTGCGGCTACAACGTGCGTAGGAAATCGATGAGATCGTTGGCCGACGGACTTTTGCCCGTGCGGATGTAGTAACCGCTGGCGCCGACGCCGATCTGTAGCGCAGTCTCGTTGTCAGCGCCGATAAGTTTGCCGAGGCAAAAACCCGCGTTGAAGTGGTCGCCTCCGCCGGTGCTGATCATTGGTTTCGGCGTGAACGGACCGTCCACCTTGACAACACCCTGCGCAGAGGCCGCGACTGCGTAAGCGCGCGGATGAACGATCACTCCCGAGATTTTCAACGCCTCCCAGATAAACCGGGCGACGCCTTTGACCGCCGCTTCGCCGTCTCGGGCGCCTTTGTAGCCAAGCACGTTGCCGATCTCGAACGTTTCCTTCTCGTTCAGGCCCAGGTACGTATCGAAGTGCTTTTCGAACCGGCTGATCAACTTGAGTGCGCGCCGAATGTCGTCCGGATCGCGCTCCTCGGGATCGGCGAGATCAAGGAATAATGTCCGTCGCAAAGTGAGCCGTGGGCACAACTCGTCCAACATGTGCTGCCAGATGTCGCTCATATGCAGCAGCATCGTCCAGTTCTGAAGTCCGACAAGCCTCGCCTGCGTGAACACCTCAGCCAGCTTCTCACGGCCAACGCGTTCGACGATATTCGCCCATGTCACATCGCACAACGCCGCACGTTTGCCGAGCAGCAGTTTGCCGTCATCGAATTCCAATGCGTCGGTCCATCCCGGCTCGCCGATACTGTATACGGTGGCGCGTTTTGCAAACTCGGCAAATACGGGATGCACAGTCGGGTAACCTACATTGCCGATGTAAGTTAC
Source organism: Verrucomicrobiia bacterium (assembly GCA_050008795.1). GTDB lineage: Bacteria > Verrucomicrobiota > Verrucomicrobiia > Palsa-1439 > Palsa-1439 > CAIKBP01. The sequence goes on along the minus strand of JBEKLX010000002.1, from coordinate 61,186 downwards.
CTGCATACCGAACGTTGCCAGTGCGTTGGCCATGATCGGGCCATTGCCGCCCATCTTGACGCGTTCGACCACCAACTCGGCGTTGGAGCTTCGTCCCGCCGCCCTTGCGATGCGCTGTGCGAAGGCGGTAACGGTCGGCACACGCGTGAACTTGTCGACCGACTCGCGTTTGTCCACCACACTGATAATTTCGTCCACGAATCCGTCGAGGCCGATCATCACCCGGTGGGTTGGCAAAGAGGAGACGGCGCCATTGATGGTCGCCGCGGCTTGTTGCGCAAAACTATTCGTGTTTCCCATAAGAATTATCCAAGTCCGGTTTCGCGCTGGTGAACCGAGTCTTCTGTAACAGATATTGCCGACGCTCTCAATGTATTTGCGTCGGGGTACCGACTGGGTCTTGACGTTTTCGCAGCCGCTGGTAGCCTAGAAGTGAATCAGCGAGATATAAGGCGAAGATATAGGTTTTCGATGAAGAAACTTGAGATTGATCAGCAAGCTCCTGACTTTGCCCTTCCCGGAGTGGACGGCAAAGATCATTCGCTCTCAAAGTTTAAGGACAAGCGGGTCGTGGTCGTCGTGTTTACGTGCAATCATTGCCCATACGTCCAGGCGTACGAGGACCGCTTGATTGGTCTTCAGCGGATGTTCGCTCCACGGGGCGTCCAATTCATCGCCATCAACGCCAACGAAAGTGCCGGGTATCCGGAAGATTCCTTTGACAACATGGTCAGACGGGCGACCCGGAGGAACTACAACTTCCCTTACCTGCGCGACGAGACCCAGCGCGTTGCGCAGGCGTATGGCGCGAGGTACACACCGGAGGCGTTCGTCCTCAATTCCAAGTTTCGGGTTCGCTACATCGGCCGCATTGATGACAACTGGCAACATCCTGCGAAGGTCAAGAGTCACGACCTGCGCAACGCCATCGAAGCTGTCCTCGAGCACAAGAAAGTCGAGAACCCCGTCACCCACGCCATCGGTTCGATCATCAAGTGGAAACTGTGAACCCGATGGCGCGCAGCTTGATACTCTTGTTTGTTAAGCTGGCCATCAATGCTCTGGCGTTGGTGGTCGTGGAAGCCATGTTCCGTGGTATCTGGGTCGAGCCAGAAGCTGCGGTGCGCACCACCATCGCTGCCGCCATTCTGTTGGCATTGGTCAACACGTATCTGCGTCCACTGGTTCTCGTGCTGACCCTGCCGTTCAACATCCTGACTCTGGGCCTGTTCACCTTGGTCGTCAACGGGCTGATGCTCAAACTCGTGAGCTGGCTTATCCCCGCGTTCCATGTTGAAGGATTCTGGACGGCCGTCGGCGGCGCAATCGTCATCAGCATCGTCAGTTTTATGCTGAACTGGTTCCTGCGCCCTGATCGCGTCCATGTCCGCGTCCAGCGGTTTTGACACCCGGCACCCTCGTGGCTTACTGCAACCGATTCATCCAGTCTTCATCCACCAGTACATCAAGGTCGAGGAAGACTTTCTTGTTCATGGCTACTTCGAGCTCATGGCGGGCGGCGCTACCGATGTTCTTGATCTTTCTCGCGCCTTGACCGATGAGCATGCGTTGATGGCGGTCGTCGGTGGTGAGGATGACGGCCTTGATGTAGAGAACCGGCTTGCCTTGCCTGTCCTTGCGGTCTTCGACCAATTCAACCTGGATAGTGGCGGTATAGGGGACTTCTTGCGAGGTTTGCAGGTAAAGTTTTTCGCGGATAAGTTCGGAGATCCAGAATTCGTTGGTGACATTTGTGACCTGACCATCTGGATACTGCGCCGGGCCGACTGGCAAATGACGGAAGATGGCGTTGATGAGAAGCTCGATATTCTTTTCCTTGAGCGCAGAGACTTCCACCACAGAGGCGTACTTAGGACCGCGCGCCAGCCACGACGAGCGGAATGGCAACTCGCCAAGGTCAATCTTGTTCATGCAAAGAATCTTCGGCTGCGCTGCGTGCTCGACCAGCTCAGTCACGCGCTGGTCTTCGGAACCGATTGGCCGCGATGGATCAACGACATGGACGATTACGTCGATGCCTTCCATGGCATCGCGGACTTTGTGGTGAAGATTGGCGACAAGCCGGCTCGGCTGGGTCTTGAATATGCCGGGCGTGTCCACAAACACGATCTGGCCTTCAGGTCGCGTGACGATGCCGTGATAGGTGTCGCGCGTGGTCTGTGGCTTGGGCGTGACGATGGCGATCTTGGTGCCGACAAGCGCATTGAGCAGCGTCGATTTGCCGACGTTGGTGCGACCGAGGAGCACGGCAAGGCCGGATTTGAGATTAGGCGGCGGTTCCATCAGAGTTGACTTTATCTATGAATAACACGGATTACACGGATTTAATCCGTGATAATCTGTGAAATCTGTGGATATTGTTCCGTTATGACAATGTTATCGGCACATCGGCAACATGGGCGGCAGCTTGAGAACTTCAAGTTTGTCTATGCGGTCCTTTCACGCCGGAGTCGCGGCATTTCCATTGGCATCAACACCAACCCTGACAAAGTCTGCAACTTTGATTGCATCTATTGTCAGGTGGGCCGTAGCGCTGCGGCACCGGCGGAGAAGTTCGACATCGCCGTTGCCGAGAAAGAACTGCGCGCCACGCTTGAGATTGTGCAGTCGGGCGGGCTGACGCAGCTTCCGCCGTTCAACGCCGTGCCTCCCGGGTTGCTTCGCCTCAACGACATCGCGCTAAGCGGCGACGCAGAGCCAACCACTCTTCGGAATTTCTCAGCGGTCATCAAGACGATTGCGAAGATAAAACCGCACGGAGTGAAGATCGTGTTGATCACCAACGCAGTCGGGCTGGCTCGCGCCGACGTGAAACGGGGATTGGCGATCATGGACGCCAACGACGGCGAGGTATGGGCGAAACTCGATGCAGGGACCGAGGAGTATTTCCGACTCATCAACCGCGCGAAGATTCCCTTCGCGCGGATCTTGAAGAACATCACGGCGACGGCGAAAGATCGGCCAATCTTCATTCAGAGTTTATTTCTTAAGCTGCATGGACGCGGGCCATCGGCGGACGAAATCGACGCGTATTGCAGCCGGCTTCGGGACGTCGTTAATGCGGGTGGTCGTATCCATGGAGTGCAGATTTGCACGGTGGCGAGAAAGCCAATGGCAATCGTGGATGGCAATCCCGCATGGAAATCGGTCACGGCGCTGGCGGACGCCGAAGTGGACGCCATCACGCGCCGTGTTGGCGAGGAGACCGGACTGGACGTCGAGAGTTTTTACGGGATGTGAGACGAGGCGCACGGCCGGTGATGTTTTATATTGCAATTGTGTGATCAACCCATGTAAATGCCGCGGGCAAGTGGCAGGAGCGCTTGATGAGTCATCACCAACATTTAAAGGATCTTGGTATACCGCAATCCAGCACGATGCATTGGAATCTGTCCATCGCGCAATTAGTGGAAGAGGCGGTGCGGCGGGGCGAGGGCGTATTGACCGTCAGCGGTGCGTTGAATGTGATGACGGGCCCGCGGACAGGACGTTCCCCTCGAGACAAATTCATTGTGGATGAACCATCGAGTCACGACCGGATTTGGTGGAGCAAGGTCAATCAACCAATCGTTGAGACGGATTATCTGTCATTGCGACAAGAGGTGATGAATTCCCTGCAGAACCGCGAATTGTTCGTCGTCGATGCATTCGCGGGCGCAGACCCGCGCTTTACGATACCGATCCGGATCATCACGGAGCTGGCGTGGCATGCATTGTTCGTCAAACAATTATTCCGTAAAGCCGCGCCTGACCAACTGGTCAACCACGTTCCTGAGTGGACGGTCATCAATGCCTGCCGATTTCTCGCCGATCCGAAGAAGTACAAGCTGAACAGCGAGGCGTTCGTGATCCTCGATATCGCGCGGAGAACGGTGCTGATTGGCGGAACGCAGTATGCCGGTGAAATGAAGAAGAGCATTTTTACCGCGCTAAACTACATACTGCCGTCGAAGAACGTACTGCCGATGCATTGCTCGGCGAACATCGGCACAAAAGGCGACGTGGCGGTCTTCTTCGGCCTCAGCGGCACGGGCAAGACGACCTTGTCAGCAGATCCCGACCGCACGTTGATCGGCGACGACGAACATGGATGGAGCGACACCGGCGTGTTCAACTTCGAAGGCGGCTGCTACGCAAAGTGCATCAAATTGACCAAGAAACGCGAGCCGTTGATCTGGGAGGCAATCCGGTTTGGTTCGGTCATCGAGAACGTGGTGGTTGATCCGGTGACGCGCGAGCCGGATTACAACAATGATTCGGTGACGGAGAACACGCGGTGCGCTTATCCGCTCGAATATATTCCGCACATTGAACTGAGTGGCATGGGCGGACATCCGCGGGCGGTCATTTTCCTAGCCTGCGACGCGTTCGGCGTGCTGCCGGCGGTGGCGCGACTGAGTCCCGCGCAGGCGATGTATCATTTCATGAGCGGTTACACGGCGAAACTGGCGGGGACGGAAACGAGCGATGGCAAGGACCCCGCGCCGATATTCTCGACCTGTTTCGGCGCGCCATTCCTGCCGCTGCCGCCGCAAACGTATGCCCGGATGCTTGCGGAACGAATGAAGAAGCACAAGGTACACTGTTACTTGCTGAATACAGGATGGGTGGGCAACCCGTTCGGCAAAGCGCCACGGATTCGGTTGACCATCAACCGCGAGAATGTCACGCAGATCCTCGAAGGCACACTCGACAAGGCCGAGTTTCGCAAGGATCCGATTTTTGGATTTGAAGTGCCAAAGGCGTTGCCCGGCGTGCCGCTGGAAGTCCTTGACCCGCGGGCCTCGGCGCAAGACGCGCACAACTACGAGCATAGGTCGCAGGATTTGGCGGCAAAATTTGCGAAGAACTTCGAGCAGTTCAATGGAGTCCCCGCCGAGATTATTGCGGCGGGACCGCAGGCGAACTGAACACTGCGGGGTGCGCAACAGCTTGCGTCGGCGTAGCGACCGCAGTATTCTTCACGCCGATGCGCAACCGACATGAAATCCCGCTTAGTACGAGACTCACCATGAAACTAATTCTTGTTCCGCTGCTGTTTTTGGCGGTGACTGGGCGAGCAGCGACAGCTCCGCCCGAAATCGTGGATGGCGTTGCGGCTGTGGTTAACGACCGCGTAATCACCTACAGCGAAGTGCGGATGCTGGCCATGCCGGTGGTCATGCGGATTCGCCAGCAATATACCGGAGACGAACTGCTTGCGAAGGTGCACGAGGCGCAGGTGGATGCGATGAACCAATTGATCGAGCGCGCACTGATCCTCCAGGAATTCAAGGAGAAGGGCTACAACATCCCCGACAACATCGTCGACCGGGAACTGAGCGAAGTCATAGCCAGCGAATTCGGCGGCAACCGCGAATCCTTCATCAAGACGCTCGAAGCGCAGAAGATGACGCTCGCACAGTATCGCGAACAACTCCACGAACGGATAGTCGTACAGGCCATGCGAAACAAGAAGGTTCAACAGGAGGTCGTGGTCTCGCCCGCCAAGATGGAGAAGTATTACCAGGACCATTTGGACGAGTATAAAGTCGGCGACCAGGTCAAACTGCGGATGATCGTCGTTCGACGACCGCCAAGCACCACCAGCGTCAACGCCGACACTGTCAGCACCAATGGCGTCTGCACCAACAGCATCGACGCTACGAATTCGCCAGCGGTGGCAGCCGATGATCCGCACCGCAAACTCGCCACGGAAATTCTCGCCAAGCTGGATGGCAAGGAGAGTTTCGACAGCCTGGCGCGTACGTACTCCGAGGCCAGAGAGGCGAAGGACGGCGGCGATTGGGGTTGGATCACGCGCGATAACCTGCGCGACGAATTGCGCGACGCAGCATTCCAACTGAAACCGGGCCAACACAGCGGGATTGTCGAGACCGCGGACGGCTATTACATTCTGCAGGTCGATGACGTTCAGCCCGCTCACGTCAAACCATTGTCCGAGGTGCGTGACCAGATTGAGAACATCCTCCTGCAACAGAAGCGCGCCAAACTCCAGGAGGAATGGGTCAAACAACTCCGCGCCAAGGCGTACATCCACATCTACTAAGAGGAAATCCCAAGCATAAAATTCCAAATCTCAAACAGGCTCGATTGCGCAACGACGCGACTGATAGTTTTGTTTGGGATTTGATGCTTGATTCTTGGAATTTATGAGCCGCAGGCGAATAGGCATCACGCTGGGCGATGTCACGGGCATCGGCCCGGAAATCGTCGCCAAGGCGCTTGCCTCGCGCAAGCTCGACCGCAAATTCGACTACGAAGTCATCGGCGACCCACATACAAAATGCCGGTCCGACGCCATCAACTGGGTCGTACAAGGCGCGCGCCGCTGTCTGTCGGGCGAATTGGCGGCACTCGTCACCGCGCCCATCAGCAAACAACTTCTGCGCGACGCCGGTTACCGATTCGAAGGACACACAGAACTGCTTGCGCACATCGCGCATACGAAACGTTTCGCCATGATGCTTATTGGCCCGCCTTCGCCGAGGTTACGGCGGGCGAGCGGTCCTCTTCGCGTGGCTCTGGTGACAATTCATGTGCCGTTGTCGAAAGTGCCGCGATTGCTCTCGACGAAGCGGATTGCCGAGGTCATTGAACTCAGCCATGATGCATGTAAACGGTTTGGCATACGACGACCAAGAATCGGCGTGGCGGGGTTGAATCCGCACGCAGGCGAAAGTGGTTTGCTCGGCGACGAAGAGCAACGCATCATCGCGCCGGCGATCCATAGCGCGAAACGCAAAGGTATGAACGTCACCGGGCCGTGGCCGGCCGACACTCTGTTTCACAAGGCGTATCGTGGCGAATTCGACGCCGTTGTGGCGATGTACCACGATCAAGGGCTCGCACCGTTAAAAATGATTGCATTCGATTCGGGCGTGAACCTGACACTCGGTTTGCCATTTGTTCGCACGTCGCCCGACCACGGAACGGCGTTCGACATCGCGGGGAAGGGTATCGCAAATCCTGACAGCATGATTGCCGCGATCAACCTGGCAGCCAAACTCACGCAAAGGCGTACCGGCGCCAAGAACTGACGCAGTTAATTGCGTCGAGGTGAGATCTGCTATATTGTTAGGCGCCATCACAACTTACTAGCTACGAAGAAAGGAGAAAGCAATGGCAAGCGTCGGTTATCACGAACCCGTTGAAGAGCTGTCCGACGAAACGCGCGACATGCACAGAGCGCTCGTTTCGTTGGTGGAAGAGTTGGAAGCCGTCGATTGGTACAACCAGCGCGCTGATGTATGCAAAGACAAAGAACTCAAGGCAATCCTTACCCACAACCGCGATGAGGAAAAGGAACACGCTTCCATGTTGCTGGAGTGGATTCGGCGCAAAGACCCGAAGTTTTCCAAAGAACTTAAAGACTACCTATTCACCGAAAAGCCAATCGCACATAAGTGAACGTGCCTAACCCTCGCGCCGACACCGCGTACGACACGCTGCGGTTGAGCCTTTTCGTTGGGCTGGCGCGGAGCGCGAACTTCATGCCTGTCGTTAGCCAATGAGAAGTTCTTTGCGTCTTTGCGTCTCTGCGTGAGACAATCCCCGCAATGACACTGACCGAAGTACGATGGTTGCTCACCGAGCTTGGCATACGCCCCAGCAGGGCGATGGGACAGAATTTCCTCATCGACGCGAACATTCTCGCGATCATCATTGAGCAGGCGCGGATTAGACCGGATGAAACCGTCATCGAAATCGGGTCGGGGCTTGGCGTTCTCACCGCCGAACTAATCGCGCGTGCCGAGCGCGTGATAGCCATCGAAAAGGATCGTCGTTTGTGCGCTTACTTGCGCGAGCAATTCCCATTTTTGCAGTTGGTCGAGGGGGATGCGGTCAAGGCGATCGGCACCGTCGTGCCTTTTCCTGACGGGTACAAGGTGGTGGCGAATCTGCCGTACAGCATCTCGACACCGATTCTGGAGCGGTTTGTCGAGGCGCCACGGAAACCGCAGGCGATGGTGCTTACCTTGCAGCGGGAGGTTGCAACGCGATTGGCTGCGCGACCGGGCACCAAGGAGTACGGAGCGTTGTCGTTGCTCACGCAGGTGTATTACCACGTGACTGTGGCGCACGTTGTGTCGCCGCGTTGTTTCTATCCTTCGCCACGGGTCGAGAGTGCGGTAGTGGTATTGGAGCGGCGTGACCCACGCGTAACGCCGGTGCCGGGCGCACGGTTTACCGACGCGGTGCGAGCCGGGTTCGCTCATCGGCGCAAGATGCTGAAGAAGCAACTGACGGGTTTCAGCGACGTGGAAGAAGCGTTTGCCCGCTTGGGTATTTCAGCGACAGTGCGCGCCGAGGAACTGGACTTGGATCAGTGGATCGCACTGGCGAATGCACTGGCCTCGACACAACCGTGTCGGGGATCTTCCACAAAATCCTGAGAGGGACGAGGGTTATATTCAAGCCCGCTGGCTTGTTCCAGAGGCAACGTTCGTAGACGATTGTCCCGCCACTTTGAGTTTGTTGCGGGCAGCCTTGGCTTCCTTGGATTTCGGCCAACGGCGAGCAACGTAGTCAAGCAGGTTCCGGCCCAATTGTCCTTCCGAACCGGTGCTCTCGCTGAAGTGGAACCCGACGTAGAACAGATCGATCGGTTCGAGCGCCTTGTCTTTCTTTAAGTGTTCAAAGAGTTTGAATTTCTTATCCTGAAGCAGTGTTTGGAAACCGCGCAGCGCGGCGTCCCCGGCTCGGAGGTTGCCGGCGAGTTCCTTCGGAGAGAGCTTGAGGTTGCAGACGCTCAGATCGTAGCGAATTTCGTTATCGAAACCTTCCGGGTGCGCGAGCTGCCGCAGACAAGCCGCAGCTTTGTCCCATTTTCTTGCCTTCCTCAGCTTCACCCCAACGTCGCGCCAGACACCATCTGCCAGTTTCAAATCGATGTTCCTCAGGAAATACAAAAGCGCTTCGTGGCGCGGGTTGCCGGCTTCCATGGCACGGGCGGTGAGCACAGCGAACTTCTTCGCGGTCTTCTTATCGATGGTTTCGGAATGCGGTTTAAGAATCTTGGCAAGCCGCCAAGCCGGCTCGGCCTTCCGCTCCCGAGCCAGCGCCTGCAACAACAGTTTGACCGCGCCCTTGTGCCGCGCCAACGCTCCCGCGGCGATCTCGCCGATCTGCCTGTCGGCATGATCGAGCAGACGCAGCAGCAACCGGTTAACAGGAATTTTGTCGTATGCCGCCAGTTTGCGCGCTGCAAATGCACGCACACTCGGATGCTTGCTGCTCAGCAACTTGCGCCATTGCGCAACGTAGGAGACAGGAAGCGGCAATCGTTCGATGATATCGAGCGCGTGTTGACCGATGTTCGGAAAATCAGGTTCGGCCAGGTATTTCAGCATCTGACGGGCGACCTGGTTGACCGCCGCGCCCGTGAACTCGAGTCCCTTGAGGGCGAAGAGGGCATTGCGACGGATGAAGGTAGGGGTCCGACGGCCGGTGTGTTTGAGAAGAATCCCCCGAGCTTCGGGCGCTCCGAGGTATCCGATCAGCAACAGACATGAGGTCAGCACCCGTTCGTTCTTCTTCACACGGGCCGTTTTCATGAACTTGACAACCTGCTTGTGGAGCGCGAGGCGATCCTTCGGTGTGGTGTCCGCAATGTGGCGGCGCACGGCCTGGCAGGCTTCCTTGACCAGTTCGAAATCGGGATCAAACAGCGAATCAAGAATTATCTGCATGGAGCCACGGCTGTGGATGCGGGCGAGGATGTCAACAAAGACGTGTTTCTGGCGACTGTCGGCTTTCTCGAACCGGCGACGGAGTTCTTCCACAATGTCGCCGCCGACACGCGCCAAAATACCCGCCGCGCGCAGCTTCGTTTCCGTGTCTTCAGCATCAAGCAGTGGCAGGACGTAGGGCACGACGGCGCGCGTACCCATCGCCTCGAACGCTTCGAGCACATAACGCGTCAGCAACTGGCTGCCGCCGTCTTTGAGGGCGCCGCCGAGGGCGCGAATCACAGCCGCATCTTTTGGGGTGAGTTCCGTGAGGACCATGGCGGCAGCGCAACGCCGCATGCCGTCGGGACTTTGGAGCATCTCACATATTCTGCGGATGGTCTTGTCCATAAGTGGCGTGTAAGCTACCAGAAACCAGCCCAGTGAGGCAACCTAACATCGCGTTGGACGTATAAAATATGCAAGTTACTACAGGACAGGGTGTTGCACCGTTGCCGGCGGGCTGCAGAACCGGGTTCTTGCGTGGTGAGAAGGCGCCTGTTACGATGCGTTCACGATGAGTTCGCCAATGTTGGAAGACCTGCAGCGGATCTATCATCAACCGTTCTTCGAGTTGATCGAGCAAGCCCATGCCGTCCACAAGAAGAATTGGAAGAGCAACGAAATGCAGCTTTGCGCATTGCTGAGCATCAAGACGGGCGGCTGTAGCGAGGATTGCTCTTATTGCGCCCAGAGTGCGCGCTACTCGACCAAGGTGAAGGCGGAGAAGATGTTGCCAATCGCGGAGGTAGTTGCGGCGGCGCAGAATGCCAAACGGAATGGCGCTGTGCGATTCTGCATGGGTGCAGCGTGGCGGGGCGCACGCGAGGGCACGGCACAATTCAAATCGGTACTGGACATCGTACAGGCGGTAAACGCGCTGGGTCTGGAAGTTTGTGTGACGTTGGGTGAACTCGGCGAGACAGCCGCGCGGCAACTGAAGGAAGCCGGCGCGGCGATCTACAACCACAATCTAGACACCAGCCCGGAGTTTTATCCGCAAATCATTACCACGCACAGCTTCGAGGATCGGTTGCGGACAATTCGCGCGGTACAGCAGGCGGGTTTGGGTGTCTGTTGCGGCGGAATCATAGGGCTGGGGGAAAGTGAAATGGACCGGTTGCGGATGCTGGAGGTGCTGGCCAGTTTTAACCCTCCGCCAGAGAGCGTGCCGATCAACTGTCTGGTGCCAATCGCCGGCACACCGCTTGAGAACCTGCCGCCAGTGGATGTTTTCGCACTGGTACGCCTTGTGGCGACAACACGGATCGTGTTGGGGCACACAAGAGTGCGATTATCCGCAGGACGTTCCCGTCTCTCGCGCGAGGCACAGGCGCTGTGTTTCTTCGCCGGTGCCAACTCGATATTCTTCGGCGAAAGACTGCTTACGGCGGAGAACCCAGAAGCAGATGCCGACCTGTCATTGCTGGCAGAATTGGGGCTTTCACCCGAACGATATGATCGGGAGGCGGGCAGCGATTCCGCAACTCGGTTGCCGGCATCGTAATCTCAGCGCGGAGGAGTTTGAGCAGAGGCATCCTGAGGTTCCGCGAAACGTTCAGGCAAAAACCACCCGGCAGGAAGTTTGCTGTCGTAGTTCCCATCGTAGATCTCCAACCGGGATTTCTCCTCGGCGGGCAGTGCCTGGCCGGGCGGCACATCGGCAATTTCCACCCCGCGGGGGATCCATACATCTCCGATTCTCTTGAAACTGCCAATTGCGAATCGTTTGATCAGCGCGCCACCGTCGTCGAAGGCCTCGGCCCGCAGCAGCGCAAAGAATTCCTCATCGATCCACATTTTCACGCGAGCGTATGGCGCGTTGGTCGTCGCAGTCTCCAGCAGGAAACAGTCGCGGCCACGCATCAATTCCTCTCCGAGAAACTTCTCGTTAGGCCAGTGCAGGAACGGTGTGCCGAGATCGTAGTATGTGAAATGCGAGCCGAGAAGTTTTTCCATCCGTCTCAATCCAGTCAGCTCGTTCGTGCCACCCAAAAAAAACCGCGGTTCTGCTTGCACGGGTTGTATGACGAGGAGAGCGAACCCAGATGTCCTGTAAATCGTGCGTGTGTCTTCCGCCGAGTTCTTAACGAAGATCTCAAGTGGAATGGTTTTCTCGCGTGTGGGAAAGAGACGCGCTTTAAGCACAAAATCCTGCGTGGGACGATTGGCGACGACGCGATGGAGAATGGCGCGTGCGTCATTCGTCAAATTTCCGCTGTCGGCCTGCAACGTGCCGGCGGCCAATGACAATCCAAGAAGCGCCGCCGTGAAAACAGATTGCATGAGGAGTCCTTCTACCGCAGGCGAATGGCGACCGCAAGCGAAGAACGGCATTTAGTCGAGGGGACCCACAGTGCGTGTGGAGATGACGCGATTCTTTCCGTCCACGATAACAACGCGGGCTTTGTGCTTCGCCACCCGGTCTTCTGGGACAAGACAATAGGCCACGATGATGACCTTATCGCCTGCGGTTGCGTGCCGCGCAGCGGCGCCGTTGAGCGACAGTTCGCCTTTCTTCTTACCGCGAATCGCATACGTCTCCAAGCGGCTACCCGTGGAGACATTCAGCACCGAAACACGTTCGCACGGTACGATGCCGGATGCCTTGAGCAAATCGGGTCCGATTCCGCAACTGCCCTCGTAATGAAGATCGCAATGCGTCACCGTGGCCCGGTGAATTTTTGCGGACAATAGGATTCTTGTCGTCATCAACGCTCAGCCTTGCCTTGCAGTGTTAATACTCGTACAGCGCCAGGCCAGCACTGCAAAGCGCATACATAGTACCCGCCCGATGGCTGAAATTCAAGGTCTCTTACCGGGAACGGGCAGGCATGGCCTTCGCTTACAGGCGTTGGCTTGCCGCAAACGGAAGCGACTCTCCAGTCTATTCCTATCAATCCCTTTTGGGGCTCATTACGAGCAGCAACACGATCCCGCCGACCAGCGCGATCGTACCGGCGACTGGGGGAATAAAGTGGCTATGGGTGGTTTCGATGTGCATTCCGAGGAAATCGACGGATTTTCCCGGGGTCTTGAAGGTGACGCCAGAGTAAGCGAGCACCACGATGCCGATAGCGATTAGTATAACTGCAACCATTCTTGAACTCATCTCTAACCTCCAGCTTTCTTGTTTTAATTAACCGTTTTTTACACCACTCGTCGGCCCTGAATGATCCTGATCAACACCACGATGATGGCAATCACCAGCAGGACGTGAATAAACCCTCCCATCGTGTAACTGCTCACCAGTCCCAGCGCCCACAGAACCATCAGTATGATAGCAATTGTCCACAACATATGATTTTCCTTTCGGTCTACTTCAGGTTCACCATGAGACAGGCTACGCGATTGGCTGCCCATTTGCTATGGGGTATAACCCTACCGTTGGTGATTGGAGGTGCCCGCTAAAAGCTGATCTCGCCATAAATAGGCGAATTCAGCGGACAACCGATGAGATGCTTGGATTTGCGAAAATCCTGGTCGAGGCGCTGTGACGGGTTAGCGTTTTTGCCTTTAAGTCATCATGGAAGCAGCGGACCACCTTCTTGATCTCCTGAAGCAGGATCGCGCCGTAGACGATCCGGTCGGTTCCCCTGATGAACGACAGCGCCGGCGCCGCAACGAAATCACCCCGCCATACAAGCGCGCCCGATTTATCGCCAACGCGTATCGGCCAGATCTCACATAGTGTCGCAGCTGCGTAGTACTTGCCGCTGACGTAATATTGCACATCCAAGAGTTGGTAGTGATCACCTTGCGGCAACAGGTAGATAGCCCCGAGGCTCAACGTGGCGCGGTGGTTGGCCTCGAACAGAGTCCAGTACAACGTTGGCGTGAGCGACTCTGCCCCCTGGCCGCCCAGCAGCCCGCTCTGCTGCAACAGCGTCGCAAACTGACTGGCCACGGCTGGTTGCTCACGCAGCATCTCGCGAAGCTGCGTCCGCGGTGACACCGTTACACCGTTGGCTTCGTACGGCGGCAGGCCGTCGAACCCATCGCGCTGGAACACAGCGACACGTTCACGCAGCAACTCCACCCAGCACGCACTCACATCCTGGGTATCGGAATTGCTATTGGCACAGTTCGCCAGTCGTTGCGCCTCGGCGCGTGTCAGGTTGAGATCCGATTTGTCGGCCGTGGTGGCCAGGGTCTTGTCCAGCAGCCAGCGGATGGCGCCCTGATTCGACTTCAGGTTCAGGCTTTGAAAATCCGATGCCTCGCACGGCCCACGCATCGCTTGATACGCGAACACCTTCAGCGCTTCGTGCGGCAATGGATCCCAATCCTGCAATTGCCTGGCCGTTTCCTCTGCCGCCTCCGGTGTCACGAAACATGTTTGCACAGAGAGCCCATTGGGAAAATTCATCAGCGAACCCCGCGTACCGAGAATGTCACCATCAAGCATGCGGCCAAGGTCGGCTGCGGGAAAATCACTGAAGCCCTTCACATCGTCCAAAGGATTAGACGCCGTAGCGATCGACGCTGCAGCCAATAATCCGCCCACCAAACCCGCCAAGATGACCTTGAAGACCTTGTGTCGTTTCTTTGGGTTCACCATTTGGCGATGCAGGCTATGCGATAGGCCGGCCCTTCGCTATGGGGTGTTCACCCCATCTGGGATTACTGGTGCCCCTCTAAAAACTGATCCAATCACTCGTGTCTTATGGTGCAGGCACTGTAATGGTGCTGGACTGTACAGTCACCGAGCCCGCTCCGCCGCCTGAGCCGGCAAACAATCTGCCTTCCACCGCGGCACCGTTATTCACCGTGATGGTAACAGCAGCCAGTATGTTTCCCTTGAAGATGGTGGTCGTATCCAAGGTCGCTGAACTGCCGACCTGCCAATAGACGTTTTTCGCCAGTGCCCCGCCGCTCAGGACAATACTGGTACCAGGACCCGTGGTAAGCGTGGACCCCATCTTGAAGATGAAGACCGCATTCGGGTCACCCTGGGCATCGAGAGTTAGAATCGCGTTTGCTCCCGATCCAGATATTCCGGTCGAGCTCGAGTTCACATAGAGGCCAGGGTACTTGGTCAGCCCGCCCAGATTGCCTTCCAACGTTTGAGCGTTGACCGATCGGCTAACGGCGTCGTTATACGCGGCCAACAAATCGGCTTGAGCATCAATTATGGCCTGATCATCCACATGGATCGTCCCGCTGATTTCTGACGGCGGGATTCCCTGTGAACTACCCGGATACAACCCAACGTCTCCGGTAATGTTGTCGCCGCCGCCACTGGTCGCCGCGGTCGCCATAATCGCGAAGGTGGAGGCCCTTCCGAGGTTGATTGACAATGGGTTTGTAATTAAGTTTGTATCTGTGGACGCGCCCGTCGTGAAGCTCCAGTTAGTTGACGAAGCCAGTGCATTGCCAGCCAGGTCCGTTGCCCCGGTGGTAATCGTGTTCGTATACGTGGTGTTGGTTGCAAGAAGGCTATTTGGTGTAAAGGTCGCAGTCTTGCTCGCGACAGCATAGAGGACTGTTCCTGTCACCACAGTTGAGCCAGGCCCGGTCACCGTGAAGTATGCCGTGCTGATTGTTAAGGGATCCATCGCCTTACTGAAGGTGGCGTTGATGGTCTGATTGATGGCCACACCCGTGGCAGTATTCGTCGGGCTAGTGGCAGTGACGGTGGGTCGGTTTGTATCTGTGGACGCGCCTGTCGTGAAGCTCCAGACATAGTTAGTTGCCAGTGCATTACTGGCCAAGTCCATTGCCCCGGTGGTAATCGTGGCCGTGTATAGAACATTGCTCGTGAGATTGCTTACGGGCGCAAAAACCGCCGTGACGCCCACATAGCTCACCGTGCCGGTAACCGTCGTGCTCCCTTGCTGCAGTGTAAAGGTTGTGTTTGTGATCGTAACAGGATTCATCGCCTTACTGAAAGCGGCGGTGAGTTTGCTGTTGAGCGCCACAGCCGTGGTACCATTCGTCGGGCTGGTGGCGGTGACGGTGGGTCTGATGGTGTCTTCCGACGCGCCCGTCATAAAGCTCCATACGAAGTCGCTTGCCAGTGCATTACCGGCCAAGTCCGTTGCCCCGGTGGTAATCGTGGCCGTATAGATGGCATTCGTCCTGAGAGCGGTTGTTGGCGTAAAAATAGCCGTGACGCCAGCGTAGCTCACCGTGCCGGTGACCATCGCGCCCCCTTGCTTCAAGATAAAGGTTGTGTTGGTGATCGTAGCAGGATTCATCGCCTCACTGAAGATGACAGCGAGCTGACTGTTGAGCGCCACACCCGTGGCAGCATTCGCAGGAATAGTGAAACTTACGGTGGGCGCAACGGTGTCGCAAGGGACTCCGAGTCCGCCTGTGGTAAGCACGACGTTGCTGCCGCTGCCATCTGTCAGTGCCAGCGTGTAAATACCAAGCACGTCCGTCGAACCAGGCAGGACCGTCAGATTCAGCTTGCCCGCGCTGTTCGCCGTATTCGTCTGAGCAACGCTCCCATTGATCGCAAGTAGGTAGGTCGTGCTAGGCGTCAGACCCAAGGCCTGCAACCGGAACTGGGTGCGTTGTTTGGTGGCATTGATCTGAAGCGCTCCGACCGCGACGGGAATGAATCCGGTATTGGCCATGAAATTGTTGACGTGGTACTGTAGCTTGTCCGGGTCCGTAAGGTCCGCCCGCAGAACTGTCTGCGTGCTGCCGTTGACGATAGCCAACTCACGGACGGTGCAGATCTGGCTCAGCGCATCCGGTAACGGTTGCCCGCCCGGGCTCGCGCTACTCCAGCCCCTTTTCACATATGTGACCGAGAATGCGCCTTTTGAGGTCGTGGTGAAATTCGTCACGCTTGTTGAGTTGGTGTCGTTACCGATGTAGGCAACCAACTGATACGTCGTGGTGGGAGCCAGCTTGGCCAGCGAGATCTTGAGATTCAGGTAGTTCGCATTCCCTTGGCGGTTTAGGTTGCCGCGGATTGTGCCACGGGCATCGGTATCGACCATGGTGTTCGTCATGGCTGTATTGAATATAAAGTGAATACTGGTTCCGGCTTGCATGGCAAGCGCGTCATGCGACAAGAACATTGCTGCACCCGCAACAACAAGACCCGTTAGGATCCGTTTCGTTCCATTCACTACCAACGCCATTGGATTAATTGCTCTCATTGTACTTTTCCCCTTCTGTTGTTGCGTCTTCAAATTCCCGCTTGAAGCGAACACTAAGCGATGGGCTGATTCTTTGCTATGGGGTGTTCACCCCATCTGGGATTACTGGAGGCCTCCTCCGAAAAATTAATCCAATCGCCACGGAGTAAATCAGCGGGTCGGCTGAGTAGGGTTTTACCCCATAGACGGCTTGAGGCAATCGTCAGAGAGTGACAGCGGGTTAATAGTGGCGCATGAATTCTGGAGATATTATGAAACTAAAATTAACCAAGTTGTCGGGACAATACGTGGCGGCGTTGCGGAACCACCTAAACCAAGGGCCACGGGCTGGCTTGCAACCTGCAGATCGACTGGGACATCGGGCCATGGCTATTGGGCTGGAGACGTTGGACATCGCCAGGATGCACAAGCAAGCACTGGTGACACTGGTGTCGCCAAGTTACTCAGCCGGAACCAGAGACGGGATGATCAAGCGTGCGGAAGTTTTTTTTGTTGAGGCAATCACTCCAATCGAGGAAACTCACCACGCCATGCGAAAGGCCAACGTCCACTTGAGTCAAGTGAACCAGACGCTGCGCCAGCGTACCGTGGAACTGGCCGCCGCGAACCGGCGGCTGCAACGGGAAATCGTCCGGCGCAAGGCTATGGAAGAATCCCTCCGGAACAGCGAACAACACTACAGCGGCTTGTTGGAGCAGTCGCGCCACCAACAGGAACAATTGCGGCGTCTAGCCCACAAGCTTCTATCAGCGCAGGAGGAAGAGCGTAAGCAGATCAGCCGCGAGTTGCATGATGAAATCGCCCAGACCTTGACGGGCATCAACGTCCATCTGGCGACATTGAACAATGAGGCCACGGTCAACGCCAAGGGCCTCACGAAAAAGATCGCACGCACGCAACGGCTGGTGGAAAAGTCGGTGGACATCGTGCATCGGTTTGCCCGTGAATTGCGCCCGACGGTGTTGGATGACCTTGGGCTGATTCCCGCCCTCCATTCTTTTATGAAAGAGTTTACGAAACGGACGGGGATCCACATTCACTTCACGACCTTTACTGCTGCCAGGGTTGAACAATTGGACAACGCCAAGCGAACGGTGCTCTATCGCGTCGCCCAGGCAGCGCTCACCAATACCGCCCAGCATGCGCAAGCCAGCCGGGTGAACGTGAGCATCCGGAAACTCCCCGGCGCGATTCGCATGGAAATCAAAGACGACGGCAAGGGCTTTCAGGTGGAACGCGTCTTGTTCGCCAAACGCTACAAGCGATTGGGAGTGCTCGGCATGCGCGAGCGGGTGGAGATGGTCGGCGGCAGCTTTGCCGTCGAATCCTCGCCAGGCAAAGGCACTACCATCCGGGCGCAGATTCCGTTCGGCAACGGCGCCAAGGTTTAGACTTGCTCATGGATTCTGTTTTGGACAGAATCTTCCGTGTCCATGAAGCACATCACCGTTCTATTGGCTGAAGATCACATGATCGTGCGCGAGGGGCTGCGGTCGTTACTGGAGCACGAAAGCGATATTGAGGTGGTCGGCGAAGCGCAGACCGGCCGCCAAGCGGTGCAACTGACCAGGAAACTTCGTCCCACCGTGGTCGTGATGGATATCGCGATGCCATTGCTCAATGGTTTGGAAGCCACCCGGCAGATTCTCAAAGTTGTCCCCGCCACCAAGGTGGTCATTCTTTCCGCACACAGTGATGATGCTTATGTTGAGCAGGCGACCGCGCTGGGCGCAGCGGGATACCTAATCAAACAAACCTCCCTCCAGGTTCTGGCACGGGCGATTAGGGAAGCCCACAAAGGAAACACATTTTTCAGCCCCTCCATTGCCAAGCGCCTCAACAATCGCAATCAGAAGTCGCTTGATCGAGAAGGACTGCTCAAGAAGAAGGTCGCCCACCTGAGTTCGCGCGAGATTGAAGTGCTCCAACTGATTGCCGAAGGCGCGCCAAACAAACAAGTCGCGGCGGAATTGGGCATCAGCATCAAAACCGTCGAGAAACACCGGCAGAGTCTCATGCAGAAGCTGAATATTCACGACGTGGCCGGTCTCACCCGTTACGCCATTTCTGCTGGCGTCATCGAAAGCAGTGTCCAGTTAACGATTGTTTAGTCTACGGCCAGACCGACATGCCGCGTCGGGGCTGGATTCAGGAAATCTCCAATGGGGTGAACACCCCATAGCATCCGCACCACTTCCCGGCATATGCTTATGCCATGAAAAACAATTATATGAAGAGGATACTGGTATTCATGGGCGTTGCTCTGGTCGCGACTGGAGTGATGGCCGGAAGCAAACCGATACAACTCAGCCTTACTCCGGATATCGCCATCTTCGATCGGACCGAGGAAATCGATGGGTTGACCATCGGTATATGGAGCGAGAACCCGCAGAAAGCGCTGGCCCTGGGGATTGTCAACGGATCCACGGGTCAAAGTGCCGGCCTGAGTTGGGCATTCATCCTCAACTACTCCGACAGCTACAAGGGAGTACAATGGGCGCTGATCAATTACAATGAAATGGATTTCCTGGGATGGCAGAGCGGATTCGTGAACTACACGAAAGGCTCAATGAAGGGTCTGCAGACCGGCGTGGTGAACTCCGCGGGCAGACTGACAGGATTGCAGCTCGGATTGCTCAACTATGCGGCGGCGGCGGACAGCGGAGTACAAATCGGGCTGGTGAACATTATGCCCGAGAACCGATGGTTTACCGGGTTGCCCGGCGAGTTGGCCCCCGGCATGATTATCGTCAACTGGCATTTCTAAAACCGACAGCCGCGATCAGTACTTCAGCAGCTCCATCACGCGGTCACGGAGCGTGGTACAGCGTTCCGAGAGCGTGGCCAGAAACTCTTTGCGAACCGGGTTGTCTTCCTGATCGTGCAATACCTGCGCCAGATGTGCGGCGTAGTTCATGGCCTCGGCTTGGGTAAAGAGGAAGCGAACTTCAAACTTCTTGCCGCTGGAGAATAGCAACTGTTTGGTCACGGTCGATTCTATCGCGGCGCGCGTCTGCTGTTCGATCTGCGGCAGGTGTGTCATCTCCAAGCTGAGGTCACGATACTTTTCATGAAACTGCTCCAGTTCCTTCCTGGCTTGGTCACAGGTGCTCGCGATCTCTTTGATGATGTCGGCGATCGGAGGGTCAGCGTGTTTAATAATGAGGATTTTGGCTGCGTCACTTTCCTGACTCAGCAGTTGGTAGAGGAGGCTGTAGCCTTCGTTACGCACGCGGGCCTGACGCCAGGCAGTGGTCGGGAGAATTTTCTGCACCGTCGAACAGCGTGACACTGCCAGCGCACACACGATCAGTATGCCACAGATCCAAGTCGCTCTCTTCATGAATGCCCAGTACGCCTGCGGTATTGTATACGCTGACGTTCCTCGTCGCGTTCGTCCTTCAAATCCGGCCCATCAGAACTAATATAAGCAGGATAAGGAGGACAAGTCCGAGCCCGCCGCTCGGATAGTATCCCCAGTTTCTGCTGTGGGGCCAGGTAGGCAATGCGCCCACGAGGAAGAGAATTACCAATATTAATAGGATTAAACCCATACTGTTGTTCCTTTCTTTATCGCTACCGGTAACCTACGCCAAGAGCCAGCGCATTTTCTATGGGGTCAATACCCCATTGCGCTCGTTCGGTTTCCCGGCTTATGTTCCTCCGTGAAAACCTTTCAATGTAAGCAACAATGTGAAAGGAGAACAGGCATGAAAGCATTCAAAGCAGCGATTTTAATGGTGTGTGTCTTGGCCACAATGGCTTTGGTTCAAGGGTGTGCCTTGCTGCTTGTGGGAGGGGCTACTTACGGCGCTGTGGAGTACGCTGGCAATACATTGCAAGTGACCCACGAAGTGTCCCTGGACAAAGCATGGGATGCAGCCAACGCGGCGTTGAAAGAACTACAGATACCCGTGACGTCCTCGAAGAATGACGCGTTGTCTGCCCATTTGGAGGCGCGCAACGCACAGGAGCAACCTGTGAACATCGACCTGCTGCGCAAAACCGAGAAAGTGACTCAAATCAGGATCACGGTGGGAACGTTTGATACATCGGCCAACCGAGCGGGAGCACAACTGATTTACGATACGATGAAGACTCGGTTCTAGCCAAGTGTGTGGGAGATAGGAGGTCGTCGTGAGCCGCCATGGCAAACATGGCATCTTCAGCCACTGGCGCTCGATTATATCGGGGATGGTCACATGTGTTTCCTGCTGGTCAATCGTTCAGTCTGCTGCTGCGCAAAAAACCGAGTCCCCATCCTTGGTAGCCTTCCTGTCAGTTTCCACGGTTCCGATGGAGTCCATCCGGAATAACATCAACGAACAGATTGACCGTAATACGCTCCCAGAGCGCGACCGCCAGCGGATTCTAATGACACACCACAAGCCGACAGACACTAAGGCGTGGGAAAAATTCGAATCGGAATTCCGACCAGCGCAAGAGAGTCCGTCGCCCGTTAATCGCGAGATCGAGATCGCCAAATACGGTCTAGACACAGCCACGTTTGCCGTAGATCACTTCCTTAAAAGTATCGTGGACCACGCTGACTTCACCTTTGATCAAGGCCACCTGTGTCGCACAATGGAAAATCCTCTCGGAGGATCACAGGACAACCCGCGCGTGAAGCTCGATCTCAACATGTGGCAAGACAGCAAGCCATATGTAGGTGTGCGAATCATCATCCCAGTTGGCGATTGACGTGCCGTTGGCAATAATTCTTTCTTGCTCCGAAAGTTCGATTGACGGTTCAAGGAAACTGGTTGCAGGTGTGGGATTGCCACAAACGACAGCGGCTTCCCTCTTCTCCTCCGTCTAGAACACGAAGGCCCGGACCGTTGCGGATCCGAGCCTTCGTTAAATGGTTGCGGGGGTGGGATTGCCACAAACGACAGTGGCTTCCCACTTTCTTGATGTCGAAAACATAAAGACCCAGAGCGATCCTCCGGGCCTTCAAATTGGTTGCGGGGGTGGGATTTGAACCCACGACCTTCAGGTTATGAGCCTGACGAGCTACCGGGCTGCTCCACCCCGCGAAGCGAGACTATGGTGGGGAACAACATCCGTCAAGCCCCGTTTCCAACCAGCGCGATGGCAATCCCGCGACTGCTGAAGAATATGAAGCTGTAAAGCTGGAGGGCAGTAATACCGGTTCTTGGGGGTGGGATTGCCGCAAACAACAGCGGCTTCCATGAATTGAACCCACGAGAGCCTGACGAGCTACCGGGCTGCTACGCCTCGCTCAGTGCGACCGTGATGTCGCGCGGGCGGGACGCGAAGTCGTCGAGTTGGCAGTAACCGATGACGGTTGCGGCTCGAACTTGAAGACCGTCTCGTTCGGCTTGGCCAGGTTCAGTTTGCTGCGGGCAGTGCGTTCGAGAAACGAGGGGTCGGTCTTCAGCGCATCAATCTCCGCATGCTGCTGTCGTTCGACTGCTTCCTGCCGCTCAATCTCGCTGTCGAGCCGCCGCATGTCCTGTTGCATGCTATGGCTGCGGTGGAGTAGGGGAAGGAACAACAGTCCAAGCCCGAACGCCACCACGAGAACGAAGACAAAGAATCCCAACGACTGGATTCGTTGCCACAATCGTTCCCCCCAACTCATTCCCTAGAGTTTGCCTCCGTACACAGCGTCCTTGCCGAGCATCTCCTCGATCCGCAGCAACTGGTTGTACTTGCAGACGCGGTCGGTGCGGCAGAGCGAGCCGGTCTTGATCTGGCCCACATTGGTCGCCACAGCGATGTCAGCAATGGTGGTGTCTTCAGTCTCGCCGGAACGATGGCTGATCACCGCAGTGTAGCCCGCTTCCTTCGCCATCTCGATGGCGTTGAGCGTCTCGGTCAACGTGCCGATCTGGTTGACCTTGATTAGAATCGAGTTCGCCACGCCGAGTTCGATGCCTTTTTTGAGGAACTTGGTACTGGTTACAAATATGTCGTCGCCGACCAACTGCAACTTGTCGCCCATCTTGTCGGTCATCAATTTCCAGCCGTCCCAATCGCCCTCCGCCAGACCATCCTCGATCGAGATGATCGGGTACTTCTTGCTGAGCCGGCTGTAAAACTCCACCATGTCAGCCGCAGTGTGCTTGGAGCCGTCGGACTTCTTGAATACATATTTCCTGGTGGTCGTGTCGTAGAACTCACTTGCGGCAGGATCGAGCGCAATGAACACGTCTTTGCCCGGTTTGTAGCCGGCCTGTTTGATCGCCACGATGATGACTTCCAGCGCGTGCTCGTTGCTCTTCAATGCGGGGGCGAAACCGCCTTCGTCGCCCACCGCCGTGCCAAGCTTGTTCGCCTTCAACACGCTCTTCAGTGTATGAAAAACCTCCGCGCCCATGCGTAGCGCCTCGCGGAAAGTCGGTGCGCTTTTTGGCACGATCATAAATTCCTGAATATCGATCGGTGCATCGCTGTGCGCGCCGCCGTTGAGGATATTCATCATCGGCACCGGCAAGACCTTCGCATTCATGCCGCCGATGTACCGGAACAACGGTTGGCCAAGCGCCGCTGCCGCTGCATGCGCGGTTGCGAGCGACACGCCGAGTATGGCATTGGCGCCGAGTTTGCCTTTGTTAGGCGTGCCGTCCAGTTCAATCAGGGCGCGGTCGATGCCGACCTGATCAAGCGCGTCGGCGCCGATCAGTTCGAGAGCAATCTTGGTATTCACGTTGCTGACGGCTTTCAGCACGCCCTTGCCGAGGTACCGCTTCTTGTCGCCGTCACGCAGTTCCAAAGCTTCATGCTCGCCTGTGCTGGCGCCGCTGGGCACCGCCGCGCGGCCAACTGCGCCACCGGAAAGTTCCACATCCACTTCAACCGTTGGATTTCCCCGGGAATCGAGTATTTCGCGGGCTTGAATTCGAGTAATTGTCGTCATTCCAAAAATTTTCTCCTTATGAGAAGGCATTCTACGAGCGGTCTCCGCCCAGTCAAGAACGAAGGCAGAAAAATGAGCATTTCCAGCACGGACTGACGACAGATTTCGCGCTCAGGTAATCAGGTCTGGGAACAATTCACGTGCCGGGATCGTGTGCTCGTCGCAGAGGAAATCTTCGGCGGCGTGACGCATGTCGGCAACGCTTATCGGTACCTGTTTGCAGGTCGCTCGCACATAAACTGTCCCCGACTCGTCGCGCAATTCAGCGCGCGATTCCCAGAGCCGTCCACGATCCGCTACGAAATTGGCCACGCATAACAGTCGCTGTTCGAGGCCCACTTTTTTCAAGAACCGCACGTTGAGTTCTGCTGCCAGACAAAATCGCTTTGTCGCGCACGCCGCCGCCCAGAACATCGCTTCATCAAGCACCGTCGCCAGAACACCGCCATGCACGATGCCGCGGAAACCGGCATGATGCGGTTGTGGTACAAACTCGGTCACCACCGAGGCACCATCGCGGTGGAAACGAAGGTGAAGTCCGTGCGGGTTGTGCTCGCCGCAGACGAAACAGCCACGGGTGTGTGGGAGCAGGGTCGCGCTCATTTCATGCACGTTCGCATTAGCCGCCCCACGAGGTAAATAAAAAACCATGCCGGCAACGCAAAGATCAGAATCGCTGCCAACGACTGCATGTTCCAAGTCACCAGCCCTGTCTGCATCGGGTACAACAGAATGATGAAATACCCCGAGAACCGGGTGTGACCGAGAATCCCACAGAGCGTTTTGTCTTTCTTCCGCAGGCCGAGAATGATGGTGAAAATTCCCAAGCCGATGCAACACGCCGTCACCAGCCACGCGAGCACCATCCGTTGCTTGGCCGCGTCACCGAGGTAGGCGAACATGCCGAAATTCGACAGGTGCATCGCCCAGTTCAACCCGGCCCACAGCATCAGGAATCCGTTGCCGACCGCGTGGCCAAACGACACTTTGCTCCTATACAACTCACCAATAACCAGCGAGACGTAAAGAGGCACGATTCCCGGCCATACCGCACCGAATCTGTGAAATGGCGCAACAATCAGTTGCACGAGACTGACCAAATAAGCATCCAGCGGCACTGCGTCCGTCCTCCTTTTCGCGATTCTGTAGCAGAATGGTCGTCTCGGCGCAAGCTCGCCTCAAATGACTCAAGTCGTCCCCGCTTGCGGTTATCGCGCTTCGCCGCTATAGTGCGTTTGTGATTCTGGAAATCGTCAAATGCGGTCACCCAATCCTGCGCGAGAAAGGCCAGCGCATCGATTGCGTTACGCCAGAGCTGCGCCAATTGGTCACAGACATGATCGAGACCATGCGCGTTGCCAACGGGGTCGGCCTCGCCGCACAACAAATCGGCCGCGCATTGATGCTCGCGGTCATCGACGCGACCTCCAGCGAACTGCCTTCAGAACTTATCATTAACGGCCAGCTACAGAATTTGACCGCGTGGATGCCGTTGGTGCTCGTCAATCCCGTGTTTAGCAATCCAGAAGGGGAACAAATCGCCTCCGAAGGTTGTCTCAGCGTGCCCGACATGACCGCCGATATCCGGCGCGCCGCTAGGATCACCGTCTGCGCGCAGAACCTCGACGGGGAGGAAATCACTTTCGACTGCACGGGATTGCTCGCCCGCGCCGTCCAACATGAAGTCGATCATCTCAACGGTATTCTGTTTATTGACCGCATGGACGCCGCGACCCGCGCCAGCTTCGCTGGCCAGATCAAGAAACTGCAGAAGGAAACACAGGCCAAACTGGGGAAAGCCGCCAAACCGCGCCGTCGAATGGCATCGAATCTTGTTTCGAGACTGACCTCGAATTCTGCTTCGAGACTGGCCTTGAATGCTGATTCGAGGCAGGCCTTGCGTTGACCTGCTGCTGACTCCACACTCGTACTGATGAACTTCTTCCACACCGTCATCGCTGTTTGCACCAGCTTTAAGAGTTACCGCGCCATTCGCGACGTGCCGCTGTTCAGCTCACTGCGCTACCTCGCGCAACTAATGGCGTTGCTCGTGCTGGCGCTGCTGGCGTGGTTCATCCCGCGAGGTCTGCAACAACTCAACCAATATGCCGACTGGGCTGACTGCCACCTGCCGCCGTTCGAGATTAATAACGGCCACGTGGTCACCAGTGTTAAGCAACCGTTCCGTGCCGGCGACGAGGATTTCCTGTTCGTGCTGGATACGACTGGGAAAACCGCCAAGCCTGACCCGAGCGCCATGCGCGGCGTATTGGTTATGGCCGATTCGTTTCTTGTTTGGAGGAAAGCGACAAATACCGTGGACGCGCCGCTGTTCAATCAACGGCAAGAGCTGCGAGATTTCCCCAATGGCACGGTCAATGGCAATTACCTCGAAAATATGGTCTGGTCGCTGTTGCCACTCGGACTGCCACTCCTGTTCGTGGTGGCCACACTGACCGCGATGTTGGCGGTGCTGTCTCAAGCCGTGATCTTTTGTGGTCTGGCGTCATTTTTAGAACGCGGCATGCCCGGCGGATTGCGTTTTCTGCAACTGCTCAACATCGCCATCCACGCCGCAACGCCTGCGTCCATCATCGTCGCCGTATATTGGGCGGCTGACTTGCAGGGGATGAACCTCGGGCTGGTCTACTTGGCCGCTTTCGCCGTCTTCCTTATCAGCGCCACCAACGCCTGCCGGGATCGCGTCGCCCCGGAACCACGCGAGAACGATCTGTTGTAGCGGCGACCGGCGTCCGCATTGATCCGCTGTCGATTCAGAACTTCTTGAAATGGAAATCGTCGCAGAGCCTTTGGCGGATATATCGCTATGCGATATATCAGTGCGATGCTCCGCAAACCTGTTATGCTGAGCTTGTCGAAGCATCTCAGTCTACTGGCCTACGGCAGTTGGCACGATACTTGCGTTAGCAATTCCAGCGGTGTTGGAAATCAACGTAAGAAAAACGGAGGAAATAAAGAATGAGCAAGTCAAAAGTGACATTGGATACCGAACCAAGAATCTTTCCCGATCTAAGCTCCCGCGGCCCTGACGAGAACTATGTTTTCAAGTTTTCCGTGGCGACTGAAAACGGGAAGCCCGTCGAAGGCGAGATCACGATTCGCTGCTCAAGTGACATCTGGACCGGTGGCCCGAAGACAGAAAAGGAGTTTGATCCTAGCGTCCTAAAGGCTGTTGCCAGAGAACTCGCAGGTGACATGATCGTGGAGTCCATCAAAAGCGGCAAAACATCCGAGTCGCGTTTGCTAAGCAAACATCTCTATAATCAAATACGCCTCTCACAAGCGCTGCAAAGCGAGCCAAAGTATGGCAAAACTTTCGATGTCTAGATTCTACTCAAACCTCTCTGCAATCTTGACCAAGAGGTAGTGCATTTCCATCCGAAAGGAAGGTAAGCTGCTAGCCCAAGCATGTTATTTGAACATTTCAGTCTTCGACTTCCACGCCTATGCAATAGGCTCTGCCGCTCATCAGTCTGGATTCCAACAGAAATAAAACCGCGGGCTATCTTTATAGTGCAAAGTCCCTTTTACCTTATCCGCACGTCGAATTACCTTAACCGTTCCAACTCCAGGTTCTTGGGCCACCCACCATCCGGCAAATTCCGACGTCTGGATAATCTTTGCATACTCACGTGGTGATGTTACTTCATAGACCTTAAAAACACGGAGCATCTCTGGCCAACTCCAGACTTCCCCGCCGCTCTGTTCCTCCAAATGCCGCCTCATAAGTAGTGCGACTGGTGACGTTCCCATGTCCAACTGTTGTTGCATCCGCCACTGCATAATTGCGTATGGAATTATCGCGCCTAGCGGATAGATCCAAAGTAGATGAAACTTTGAGAACGGTAATGTCGCCGTCAGTATGAGGCCGACGAGCCAAATCAGTCCTTGCACTCGAAACACCCAGCGTCCACCGGGATCTCCGCCAGTAGGCAAGATAGAAATTATGAGAAACAATAGAGCATTAAGTCCCACAATCGCCCATAGAATCCATGCGATCGTTGAAATCATTCAATCACCTCACTTTTCACCGAACTCGCTTTTTTCGCCGCCACCGCGTTGACATCATACGAGTTTCGTATCTCGCGGTGTGCCTTCTTGCGCCTCTTTGCGGCCATTGAATCCGTGTGAATCTGTGGATCTACTTCCCGTCTTTGCTTCTTATCCCCGGCTCGGTAAGCCCGCGGAGATTAAAAATCTTGTCGAGTTGTTTCTCGCTCAGGCCGGACATTTCGCGCGCAACTTCGCGGACTGTTTTACCTTCCTTGTACGCTTTCTTGGCGATAGCAGAAGCTTTGTCGTATCCAATCACGGGTGCCAATGGCGTGCACATGGCTAGGCTCTGTTCGACCAGCGATTCGCAGCGAGCACGGTCGGCTTCGATGCCTTTGACGCATTTGTCTGCAAAGTTGCGGGCGGACGCGGCAAGTAGGTGCGTGCTCTCCAGCATTTTCGTGGCGATGAGCGGCATACCAACGTTCAGCTCGAAGAAACTCTGCAATCCGCCGAGTGTGACGGCTAGGTCGGCGCTGATGACCCACAGGCAAACCTGAATCATGCTTTCGGCAATTACCGGGTTCACTTTGCCGGGCATGATCGAACTGCCGGGTTGGACAGCGGGAATTTTCAGTTCGCCGATACCGCACCGCGGGCCGCTGCCGAGCATGCGGATGTCGTTGGCGATCTTCGCGAGGCTGACGGCGACGGTCTTTAGGTGGCCGCTAGCTTCGACGCAGGCATCGCGGGCGGCAGCCGCCTCGAAATGATTACGCGTCTCGGTCAGCGTGACTTTGAGTTCATCGGCCAGCCTCGCGATGGTCTTTTTCGCAAAATCCGGATGCGCGTTCAACCCGGTGCCAACTGCCGTGCCACCGAGCGGGAGTTCAGAAAGTGCTTCCACCGCTTCGTAGGCTCGGCCGAGGCCGTATTCCACCTGTGCGGCGTAGCCGGAGAATTCCTGACCCAGTCGGATGGGGGTGGCATCCTGCAAATGTGTGCGACCAATTTTCATCACTTTATCGAAGTCGCGGGCTTTCCTGGCCAGAACCTTGCTGAGATGCTCCAGCGACGGAACCAATTCCTCCTGAATCGCCTCAATCGTGCTGATGTGAATCGCAGTGGGGAAGACGTCGTTGCTGGACTGACAAAGATTGACGTGATCGTTGGGGTGGACAAGGGACTTATTGCCGCGTTTTCCGCCGAGGATTTCGTTGGCACGGTTGGCGATAACTTCGTTAACGTTCATGTTGGTCGAAGTCCCGGAGCCGGTTTGGAAGACATCCACGGGGAATTGATCATCGAGCTTGCCCTCGACCACTTCCGTGGCCGCGGCGACAATGGCGCCGGCAACCCTTTTATCGATCAAGCCGAGTTCGAGATTCGTTCGCGCGGCGGCGCGTTTGATGCGGCTCATCGCGTAGATGAACCGGGGCGGCATCGGCCAGCCGCTGATCGGGAAATTGATGATCGCCCGTTGCGTCTGCACGCCGTAATAAGCGGACGCCGGCACTTTCAGTGAACCAATGGAATCCTTCTCAGTGCGTTTTACCATATCAGTTATTCTCGCGCAAAGACGCAAGGACGCCAAGTATTATTGACGCGCCTCCAAAGTGCTGGTGTAACGGAATAAGGTTTGATATGAGCTGCTGAGAACCATTTGAGGAGGAAGTTGCTATGAACGATCAACCGCCACAGGTTCCGCCCACTACAGCACCGATCCCGTCACACAAACCATCGACCTTTGCCGTCCTAAGTTTGGTGTTCGGCATTCTCGGCGTCACTTGCATCCTGCCGATTATTGGTTCGCTGCTTGCAATTATCTTTGGCATCATCGCGCTGAATGAGATCAGCAAGTCCGGCGGACAAATCATCGGCCATAGTCAAGCTGTCGCAGGGCTGATCACCGGTGCCATCAGCCTGGTGATGACCCCTGTTTTCCTAGCCGCGCTGCTGCTGCCAGCAATCGCTCAAGCGAAGGAAAAGGCGCGAGAAATCGTCTGTATGAACAACGTCAAGCAAATCAGCGTCGCCTGCGCCATGTATGCCGACCAGCATAATGGGAGGCTGCCACGCAATTTTGATGATCTGAAAGAAGTGATTCACTCGACCAAGATTTTCATCTGTCCGTCAGCCAAAGACAAAACGCACTACAGCTTCGCGTTCACTGGGGCGACCAACCTCTGGCAAAGCGCTCCCGACGTCGTCATTCTTCGCGAGATTGAGGCTAACCATCGCGGAAAGCGTACTCTCTTGTACGACGACGGTCACGTCGAACAGAGGAAGAATTAGTCGCAGGCCCGCTTTCAGCTTTCCGCTGTTGCCTTTTACCGCTATTCTGTCCGTATGTTCGTAGATAAAATCAAAACGGATGTCAAAGCTGGCGATGGCGGAAACGGGTGTGTGTCGTTCCGTCGCGAGAAGTTCATCGAACGCGGCGGCCCAGATGGCGGCAACGGCGGCAAGGGCGGCGATGTTGTGTTGGTCGCTGACCGCAATATCACTGACTTGTCTGATCTCTTCTTCAGTCCACGCCTCGTCGCCAAGCCCGGCGATCATGGACGCGGCAAGAACCGTTATGGGCACAATTCGGATGATGTGGTCGTGAAAGTGCCCGTTGGCACACAGGTATATCGGCTCACACCTGTCGTCCGCGAACGCGCGCCGTCACATTACCATCCTGCCGCCGCCATGGAGGTTTTCTCTGCCGACGCGGCTGTTGGCAAGCCGTTTGGATTCGACAAACGGCGCGCGAAGGAACGCGGCACTTGGGACAATGTCGAAGGGTTGGCATCAGTGCCGACCGAAGCCGCTACCGATGCCACGATCGACCCGAGCGACCGCGAACTCATCGCCGATTTGGTGAGCGACGGACAACGGTTCGTGCTGGCCAAAGGCGGGAAGGGCGGGCGCGGCAACTTTGCGTTCAAGGGCGCGACGCACCAAGTGCCGCGCGAGTTTGAGTACGGCGAGGCGGGAGAAGAGCTGCGCGTGGAGTTGGAGTTGAAGACCCTGGCCGACGTCGGTCTGGTCGGTTATCCAAACGCCGGTAAGTCCACGCTCATCTCGAAGATTTCCAACGCGCACCCGAAGGTTGCCGCCTATCCATTCACGACACTGACGCCCAACGTCGGCGTCATCATCTTCGAGGATGGCGGACGCGCGCTGATTGCAGACATTCCGGGATTGATTGAAGGCGCACATGAGGGGCGTGGGCTGGGCCACGATTTCCTGCGGCACATCGAGCGATGCAAGCTGCTCGTTGTCATACTCGACATGGCGGGCGTGGACGGCCACAAACCGCAGGAAGATTACCGTCAGTTGCTAGAAGAATTGAAACTTCATAACCCCGCCATCTTAGATAAACCGCGTTTGGTTGTTGCCAATAAAATGGACTTGGCCGCCGCGAAAAAGAACCTGATCGCCTTCAAGCGCGCAGTGGGACGGACGTCCCCCGTGAGAGGGACGTTGTCCCCAACGGGGACTCACGTCCATCCCTCCAGATCACGGCGGACAGGTGATATGCCTGTCCTGCCGAAGAAGATTTTTGAGATCTCCGCACTTGTGGGCGATGGCCTTGACAAATTAAAAGTCGCCTTGCACAAGGCATTGGCGTAAGGTGCATCGGTTCCCAGTCCAGCGAGAGAAATAAACCCGAGAGTGTGTAACATTTTCGTTGGTATGCCTCTGAATTATAACGGAGAAAGAATGGAGGTCAGCATGTACAAAATCATCGGAGCAGATGGACGCGAGTACGGGCCGGTCGATGCGAACCAAGTGCGGCAATGGATCGTCGAAGGCCGCGCCAACACGCAAACCAGAGTCAAAGCGGAAGGCACCAATGAATGGAAACCTCTCTCTGCATTCGCTGAGTTGACTCCGATAAGCGGACCGGCTGCGGCTGGTGTTCCACCGTCTGTGCCGCCACCCACGCAGACTGCGGTGGGTGGCCAACTGCCCGGTGCCGGCAAGAAGATCGCGGCGGGGATCTGCGCCATTCTGCTCGGCCCATTGGGTATCCACAAGTTCATCCTCGGTTACACAGGTGAAGGGGTCGCCATGCTGCTGATTTCCGTGTTGACTTGTGGAATCGGCGCCATCCCCATGAGGATTATCAGCCTGATCGAGGGAATCATTTATCTGACGAAGTCTGACGAGGAGTTTGTCCAGACGTATGTCCTGAGCAAGAGGGGCTGGTTCTGACGCGCCAAGCGCAGGCTAAAGGGAGAAGGTGGCAACGTGTATAAGATAATCGGAGCGGACGGACGTGAGTACGGGCCGGTTTCAGTCGAGCAAATCCGCCAATGGATTGCGGAAGGCCGGGTAAATGCGCAAACGCTGATACAGGCTGCCGGGAGCACTGACTGGAAATCACCCGCGCATTTCTCAGAGTTCAGCCAGGTCACTCCGCCACCTATAGTTCTGTCTGCGCCGAGAACGAACGGCTCGGCGGTCGCCGGGCTTCTATTCAGCTTGTTCGGACTGATGGGCGGTTGGCTCTGTTGCTGCGGGCCGTTGTTCAGCGTCCTCGGCATTATCTTTTCCAGTGTTGGTCTATCCCAAATCAAACACAATCCATCGCGCGAAACCGGCAGAGGCATTGCAGTGACCGGGTTGTTGCTGTCGATCCTAGGACTGATTGCGTCGTCGGCACTCGGCATTCTGCTTGGGGTATTGCACACGCACGGCTGGCATTCGATGTACCCGCACCGGTCCTGGCGCTTCTGAATGGTGGAACCGGATTGAGCGCGCATCCGCTGACCATGAGGAAACCACTCCAAGACGTTGTTCTAGTTGGGGCGATCATTGTCGTTGGAGCCGTATTCTTCTTCTTTAATCCTGTGACCACTGCGTTCTATCCGAAATGCCTGTTCCACGAGATGACCGGGTTATACTGTCCCGGCTGCGGGTCGACACGAGCGCTATACTGTTTGATGCATGGCGAATTCCGCGAGGCGCTGCACGACAATGCGCTGGTGGTCCTCGCTTTGCCACTGCTCGGGGCACTGCTTCTTGCGCGCGCGTTCCGCCGCCAACCGCCAGTTGCGAAACAACGATCCAAGTTAATATGGTTTGGATTGTTGATTGCGGTGATCGTGGCGTTTGGCGTTGCCCGCAACATCCCTTGTCGCCCGTTTTCGTTGTTGGCGCCGCCCGCGGAAGCCACCGGCAAATAAAATCTCGCTTTGCTTAGCGCTGGCGGCGTAGCATTTCGTCGAACTGAAACCCAGCGAGGGGGAAGGAGCGTCCCAATGTACAAGATCATCGGAGCCGATGGCAAAGAGTACGGACCCGTTACCACTGAACAACTGCGCCAATGGATCGCCGAAGGCCGTGCCAACGCGCAGACGCGGGTGCAAAGCGAAGGCAGCACCGAATGGAAATCTCTGGAGACACTGCCGGAATTCGCCGGTGCTTTCGCGGCGACCCAGCCACCGCCACCACAAGTGGAAACCGTCAACGCACAACGCTGGTCTGAGGAGATCCTTGCCCGCGATTACCAGATCGATATCGGCGGCTGCATCAAGCGCGCTTGGAATCTTTGGAAGGCGAACTTTGGTTTGATGGTTGCCGTGAATCTGGTAGTCGGGTTGCTCCTCGGCGGCGTGGGAACGCTAATCAGCATGGCCATCCGTGTGCCTCTCGGTTTTCACTCTAAAGTTGGTTTTGCGGCCGGTTTTGGCGCAAACACGCTGTGGTGTTTCGTGTTCGGTGGAGCTTTGATGGGCGGTTTGTTTGCCTTCAACCTGAAGTTGATCCGTGGCCAGCCCGCCAGTTTTGCCGACGCATTTGCAGGATTCAGGAAGGCTTTTGGGGCATTGACCGCGACCAACATTGTGGTGACGCTGCTGGTGTATCTGGGTTTGGCCCTCTGCTTGATCCCCGGCATTTATCTGTGCATTGCCTGGATCTTTGCCATTCCTTTGGTGATCGATAAGAAATTGGGTTTTTGGGATGCCATGGAATTGAGTCGGAAAGTTGTGAAGAAGAACTGGTGGATGGTGTTTGCCCTTGCATTGCTGGCCGGTTTGGTTGGCTCCGCTGGCATAGTCGTCTGCTGTATCGGTATACTTTTCACTGTGCCACTGACCTACGCCATTCTAATGTATGCCTATGAAGACATTTTCGGGCCACGCACCACCCAAACTACTTGACCGCACCTCGGCACGGAACTACCTCCTGACCAATCTGCTGGTATTGCCGGGGTTGGGTTCGTGGCTCGCCGGGCGACGGCTTGCCGGCGTTCTGCAGGTGGTGCTCGCATTTGCGGGATTCGGACTCATAGTTATTTGGCTTGTCTCATTTGTCGGCGCCTGCTTCCAGACAGAAACTTTTCCCACAAACGGCGGCCCGCATTTATTGCTCGGCTTGGCAGGCGTGGTCTTGTTCACCGCTTCATGGTTCTGGTCGTTGGCCACCGGCCTGGCCATCCTCCGTCAAGCCAAGGCTAGCCAACCGTGATTACACCCAGCCTTCAGCCCGGCCAGCGCATTGAACTCGACATCACCACTGTCGCGTTCGGCGGCGATGGGATTGGGCGCATCGATAACTTTGTCGTGTTCGTGCCGTTCGTGATCGAAGGCGAACGCGTTGAGGTGGAGATCGTCGAAGTCAAGAAACGCTATGCTACTGCCGATCTTGTCCGCGTGATCAAACCGTCGCCGCACCGGGTCGAGCCGAGATGCCCGTATTACATGCGCTGCGCGGGTTGCCAGTACCAGCATATTGATTATGCACACCAACTCGAACTCAAACGCAACCAGATCAGCGACGTCTTCCAGCGCATCGGTAAGATTGCCGACCCGCTTGTCGAACCGGTTGTTGGTTCACCGCGCCCATACGGTTATCGCAATAAGATCGTTGTGCACGGCCCCGGCAAACCTGGTTTCTGGACCATGCGCGGCCGTTCCATTATTGCAGTTGACCACTGTCCAATCGCCCGCGACGAAATCAACGCCAAGCTTGCGGAGGCCAGCCAGCAATCGCTGGAGAACGTGCATCTAACCATTCGCTGCAACTCTGAGGGTAGGGTGTGGACGTATACGGAGGTTAAAGGCCGCGGCACCGCGCCGCATCTGTCAGACACATCACCAGAGGAGATCGAGGAGGTCGTTCTCGGCAAGACATTGTGCGTCCCGCTTGGTTCGTTTTTTCAGGTCAACCAAGGCGTCATCGAGTTGGCGCTCGAACATACGCGCAAGGTTTTCACCGCCAGCGGCTGCAAGGTTCTCGTGGACGCCTATTGCGGCGTCGGTTTATTTGCGCTGATCCTGGCCGACATCGCCCATCACTGCTACGGGATCGAAATCGATGCCAAAGCGATTGCGGCGGCAAACGACAACGCGCAACGGTTAGGGCTGGCCAACTGCGATTTTTACGTGGGCAAAACGGATCGTCTACTATTCTACACCCTCCGCCAATGCCTGCCCCGATCCCAAGATCGGGGCAAGCTGGACGAGACTTGTCTAATCCTCGACCCGCCACGCTCTGGCTGCGGCAAAGCCGTACTGAAGACGCTACGCGAACAGAAGCCGCGCAAAATCATTTACGTGTCCTGCGCGCCGCCGATGCTGGCGCGTGACATCAAGGAATTGATCGCGGCGGGTTACGTACTGGAACGCGTCACGCCATTCGACATGTTTCCGCAAACAGCTCATTGCGAAGCTGTAGCCGAGTTGCGTCTGAATTGACCGGCTGGCGGCCAATATGAACCCGCACGGCAATTGAAGCCGGGTTGATCCTGCATTCCCGATTATGGAGACAGCGCCAAAACATCAGTCCTCAATTGGTCAGCAGTGCACACGCAAAGCGGACACGCGTGATTTTGTCCGATAATCCCCTGGGCAGAGTGAATAGGAAAACATCGGCGTAGAACTTATTCGCTTCCCATCGCGCAATCGGCAAAATGCCCTGGCCCAATGGTTGAAGTTTCGAGATATAAGCGTCAGTCTTCACCGAGTCGAGATTGTATTCGAGGATACAACGGGCTGCCAATTCTGTGTTGGTGGGTGCAGCTACCGTGCTGAAGGTGGTGATGCGAACGAACTCGGTATCGGCTTGCGTATCGGACGACACCACAATGGTATAACCAACCATTCCAACGCCGCCACCCAAGTGTAGGTCTTGACGAACGGCATCAGGCGGTAGTGAATCCCTTTCCACGACCGTGCGGGGATCGAGCATGTTGCCGTGCTGCGCGTAGAGCAAAAGCCCGTCTTCGGCATCCACGAGATGCAGATCAGGCCGAGCCTCGACTTGTCGCTGGAGGGCGCACAATTTTCTAAGCCAGGACACGTCGCGAGTTTCCCGCCATATATCGCGCAGATCCAGAAGGACATAATCGATGGACGACGGCAAGGGCGGATCGAGATATAGATATTTTTGGGTGATGAAATGAGCGGCAACACGCTGCGTGGCAAAGAGCGAGCCGTGCGGGTCGATATGCCGCGCCATCCGCTGCACGCGCTGCAATCGGCCGGGCGACAAAGGGACCAAAATGGTATCTTTGCTCCAAAAAGTGTTTCCAAAGAAGAGGGAAAGCAGGATTCCGGACACGATGGCACCCGACAAGGCTGCGCGTTGCCACACTCTGTCATCGGTCCGCAAGGCTGCAGCCAGCGCCCAGAAGACGACAGGCAACAAGGCGGCCTGGTAGTGAAAGCAGATGTTCTTTAGGATAGGATGCATGCAACAGAAGACGAACGTCAGCGTCCCGATGAATAGCACCGATGGTTTCCGTACTGGCAGGAACAGCAGCGGCGCGATAAGCACGGCTCCAAAGTAAAGCGACGAAGGTTCGAACAGTTTCCCCCAAAAGACTCCAGGCTTCGTGATAGGCGACAGCAGTATCTCCAGTTTCGTGTGCCCGAGATCGTAGAAGAACCGCGTCATCCCATACTCACGGCCGCTGATGTCAGGGACAAGGATGGAAGTGACTAACAGAAAAAAACCGAATGCAAACACTGCGAGTGCGATGCCAGCAGCACGTCGGCGCTCGAAAAGTGCCAGATAAACACCGAACATGCCGACGATGATCGCGGCTTCTTCCTTGATTAGCATTGCCCATAAGACCATTAGCAAGGCCCAGCCCGAACGACCATTCAGCCAGAACGCGAGGGCAGTAAAGTAGAACAGGAGACACATGTTGCCCCAGCGAAAGCCATAGGAGGCACTGTAGACAAACTGCGATGTTGACGGATACACGAGCCACGCAAGCACAAGCAGCAGCGCCGGCGTGTCATCTTGGAAGACGCGTTGGCCGATGTAATACAGCGGCACGACTACACCGAGTACGGCGATGAGTTGCAGCACGATTGTCAGTTTCAAATCGGGCCACACCAGCCACAGCGGCATAAACGGCAGGATACCGGGATGAAAGTGATCATAGAACAGTGGCTTGTCCGGATTGACCCGCAGGAACAGTTCTCGCGGATTCGTCATTGTGTTGAACATCAATCGCGCGTTCTCGCCGCAGTCGGCATAGCCGAGCGCAAGATTGTTCAAGTAATAGATCTGCTGCGCCATGTAATAGAGGAACAGACCAATCGCCGAGATCCAAACAACCGCCGCAAGCACGTTCACAATCTTGGGATGCCAACAGCGGTCGCCCAACCGCAATGAAAGAGTTCGGTCAAGATCCAGCGCCTTATTGGTGCGCAGCCAGAAAACCGTTCCCCAACCCAAAGCGGCGGAGAATAGAATGGGGTCAAGACATCGAAGCGGGGCGCCGGCCAGCGTCTTCACCAGTACAACCATGGAGATTACTGTGGCCAGCAGACCAGCCCAGACAAACCGGCGTGCTGTGTCCGCGTTTCTCCATGACAAAACGATGGCAACAATCGCTACGCAGATGCTTATCCCGATCCAGGCAAGCTCCGCTCTGTCGAGACCGATGGGTAGGGCGTGGTAGTTCTCGGGTAAATAGTTGTACTGAAGTAAGAACCAGAAGGCAGCGAGGTTGACCGCGGCCATGATGAGGAGAATCAACCGCCACGGACGGATCGGCAACGGATGTTTGTCCACGCTCAACGGAACTGCCGAAGCTGCGATCACGATTTTCACTATATCTACTGAAACGCGAGATGTTCAAGGCTTGAAAATCTCCAGACCGGCGGATAGTCTGCAACCGCGTTCGAAAAGCGAACGGTTGGGCGCGTAGTTCAGTTGGCTAGAACGCGCGGATCACACCCGCGAGGTCACAGGTTCAAGTCCTGTCGCGCCCACCAGCCCCGAAAGCTTTCGGGGCTGCCGCGCCGAAGCACGCAGGGCGAAGGCGGGCATTTACTGTTCGGAGCTACGGCTCGGCAAGCCAGCACATGGAAAAGCCGACAGAAAATTTACAGTCAACAGCATCTGGCCGGGCTTTCGCGAAGAAAAGGCTCTGACAATGACGCGACCGCTTTTTTTCTGCCTGCTGGTCGCATTGGTCTTGCGGCTGGGGTTTATCTTCGTTGGTTTCCCGCGTCTCCAGGAACGCTGGCACCTGCGCGAGGATGGCGATAGCTATGGCGCAATTGCGCAAACCATCCGCGAAGGACATTACGACGACATCACACGCGGACCCGTTTATCCGTTCTTCGTTGCAGTAGCAGGTTCACCGCTGGCGATGAAAGTTGTGCAAGCGCTTCTGGACACGCTGACGTGTGCACTGATATTCTGGCTCGCCCGCCTCGTGATCCACGCTCCACGCTTCAGGTCTGACGTGCCTGTCTGGGCCGCCTGGCTGTGGGCACTGTATCCCTTGGCCATCTGGCGCATAGCGTTCATCAATAAGGAAATCGTGCTCACTTTTCTGCTGGTGGCATATGTGTGCGTCCAGTTGACGGCTTGGTGCGACGACAAGACGTGGCGCTGGCTCGCGGCGGGCGCGTTGCTCGGCGTGGTAAATTTGTGCAAGCCGACATTTCTGCTGTTACCGTTGGTCGTGCTGGTCATGCGACCACGGCGCGGTCTGCTGGTGCTCGCGGCGATGCTGGTTGTCGTCGTGCCATGGACGGCGCGGAATTGGCGCGTGACGGGCGGCGAGTTTCTTCCCGTCGCGACCGAGCAGGGAGGATCAACGACGTTCGTTGGAAATTACCAGCCGACAGCCGGGCTATGGGAAGGAGACGGCAAGACCAGATGGCAGGGCGAGATCGAACGGATTAAACAACAAAATGCGGGAGCATCGGTGGTGGCGCTTGACCGTCAGTTTTATCACGAAACATGGAAACAGATGACTGTTAACCCGCTGGTCGCCGTGGAACTGATAGTGCGCAAGTGTGGGCGGTTCTGGTTTCTGGGCGCGGCGCGACGGGAGCAATCAGTGAGTATCGCGATTCAAGCAGTATGGTTGGCCCTGGCGATGATCGGATTATGGCGATGCCGGCCGTGGGGTGCCGCACAAACCCTAATGGTGGTTCTTGTTGTTTACGTGATGCTGGTCCACGCGCTGAGTTACGCCGATCTGCGATTCAGTCTGCCGGTGATGCCGTTCGTGTGTGCGTTTGCCGCCGCAGGAATCTGCCGATTCGGGATAAGGCGACAGACAACGGTGGGCGCGGACGATTAAGATTGCGGCCGCGCAGTGTAAACGAAATTGTTCTCTGCGTTGGCCAATTGTGGCAGTCGCTGGTCTTTCCCGCTGAGGATGGGGTTGCGGATGGGCCAAGGGATCTTTAGCGTGGGATCGTTCCACACGATCCCACGATCAAGCTCGGGGGTGTACTCGGCCGTGGTTTTGTATCCGACAATGGCCTCGTCACTGAGCACACAGTAACCATGAGCGAACCCCGGTGGAATGTAGAGCGCCTGATGATTCTGCTCGGAGAGATTCGCACTCACGTATCGGCCGAAGGTGGGCGAACCGCGACGAATGTCCACGGCAACATCAAATACCTCGCCACGCACCGTAAAAACAAGCTTGCCTTGGGCGGCGGCAACTTTCTGGAAGTGGAGTCCACGCAACACACCATGGACGGAGCGGCAAAAGTTGTCCTGAATAAACGTCTCGATAATCCCGGAGGCAACAAACGCCGAACGCTTGTAAGTCTCCCAGAACTGGCCGCGTTCGTCGGGGAACGCCGGCGTTTCTACGAGCACCACGTCGGCAATGGCAAGTTGTTGGAAAGTGAAAGACATATTATTATCCAGTTCAACCTCGGGCGACCGTGCGGCACCCTTCCTATAAATAAAAACTACGAAGCCACCGGCGGAAAGTCAATCACTACCCAGACGCCGCAGCACAGCAGCAATCTGGGCCGCAGCACTCGTTACCGCGAATTTCTCTCCGACACGCCGGCGGCTCGACGCGCCAAGGCGCGCCCGCAGCGCGGCATCGGCGAGTAACACCTGGAGCCGCTCGATCCACTCCGCCTCGGTTCTCACCAGGAACCCGTTCTCACCGTGTTGGATGATTTGCTTGTGCACGCCAACAGCGGAAGCGACAACAGGAATACCGCACGCCATGTACTGCAAAACCTTCACCCCGCACTTACCCTGTTCCCACGGCGTGTCAGGCAATGGAGCAATGCCAATATCAAACTGCGCCAACTCAGCCGATTCATTCTCTGGCCTCCATGGCCTAAAATCGACGGGAAAGCCCAGAACCGTGGGGTCACCCGAAGCGATCACACGAGGAACAAACTGCAACTTCTCAAACACTTGGCGCAAAGCCTTCAGGTATGGCAGGGTGGTGCTACTACCGATCCACCCAATAACAGGTTGGCCACGGGCGTTCATGGAAGCGAGTTTCAACTGCGACGGGTACCGATCAAGATCAATCGCACTCGGTATCACCGTGACGTTTCGATTGAAGCGCCGCGCGTACTCCGCAAGAAACTCGTTGCCAGCAATCACCGCCGTCGCGCAGTGCAGAATGTCCTGCACCGTGCGTTCGCGGTGCAGAGCACGGAGCAGAGGATTGCCACCCTCGCGCGGCAGCCAAATCGCGTCGTCAAAATCGAATACGAGTGGTTTGCGTCCCGCGATGCGGGACTCGAAGCCTGAGTACAATCCGGGGAAGACGCCCTTCTGGACGAACACGGCGTCGAACGAGTCAATTCGCCGCAGATCATCGCGACGCTTGCGCCAAGCCGCGAGGAAGGCTGCGCGCCGGGACGATCGTTCTTTAGTGAACAAGTAGAGTTGTCTGTAAAGTTGTTCATCAATCGCGGGCGAGACCTCGCAGTGGATTCCCAACTTCTCCAACAACGGAAGAAGTTGGTACACGCGGTAGCGGCTCGATGGGCCGAGTGCGCTTGTTTGAGTGAGAAACAGGAGTTTCATGTGCGGCGCCCCATGCAAAGTTGAAGCCACCAACGTTTGAACCGACGCAGTTGTGCAATAATTCCATAACCAAGCACGCTCATCGCCCAGACCGTCGCCGCTTGACGGATAATGACCGTGTCAGTGTGCAAACGCAACGCCTGATGTATGGCGATTCGTGCTTCCGCGCCGCGGCCAAGTCGGGAGAGCACCCGCGCCCTGCGAAGGCAGAACACGGCGAGGGTTTGCTGTTTAAGGGTCGCAAGATTAGGAGGCAGCGTTTGCGTGAAGAATTTTTCCGCGACTGCCATGCCTTCTTCGACATGCTTCAACGGGTCGCGCGCGGTCTTGGCGGCAGCGTGGTCGCGCATCGTGGCCAGCAGATACGGAATGAATCGCATTTCGCTCCGCAGGCCAATCCGCAACGAAAACTCGTAGTCCATCGTGTAATGCAAGTCGGTGTTGAAAAAGCCGACCGATTCCACAGCGGTGCGTCGCACAAAGATACTCGGTTGCGGAATGGACGGCGACCATCGCAGGACTTCGGCGAGACTGGCCTGTCGGACAGGACGTTCACGCAGCACGCGGCTCTGCTCATCGATCACGCAGACGCGGCCATAGACGAGACCGAGAGACGGATTCTGCGCAAACGTTTCGGCGACCCAGCGAAGCGCGCCCGGCAGATACGTGTCGTCGGAGTTGAGGTAGGCAAGGACGTCGCCCGTGGCGCGCTGCCAGCCTTTGTTGATCGCGTCAGATTGGCCACGGTCAGGTTCACTCGTCCAAAATGCAAGCCACGGTGCATACCGGCGGATAACATCCACGCTGCCGTCTGTGCTGCCGCCGTCAATGACCATGTATTCAAGGTTGGGGTAACCTTGCAACAACACGGACCGAATCGTTTCTTCAAGAAACTGTGCCTGATTGAACGAAGGCGTGACGATGGTGATCTTCGGCCACGTGCCCGCCGGCAGCGGTTCGACCGCTTGCGTCCACGGCCAACCGGTTTTGCCGGTCAGTGGTGGTGGAAGTTCGGATAATGAGGGGCAGGGCATGGGAATTGGTAGTGTCAGGCGGATTCCGTTTTTAGATGACCTTCGAACGCTTGGGTGGCTGTTTGCTGAGTAGTTCGGTGCGCGGTCGTGTACGCGACCTGACAGGGAGCGATTGCCTGTCCCGCCAGGTTCCATAGGGCATTACGCGCCAAGCGGCTCGAACCGAGGGACAACACCGCGTCAGGTTGTGATGAGGAACAGTTCATCAGGCAATTGGTATCCAAGATTCATCCTTCCCACGATTGTCCATGCATTCTAACCGCACGCTCCGCGACGCAGGCAAGGAAATAAGTTTGTTTGACCAAAGGTTTGCGCGTTCTGTATGCTGGCGCGTCAACCGGATCCAAGAGCCTAACACAATGAACATCATCACATTGACGACCGATTTCGGCATGGACGACTGGTTTGTGGGCAGCATGAAGGGTGTGATTCTTGGAATCAACCCGCAGGCCGTGGTGGTGGACATCACTCACGAGGTACCCGGCGGCAACATCCACGCTGCGGCGTTCGCGTTGTTGGCAAGTTACCGCTGTTTTCCAAAGGACACGATTCATGTGGCCGTGGTAGATCCCGGCGTAGGCACCAGCCGTGCGGCCATCGCGGTGCGGACAAATGATTACATCTTCATCGGCCCGGACAATGGCATCTTGTCGCTGGCGTTGGCGCAGGAACCGGTGTCGGAGATTCGGCGACTCGACCACAGCCAGTATTTTCACA
The DNA here is from genome assembly GCA_050008795.1 of Verrucomicrobiia bacterium. Lineage (GTDB taxonomy): Bacteria > Verrucomicrobiota > Verrucomicrobiia > Palsa-1439 > Palsa-1439 > CAIKBP01. The sequence continues at coordinate 18,399 of JBEKLX010000002.1, read as the reverse complement.
AACCTCTGAGCCACACGTTTCATGGGCGCGACGTTTTCGCGCCAGTGGCGGCGCATCTGACACTCGGCGTACCGCTAAAAGATATGGGGGTGGAGCTGGGCAAATACGTTCAGCTTCCCTGGCCGCAAGCCTCCATGCGCGATGGTGCAGTGCATGGCGAGGTCGTTTACATCGACCATTTTGGCAACGCCATTACCAACATCGCTGCTGCCGATCTAGCCAAGCTTGCGCGACATGCTCCGTCGGTTTTGCTACGCAGCGAAGAAGTGTGTGCCGTTAAGAATTACTATCAGGAAGTCGCAAATGGCGAACTGTTGGCAGTGATCGGCTCCAGCGGTTTTCTTGAAATCGCCATCAACGGCGGTCACGCCGCCCGCGCGCTCGGTCTGCGGCTCGGGGAATCTGTCGAAGTAAAGTAATTAGTGCCTCCGACACACTGCTGGCCATGCACAACCTGCCGACAACCTTATTGCCGCATCCTTTGAAGCGCTAACCCGCATATTTCACACGTCCATGTGAAATATGCGCCCACAGGGCCGACAATACGGCGGAAGCTGTCGCATTGTCGGGGTTAGCCCGACACACAGAGTGTGTCGGCCTCGGGAGCGCCGCGCCCCCGTGCGCGGCGCTCCCGAGGTGGATATTTCACGACTACCTTCTGGCAGGTGTGAAATATTCAGGCTAAAGTTGTTGTCGGGCGTTCGAAAATCTGCGATACAATCTGAGGAATGGAGGACACGGGAAGTGCCGAATCTGCGATACGATTTCAATAATTTGATGGCTTGGCGAATCGGCGAACACGGTGTCGCCGACTCGGAGTTGAAGGCATTGGGGCCAAAAGTTGAAGCGGCTGCAAGCGCCATCGATAAAGCGCCGCTGGGATTTCGTAAGCTGCCATACAACACCAAACTGGCGGACGAGGTCACGGAGTTGGCGCGGAAACTCGATAAGCGGTTCGACAATTTTGTGGTGGTTGGCATTGGCGGCTCGGCACTCGGTAACATCGCGTTGCAGTCGGCGCTGAATCACCCCGAGTATAATCTGCTGGAACGACCAAGTCGGCGCGGACCACGATTGTTCGTGCTCGATAATGTGGATCCTGACCGAGTCGCCGGTATGCTCGACGTGCTCGATCTGGATAAGACGGTGTTTAACGTTGTTACCAAGTCTGGCGGCACGGCGGAGACAATGAGCGAATTCCTAGTGTTCCGCGACGCGTTAATTCGCAAACTCGGAGGGACAAAACATATCGACCACATCGTCATCACCACAGATCCCGAAAAAGGCGAACTGCGCGAGATAGTGAAGAAGTTTTCCTATGCGTCGCTGCCGATTCCGACGGACGTGGGCGGCCGGTTCTCGGTATTGAGCGCGGTCGGGTTGCTGAGCGCGGCGGTGACGAGGATTGACATTCACCAGTTGCTGGCGGGCGCGGCGGAGATGGATGCGGTCTGCAAGTCGAAGAAGCTGTGGGAGAATCCGGCGTTGACGGGCGCCGCGATGCATTACTTGATGGACAAGGCGAAAGGGAAGAACATTCAGGTGATGATGCCTTACTCACATGCGTTGCGGGATGTGGCCGACTGGTTCCGCCAACTTTGGGCAGAGAGCCTCGGTAAACAGATGGATCGCGCGGGCAAACTGGCGCGCACGGGCCAGACGCCTGAAAAGGCACTCGGTACAACCGATCAGCACTCAGTGATGCAGCTTTACATTGAAGGACCGTTCGACAAAGTCATCACGTTCCTGACGGTGGACGAGTTCGGCACGACGGTGACGATCCCGCCCGCATTCCCTGAGTATGAGGCGATAAAATATCTCGGTGGGCACACGATGAACGAGTTGCTCAATGCCGAGCAGAAAGCGACCGAGCTGGCGCTGACGAGGAACGGCAGGCCGAACTGCGCGATTAGGTTGAAGCACGTGTGCGAACGCAGCGTCGGCGCGCTCCTTTATCTGCTGGAGATGCAGACAGCCTATGCGGGCGAGCTTTATAACATTAACGCGTTCGATCAGCCCAGCGTGGAACTGGAAAAAACTTTCACCTACGGGCTGATGGGCCGCAAAGGATACGAAGCCAAGCGCCGTGAAGTTGAGCGCGCCAGCAAGCCGGATCCGAAGTGGGTGGTGACAACGTGACCGACACTGAAGTTCTCCAGATTTTCCGCAAGACGAACGCCCTTTTGGAAGGACACTTCCTGCTGCGGTCGGGCTTGCACAGCAACCAATATTTCCAGTGCGCGCTGGTCCTGCAGTATCCGCATCATGCTGAGCGTTTATGTGCAGCACTGGCCGCAAAACTTCCCTCGACAGCTGCGCAAACGGTGATATCGCCCGCTTTAGGCGGACTGTTTGTCGGACACGAGGTGGCACGGGCGTTGCGACTACGTCACATCTTTGCCGAAAAGAACGCGGCGGGGAAGCTGGAGTTGCGGCGGAGTTTCCAGGTCGGGCGCGGCGAGAAATTTATCGTGGTTGAGGATGTCGTCACGAAAGGCGGACGCGTACAGGAAACGGTTGACATCGTGCGGCGACTTGGCGGAGTGGTGGTCGGCGTCGGCACGCTGGTGGATCGGTCGGACGGCCCGGTGGATTTTGGCGCGCCGCTGGCGAGTCTGTTAAAGCTGCACATCAAGACGTTCGACCCCGCACAGTGCCCGATGTGCCAGGCCGGGACGCCCGTGGTGAAACCGGGAAGCTGACGCGAAACGTTATTCTGAGCGTAGTGAAGGATCTCTATGGTCGGTTGGATTCTCAAAAAGATGCTGGGGAACAAAAACCAGCGCGAGCTGAAACGGCTCTGGCCGCTGGCGCTCCGCGTCGGCGAGATCGAGCAGGAGTACCAGAAGCTAACTGACGAGCAGTTGCAGGCCAAGACAGCAGAGTTCAAGGCGCGCATTGAGCAGGGCCGCGAACAACGCGGAATTACCGCGTTGCTGGCGGAGGCTCACCGGTTGGAAGCGGCGTTACAGAGCGAGGAGGCCAAGCCGATTCGGCGCAAGGCGCACGAGTTGGAGCTGGAGATTCTGAATGAGTTGCTGCCCGAGGCGTTCGCTGCCGTAAAAAATACTTGTCGTAGGCTACTCGGCAAGGAATGGCTCGTCCGCGGACGTCCGTACAAGTGGGACATGGTGCCATTCGACGTGCAGGCGCTTGGCGGAATCGTATTACACCAGGGCACGATCGCGGAAATGGCAACTGGCGAAGGCAAAACGTTGGTTGCCACCATGCCGCTCTACCTAAACGCGCTCACCGGCTACAACGTGCATCTGGTCACGGTAAACGATTACCTTGCAGCGCGCGACGCCGAATGGATGGGGGAGATTTACAAGTTCCTCGGGCTGACCGTGGGCATCATTCAGCACGACCAATCACCGCAGATTCGTCGCGAGCAATACACTTGCGACATCACGTACGGCACGAATGCTGAGTTCGGATTCGATTATCTGCGGGACAACGGCATGGCCACCAGCGCAGATACACAAGTCCAGCGCGGGCATTTCTACACCATTGTGGATGAAGTAGACTCGATTCTTATCGACGAGGCGCGCACGCCCTTGATCATCAGCGGGCCGTCCACGGTAACCACGCAATCACAGGTTTATGACCGGCTGAAACCTCAAATTGCGGAACTGGTGCGGGCGCAAACGATGTTATGCAACAGGCTCATCAATGAGGCGAAGCAGTTGATCGAAGGCCAGGACGGCGAGAAGTCAGGCGAAGCAGGCAGCGACGGCGACCGCGAAGCCCGTGCAGGACGGCTGCTGTATCAGGTCAAACTCGGCACTCCAAAGAACAAGCAGTTGATGAAGATGCTCGAGAATCCCGAGACGCGCCAGATTCTCGACCGCGCCGAGTTGGACGTGCTCAAAGATTCCAGCAAGAAGGAATTGATCGATCTGAAGGAGGACTTGTTCTTCACAATCGACGAGAAACAGCACGATTCCGATCTGACCGAGAAGGGGCGCACACACCTGAATCCGCACGACCCGGATGCGTTCGTCATGCCCGATCTTGTGGTCGCGCTGCAGGAAATCGATGCGCAGGAGCTGCCCGATGCAGAGAAGGAAAAACGCAAGCAGCAGGTCCAACAGTCCTTCGACGAGCGCAGCGAGAAAATCCACAGCATCTCGCAATTGCTGCGCGCGTACTGCTTGTATGAGAAGGACGTCGAATACGTCGTCCAGGAGAACAAGGTCCTCATTGTGGACGAGTTCACAGGCCGGCTGATGCCGGGCCGGCGCTGGAGCGACGGACTGCACCAAGCCGTCGAGGCCAAGGAAGGCGTTGCCATCGAACGCGAGATGCAAACGCTGGCGACGATCACCATCCAGAACTATTTTCGTCTTTACAGGAAGCTGGCAGGCATGACGGGCACGGCGGAGACCGAGGCGACGGAGTTCCAGAACATCTACAAGCTGGGAGTTGTGGTGGTCCCGACCAATAAACCATGCGTCCGGTTGGATGAGAACGACCGCATCTATAAGACGCGACGCGAGAAATACAATGCCATCATCGACGAAATCGCAGAGCGGCACGCAAAAGGCCAGCCGTTGCTGGTCGGCACCGTGAACGTCGATTCGAGCGAGGTGCTGGCGCGCATGTTGCAGCGACGGGGCGTTCCGCACAACGTGCTCAATGCAAAATACCACCAGCGCGAGGCGGAGATCATAGCGCGTGCGGGACAGTTCGGCGGGGTGACCATTGCCACTAACATGGCCGGCCGCGGCACGGACATCAAACTCGGCCCAGGCGTGCCGGAAGTGGGCGGGTTGCACGTCATCGGCAGCGAACGCCACGAGGCACGGCGCATCGACCGGCAATTGCGCGGTCGTTGCGCGCGACAGGGCGACCCGGGCGGCTCGCGTTTTTACGTGTCGCTCGAAGACGATTTGATGCGCCTGTTTGGCAGCGCGCGCATTGGCAATATCATGGAAAAGCTCGGCATGAAGGAGGGCGAGGATTTACAGCATCGGTGGCTGAACAAATCCATCGAGACCGCCCAGCGCCGGGTCGAGGAACACAATTTCAGCATCCGCAAACACACGTTGGAATACGACGACGTGATGAACAAGCAGCGCGAGGTGCTTTACGGATTCCGCAACGAAATCATCAATGGAGACAACCCACGCCAGGCGATCTTCGATATCATCGAGGAAGTCGTTGAATCGCGCGTGGCGAGTTCATGTCCGACCGACAAGTTGCCGGATGAATGGGACTACGACGGCCTGCTGCGATGGGCGAACCATGCGTTCCCCATCGGCCTGCGGCGCGAACAGTTGGATCACAAGACGTCCGAGGAAATCCTCCAGCACATCTCCGGGCGCGTGTCGAAGGCGTACGAGGCGAAGGTGTCGCACGAGAACCCCGACACGTTGAAGGCGATCGAACGGCTCATTGTTCTCAACGCGCTCGATCGTCTCTGGCAGGAACATCTATATAACATGGACCAGTTGCGCACCGGCATCGGCCTGCGCGGTTATGGCCAGCGCGATCCGCTTGTCGAGTACAAGGCCGAGGCATTCGACATGTTCGAAGAGATGATGAGCAGTGTGAAGAACGAGATCGCCAACAATGTGTTTCGCTCGGCCAGCTCGTTGGCGGCATTCGAGAATTTCCTGCGGGCACTGCCACAGCAGTTCATCGCGCCGGAACTGGGTTCCGGCAGTGCTTACAGCGAAGCGGCGTCAGCCGCGTCCCGGCGAAGTTCAACGGCGGGACCCGGCGCGGCGCATGACGGAGGCGTGGTCGAAGAAGCTATTCAGGAAACAACAGCGCCGATACGGCGTGACACGCCGCGCATTGGACGAAACGAGCCGTGCCCCTGCGGCAGCGGCAAGAAATACAAGAACTGCTGTGGCCGTAACGCGTGAGCTTTGATCCCGCAGTTGGAGGGTTGGGCTCCAGCCCGACCGCAGGAACTGAGATGAAACAGCTCGGTTGGAGCCGAACCCTCCAAGTGATGAGAAGTTGGGTCCTGCCGATTGTCACAGGGTTGCTGCTTTCCAGCGCGTTCCCGCCATTCAATGTCAGCCAATCAGCATGGCTGGCCCTCGTGCCGCTGCTGTTTGCGGTGGAAGGTTGCGCCGTGGGATGCGCATTTCGCCGCGGTTATGTGGCGGGGCTCGTTTTTTTCGGCGCAACGACTTGGTGGACGGTGTACACAACTGTGGCTGGCACACCGCTGCTGCTGGCATTGGCGGGGACAGTGGCGCTGGTAGCGTTGATGGCGTCGTACTTCGGTTTGGCGGCGGCGGGGTGGGCGAAGTTGAGCGCGGTGTTTGACGACCAAAAGGACTCGGCCTTGCGAAACTTGATGCTGGCGATTCTGGCGGCGGCAGGGTGGGTAATGGTGGAATGGATGCGCGGTGTATTCCCGCTTGGCGGGTTCCCATTGAACTTTCTTGGGGCTGCATTGTGGCAATCGGCGCCGCTGATCCAATTTGCCAGCGTGACAGGCGTGTATGGGGTGTCGGCTTTGGTATGCATCGTCAACTTTGTGCTGTACTTCACGCTACGGCGTTTTTTGCGGCAGATGCGTGAACCGGAGATCAAGCAACGGCCAAGCTGGGAGTTTTACGTGGCGATGGCGCTGGTGTGCGCGGCGTTTCTACACGGCTGGCACGAGATCCAGCGCGGTGAATCGCGGGAGGTATTGCGACTGGCGGTAGTACAGGGGAATATTCCGCAGACCCTGAAGTTCGAGGCATCGCAGAAACCGATGATTCTGGAGCGATACCGCGTGCTTACGGAAGCGGTGACGATGAATCGCCCCGATCTGATTATCTGGCCGGAAACAGCGACGCCTGATGCGTTGAGGTACGACCCGGAATCATATGCAGTGGTAACGACTCTGGTGGCGAAGGCGCAAGCGCCGCTATTCACGGGGACAATCGATGCGGATCCCACCGCGAACGGGGATGTGTACTACAACGCAGCGACGCTTGTGTTGACCGATGGCACGTTGCAGGACATTTATCACAAGATCCACCTCGTGCCGTTCGGCGAATACGTGCCGTTGCGCAAGGTGTTGCCATTCATGAAATGGCTGACGCCGATTCCGGATAGTTTCGAGCGAGGACAGCGGTACACGCTATTTCGTGTGCATGACGTGTCGTTCGGCGCGGTCATTTGCTTCGAAGACGTGGTGGCGGGATTGTACCGGCAGTTCGTCAAGAGCGGCGCGGAGTTCATGGTGAACGTGACAAACGATGCCTGGTTCAAGACGTCACCGGCCGCCGAAATGCATCTCGCCAACGCGGTGTTTCGCGCCATAGAAAACCATCGACCGTTGGTGCGCGTGACGAACCACGGCGTGACGTGCATCGTGGACGAGTTCGGGATCGTGCGGGAACGGCTGGCGCCGTTCACGGAAGGCGCGGCGAACTGGCAACTGTCGGTGCCACGAGCGCAACAGCAAACGTTCTACACACGATTCGGCGACGTATTCGTGGCAGGTTGCGTGCTGGTAACGGCGCTGGGTATCGCGGCCGCATTGTTCCGACGACGGACGGGGCGGCACAGGCAAGTTGAGGCCAGCGGCAATGTAGGATTTTAGGCGCCTGCAACAGACAGTCCCGCCTGCTGTGCCTGTCGGAAGAGTAGACGGACACTGCTCTGTGCCAGCGACATCAAGCCGACGTAGAGGAAACCGACTTGGAAGATCAGGAAGAACGGTATCATCGACCACTGACTGCGATGCACCGCCTGAAACAGCAGGTAGCTGAAGTACACACCGAACGTGAACTCGACGTATGGCACAAGGCCGCGCAGCGCGAGATACTCCCGTTTGAATCCCAAATTGACGCGAGAGAACGCGCCGTATTTCGGCGTGCGCACAAAATCACTGCGGTAGTTGAAGATCGCTTCGAGCACTGCCCGGGCGTTGTTCACCGACAAACCGATCCCGACCGATATGAGCAGTGGGACGTAAAGGAGTCGCTTCCACCACTGGGCGTGGAGTTCTTTCTGCGCGCAGAAGTAAAATGCCGAGATCGAGACCGAGGCCGCAAAAAACAGCGGCAAGTCAACCAACATCAGCCTCATCCACGGATTGCCTCCCGTGACCTGATTGGTGCTGGTGGCGGCTGAGGAATGGAGTAGGAGGCACAGCATTAGCAGCATCAAGTGTCCGAAGTTGCTCGTCAGATGCACCGTGCCTTCGAGTTTGATCTTCCAGGGCAGATGGCTGCGCCAAAGGACTGGAAGCATCTTCTTGCAGGTCTGGATCGAGCCTTTTGCCCAGCGATGTTGCTGCGTTTTGAAGGCGTTCATCTCAACCGGCAACTCTGCGGGCGTGACGACGTCGGGTAGAAACCAGAATCTCCAACCCTTGATCTGCGCGCGGTAGCTCAGGTCCAAGTCTTCAGCCAATGTGTCGTGCTGCCAGCCACCGGATTCCTCGATGCAACTCCGTCGCCAAATACCGGCGGTACCGTTGAAGTTGAAGAACCGCCCCGACCGCGAGCGCGCGCTTTGCTCGATCAGGAAATGGCCGTCTAGAAACATGGATTGCAGGCGCGTGAGCAGCGAATCGGATTCGTTTAGGTGGCCCCAGCGAGTTTGCACCATACCGACGTTCGGATCGGAAAAGAAATCTATCGTCCGCAGCAGGAAGCTCGGCTGCGGCACGAAATCGGCGTCAAAAATCGCAATGAAATCGCCTGTCGCCGTCCGCAACCCGTCTTGCAGCGCCCCAGCTTTGAAACCGTGGCGGTTGAGCCGCCTCACGGAAACGACGTCGAAACCCTTACCGCGCAGCTCCGCCGCCTTGTGGTCAACGATATCTGTGGTTTCGTCGGTGGAATCGTCGAGGATCTGGACCTGGAGCTTATCTTTTGGATAATCCAATGCGGCTACGGCATCGATCAACCGTTCAGCCACATACATTTCGTTGTACAACGGCAGTTGAACGGTCACCTTGGGGAGTGGATCCAGCCGGCCTACTGGCATCGGTGTCTCCTTGCGGTGTTTGTAATAGAGATAGATCATCCAATAGCGATGCAGGCCGTAGCACGCCAACGTGATCAACAACGCAAAATAGATGATCGTTCCGATTAAATGGACATATTGCATGTGCTTCTTTTGATCTCCAGCCTCACACTGGCAGCCCCGCAAAGATGGGCAAAACGACCTTGACCCGTCGAATCCTATAAGCCATGCTGGAAGTTGAAGTATCAGCGCACCATGACGATGAATCAAGACAAAACGCCCACGCGCAAATCACCGCCAGCCAAAGTGTTAACACTTGCGCAGGCGACCCGATGGGCTGCAGCCGCGCATCGTCATGGACGACGGATCGTCGCAACGAACGGCTGTTTCGATCTTCTCCACTACGGCCATGTGAATTATCTCCAACGCGCCCGGAAACTCGGCGACCTGCTCGTGGTCGGCCTCAACTCGGACGCTTCGGTCCGGCAACTCAAAGGTTCGGGGCGTCCACTGGTTCGCCAACAACATCGTGCCGCCGTTCTCGCGGCACTGGGGTGCGTGGACGCGGTGGTGATCTTCAATGAACCTCGCGCAGACCGTTTTCTCGCCGCCGTGCGCCCTGACATTTACGTCAAGGCCGGAGATTACACTGCAAAGACGCTTGACGCAGGCGAGCGCGCGGTGCTCACAGGACTGGGCGCACGGATTCGCATCGTACCGTTCGTGCGCGGTTTTTCGACCACGGGTTTGATCGCAAAGTCGAAGACGCCGCTAGTCGTGAAGCGGCAAATTCGCAAGAGCGGACTCTGACTTTGTCCCATTAATAATGTTAAGGCGGTATCGCGCACCACACCACAAAATACAAGCGTATGAAAACAAACGAGACACAAATGTCGGAGCCAATGAAGATCATTATTCAGTTGGCGGCTGTTTTAGCTTTCTTCTTTTTCATCATTTTTTCACATCGCGCGGCGTTGATTGGTTTTGCAGGAGCGGCTTTGTTTACTATTTCGTTTTGCTTGCACCCTCATCATTTCCGCAGTCGGCGCGGTTCGCTGACACCCGCATTCTGTCTGATCGCATTTGTATGGCTTTGCGCTGCCGTCCCGATTTTGCTTCCACTATTCGGACGGCATTGACTTATGAAGGATTTGCCGCCTAACAAATTGCGACGTTCGTACGCCTAAAACCGCAAGTTCTGATTCTGACCCGGTTGCGTTTACGGCCGGATGCGGTAAGCTTTTCCATTAATGAAACAATTCCTAACATGTCTGGTTGTCGTGTTGCTGGTGGGATGCGCCACCGCCAAACCGCACCCCGCGCCGCTGAGTCTGGCGGATATCATGTCGATGTCCAAGGCGGGATTGAGCGACGGGGAGATCATTCAACGTGTGGAAGGCACGCGCACGGTTTTCAAGCTGACTTCGGACGACGTTGTCCGCCTCCGCAACGAAGGGGTCAGCAACGGCGTGGTGACTTATATGCTGGATACCTATACCCGCGCCGCCATGGAAGAGCAACGCCAGCGCGACTCGGACGAGATTCGGTCCCAGTGGGGCTTCTATTACGGCCATCCATACTGGTGATGAACGCGCGCTTGTGTTTTCCTCGGGCATCCGTTAAATAACTGGCGTGAGCAGCAGCAAGTTGCGCATTGGTGTGCTGGGATCAGGCAGCGGAACGAACTGCGAAGCGATAATCGAAGCGTGCGAACGCGGCAAAATTCCGGGCCAGGTGGTCATCGTACTCAGCGACATTGCCGACGCGAAGATTCTCGCACGAGCGCGCAAACATGGCATTCCGTCGAAGTTCATCGGGCCGAGCCAGTTCAAGACGAAGCTGGAACCCGAGTTGGAAATGCAGATGGCGGTGGCGTTGTGCGACGCGGACGTCGAGTTGGTGGCGCTGGCTGGTTACATGCGCGTCGTGAAAGCGCCGTTGTTGGAGGCGTTTGCTGGCCGGATTATAAACATCCATCCAGCATTGCTGCCGGCGTTTCCGGGATTGAAAGCGTGGGAACAGGCGCTGGCTTATGGCGCGAAGGTGACCGGGTGTACGGTGCATTTCGTGGATAAAGGTGTGGACACCGGCCCGATGATCCTGCAGGAAGCGGTGCCGGTATTGCCGGGCGATACGGCGGAATCGTTGCACCAGCGGATTCAGGTGGTGGAACACAAGTTGTATCCTCTGGCGGTTCGGCTGTTCGCCGATGGGAAACTGAAAATCGAAGGCCGCGCCGTTAGAATTTTGGAGTGAAAGACAAACGCGAAATTATGGCGAAGACAACACAGAAGACGTTGCGGTTCGGGTTGCCGAAAGGCAGCCTGCAGGAATCCACGTTCGCTTTGATGGCGAAGGCTGGCTGGAAAGTCATTACCGGCAGCCGCAGCTATGTGCCGCGTTCTGACGATGCGGAACTTGAGTTGCGCTTGATCCGGGCACAGGAAATCAGCCGGTACGTCGAGCATGGGTATCTTGATGCCGGGATAACCGGGGCCGACTGGGTTGCCGAGAACGACAGCGATGTGAAGGCCATTTGCGAACTGGCTTACAGCAAACAGTCGACCAGTCCCGCGCGCTGGGTTTTGGCCGTGCCGAATGATTCGCCGATCAAATCGGTAAAAGATTTGCAGGGCAAACGCGTCGCAACTGAATTGGTCGGCATGACGAAGCGCTGGCTGAAGAAACATGGCGTCACCGCCGAAGTCGAATTTTCATGGGGCGCCACGGAAGTCAAGGCACCGGAACTGGTGGACGCAATTGTCGAGTTGACCGAGACCGGTTCATCGCTGAAAGCGAACAATCTGCGGATTGTGGACACCCTGGTCACCAGCTTCCCACAGTTGATTGCAAACAAGGCGGCATGGACCGACCAGTGGAAGCGCAAGAAGATCGAAACGCTGGCATTGATGCTCAGAGGCGCTTTGGTCGCCGGCGAAAAGGTCGGCCTGAAGATGAACGTGCAACGCAAGAAACTCGATAGCCTGTTGCGGAAGTTGCCGTCATTGCGAAACCCTACCATCTCGCAGTTGTCGCAGGAAGGTTGGGTGGCCGTGGAAACGATAATCGACGAGCGGATCGTGCGCGAAATCATTCCCGCCCTGAAGGACGCCGGCGCGGAAGGCATCATCGAGTATCCGCTGAACAAGGTGATTTACTGAATCGCAGATTCAAGCAGGAGGACGCATGGGTTCACTGAGGAAACGACGCAAAGCCAAGATCAACCGCCATAAACGGCGCAAACGTCTTAAGGCTATGCGGCACAAGAATCGGATGCGCTGAACAATCCGGAGGGCTAAATGCATCCCTCAGTAACACACGCGAGGGCATTGACTTTCGTGGTCAGCGGCATGTTGTGTCTCGCCGCGGGCTGCCAGTCCGTGCCCAAGCCCGGCGCTACGCCGCCACAGGCGGAGGGCGGCTCCGTTGCGCAATCGCTGGAGTTGTCTGCCGCCGCAGAGCGCCGCGCGGCAGCAATGGCGCACTTCGCCGCTGCGACATCCATCGAGATGAACGAGGGCGTGGATGCCGCGTTGGGCGAGTATCAGCAGGCACTCGAGCTTGATCCTCAGAACGTCACGCTGGCCTTGCGTTTGGCGAACATCCACCTCGCACGCAAGGAAATGGCGACAGCCATCACGATCCTGGAGACAACCGCCAAGGCCAATCCGAACGTTGCAGACGCGTGGCTCTGGCTGGGCATAGCGCACCAGTTGAACGACCAGCCGGCGAAAGCGATGACTGCGTTTCGGCGAACGCTCAGGATCGATCCGTCGCAACTCGGCGCAACGCGCGCACTGGTGGATCTCTTGTTGCAGAAGAACCAGACGGCGGAGGCGGCCAAGGTGCTCGACGCCGCCTTCCGCCAGCGTTCCGATGACCCACGGCACTGGGCATGGCTCGGCCGCATTTACACCGAAGCATTGAAACAGAAACCGTCTCTGAGCCCGCGCGTCTCGCCCAAGATCGCGCAGCAATGTTATGAGAAAGCCCGCGCACTGGCTGGCAATGATCCCGATATACTGCTGTTGCTGGCCGATGCTTATGCCGACAACGACGACTACGTCAAAGCCGCCGAAACCTACGAGCAACTGTTGACCTTTCGGCCCGACATAGCCCGGGTCCGAGAGCGACTGGCGTTGAACTGGATTAGAGCCGACCAAAAGGAGAAGGCGGTCAAGGTGCTCGAGGACATTCTCCGTCACGAACCGCTGCGCTACGAGATCTACAACTATCTCGGCGAGATCTACGAAGACATGGATCAGGACGATCGGGCCGTGATCCAGTATCAGCAATCGCTGGTCGTCAACACGAACCAACCCACGCCTTATCTGCGCCTCGCGGTGATCGATATGAAGCAGGAGAAATACGACGACGCGCTACGGGTGCTTGTCACGGCGAAGGAACGGTTCCCATTGGCCTACCAGATTCCATACTTCACCGGGCTGGTGCACAGCGAGAAGAAGGAATACGTCCCGGCTGTCGAATCGTTCGCCACTGCACAGTCCCTCGCCGAACAGTCGCCGGAAGAGGCCCAACCCGATAGCGCATTCTATTTCTATTTCGGCGCAGCTTGTGAGCGGGCAGGCGATCTCGACCGCGCCGCGACTTTGTTCCGTAAATCCATCGAGCTGAATCCTGACAACCATGCCGCGCTCAATTACCTCGGCTACATGTGGGCGGATAAGGGGATTCACCTCGATGAAGCGATAACACTCATTCAAAAAGCGGTTGAGATCGAACCTGACAACGGCGCCTATCTCGACAGTCTCGGCTGGGTGCTGTTCAAACTGGGACGAATCGAAGAAGCGGTCAAACCTCTGCGTCAGGCAGCCGAATCGGAAAAAGACGACGCCACCGTGCTCGATCACCTTGCCGACGTGCTGTTAAGTCTCGGCCAACGCGATGAAGCGGTGACGACGTTGCGCCAGGCGCTGGAAGTCGAACCCCAGAACAAGCAGATTGCCGAAAAGCTGAAAAAGTTGACGGATCGTTAACCCCGACAATTCTGCAGCTTCCGCCGAATTGTCGGCCCTGCGGGCTAAAACTCCGGCTTCGCTTCACGCATCATCAAGGCGCGCACCGCCTCCTTCGCCGGTTTACCTTCGTAGATGATCGCGTAAACTTCACGCGTGATCGGCACCTCGATCCCGCCACGGGACTGGGCTAGTTGCCAGGCTGACTTCGCCGTTTTCACGCCTTCGGCAACCATCGGCGTGCTTGCCGTAATCTGATCGGGTGTCTCGCCCCGGCCGAGCCGCTCGCCGAACCGCCGGTTCCGACTGTGACGGCTGAACGCTGTCACGATGAGATCGCCCACGCCGCTCAATCCAAAAAACGTCTCTGATTTCGCCCCCAACGCCACGCCAAGTCGGGCCATCTCCGCCAACCCGCGCGTGCAGAGCGCCGCCTTCGTGTTGTCGCCGAAACCGATTCCGTCGCACATCCCTGCGGCAAGCGCGATCACGTTCTTCAATGCGCCCCCCAACTCGACGCCGGCCACGTCGTGATGCGTGTAAACGCGGAACCGCTCGTTCATGAACAACTGCTGCGCCTTCGTCGCCAAGGCCATATCCTGCGAGGCCACCACCACCGCCGTCGGAATGCCGCGGCCGACTTCCTCGGCGTGGCTCGGCCCAGACAACACCACAACGTCCTTGCGGCCAAGCGTCTCGGCGATCACTTCGCTCATCCGTGCGCCCGTTTCGTTCTCAATCCCTTTTGCCACGTGGACGAGCATCGCGTTGTGCGGCACATGTTCCCGTATCTTCTGGCAGATGGGGCGCATACCGTGCGACGGCACCGCCAGCACCACGCACTCCGCACCGCGCAACGCGACTGCGGGGTCGAGCGTCACGGAAATCGTATCGGGAACCTTTACGCCGGGCAAAAACGCCTTGTTCTCGCGGTCAACAAGGATCGGATCAACTTCCTCGGCGAGCCGCCCCCACAACGTCACCGCATGTCCGTTGCCATGCAGCAACACCGCCAACGCCGTGCCCCAGCCGCCCGTACCAATGACTGTAATCTTCATGCGTTCCTTTTGCCGTTTAGTGAGAGGCCGCCCTACCTACGCGGTTTTCCGTTCCGGCCAGCAACCGCTGAATGTTCGGTTTATGTCTCCATATTACCACCACGCTGAGCACCGTCGTGAAGGCGGTCAGCGACATGTTCTTCGTTATGAACCAGGTTGCCAATGGAACCGTTGCCGCCAAACAGATGGATGCCAGCGACACATACCTCCAAATGGCGAACAGGACGCCCCACACCGCCAATCCGCATAACAGCGGCAGCGGCAGAAACGCCAGCAACGCGCCCGCGCTGGTAGCGACACCTTTGCCGCCTTTGAACCGGAGCCAGCAGGTCCAGTTGTGACCCGCGATGGCACAGACGCAGCACAGGATTTGCAGAGTGTCACGGTCGAGACGCGGAAAAAACAGGGGTGTGACGAAAACCGGCACGAAACCCTTGGCAGCATCGATCAACAGTACCGTGATACCCGGGCCTTTGCCGAGTGCGCGCATCACGTTGGTCGCGCCGATGTTGCCGCTGCCAATGGTGCGAATATCAATGCCGCGCGCCTTCGCCCACAAGAACCCCGTCGGGATCGAGCCGAGCAGATAAGACGCGACCGCACAACCGATCCAAATAACCACCGTCATGCCTGCGACACTATCCAAAAACGTCATACACCAGCAAGCGGGAACTGGGGGGGGGCGCCGTGAACATCCGCCCGGACGACAGCGCCAAGCTCGTCTCTGCCCGGCAAGTGTTGCGTTCCGCTCCAGACGGTTAGACGGAGCGATTCAGAACGAATGCCCCTCAACCTGACCTTCTCCCCGTCGAACGGGGAGAAGGGATACGTTTTTGACATGGCGAGCCGTTTACCAAATGGTAAGGGCAATTTGAAAAACGGTCTCCTCTCCCCGACTTGCGGGGTAGCCGAGTCCGCGAGACGCCGCTGTCGTCTGTGGCAAAGGATCAATCCCGCCCAGAGCGGGATCAAGGTGAAGGGCTGCCCCGTATCAAGTGCGTCGCCCCGGCTTAGAGCCTATCCCAAAACCCAGATGGATGTGATATGCATGGTGATGCCAAGGTGGCATCAATGGGGAAAATCGCATCACAAGGATGAACGGAGACATCTTGCCTGCTTGTATCTCTATTTGGCGGACCAAGAGACGGAAAAAGCTTCGCCATTAGCGGACAAGGAAGATGGCACAGATCTCCCACCACTCGGGTCAATCATGGTCAGAGGATCGGGAGTCCATGAACCGATTGGGGCGAGTATCCCACCGGTATGTACGGAAGCTGCTTCGCAGCCGGAGAAATTGACGGTGCCAAAGTCCGCCAGTGGTAAAACCTTACGTGACGAGGGCGCTTCCACGACCCATTCGGCTGAGGCCCGCGCCGCGGAGGTGACCGTTGTATAGCTGGTGGGTACGGAATAAGATACATTTCTTGTGGTGTTCACAATGGTGAGCTGGAAAACGCTCTCTACCTCGCTCCTTCCCCTGCCTACTTGCACGTTTCTCTGTCCCAGGTAATGCACTTGCGCGCTTATCGAGTCCCCTGGGTTCACCGGAAAACCCTCGATCTCGTAAGCACCACTTGGGTACATTTCAAACCAAGCATAGTTTTGCCGCCCGCGTCCCATCCAGTCCTGCTCGGTCCCAATCTGCTCGACCGTTCCGCTGTCATAGCCATCAAGGCCTACCCAGGTGGACGAATACGTGGCGCTCCTACTACCCGTCACGGTGGGGACCGTCCAAGTGCCTTGCACGACGCTGAAGGTATCGGTGACGCCGCTCGTTTCCAGCGGCACTGCATAGCCGCTCCAGTTACCGCTGGTGGATTCCCGAAGGCGGATACGCGGGGCGCCAACTTGCTGGTGATGCACGGCACTGAATGGAATCTGTTTCAAAACATAGCCCGTCTGAGACGGGCGGCTCGTGCTGGGTTGAACGGCTGCGGTCGGATTTGTTTGGAGTTCGACAGCCGCAGCAGTAAGCGCAGCCGCTACTAAGAAACGCGTTATTCTTTTCATATTGTTAGGACCTCGGTTCATGGTAATTGTCCGCCGACAAACCCCACTGACAGGTATTGTTGCCTGAAACCGGAAGAGCAAGCAAGGGCAATTTTGCTTCCTCAACCTTCAACGAGCAGCGCCGTTTCGGGCTGCGCTGCTTCCCGAACAGTTGGGCGTTTACCACTTTCTCTTTTTCGCGCCACTGGCACACAGACGGTTTCCATTCAAGAATAGATCCCAAAACCCCGATGGATGTAATATGCTGGTGATGCCAAGGAGGCATCAATGGGGAGAATCGCATAGCATGGGCGTTTGCGGCGGGCGGCCCCAAGGTTTGTGTTTGGACAAGGGATACGATTACGACGAAGTGCGGGAACTGGGGGGCATGTCATTCAGCGTTTTGGACGGTGTCCACGCAGCAGGAGAATGGGGATATCCACACTGTGCCGGACTTTTCGGACGGCGCTACCGAAAAGCACATCGGAGATGAAACGATGACCGTGTGTCGTCATCGCGATCAGGTCACAGTTTCGCGCCTGGGCCAGTTTGATGATTTCTTCGCCGGGATCACCGAATTCGAGAATCGTCTCCACCTCCAGCCCATCTTTGCGCAATTTTTCGGCCAACTCCTGCAGGTACCGGCGGTCGTCACGCACTTCTGGCGAATCTGCTTCCTCGCGGAAATACCGTGCCGCCCAACCGTCGGCCACGTGGATCAGGATGAGTTTGGAGCCGTATTGCTGCGCAAGTGGCACGATGTGATCGAGTATCACCTTGTCGTACTCGCTGCTTTCCACCGGCACCAGAATCGTATGATAAAATGTTTTCTTCATCGGTTCCCCCACCAGTTAACGATCGTTTGCGTCAACAGCCATATGTTCAAGCCGACAACGACCGCCGCCACGGTCCATGCCAGCACTTTTACCATTGGCGGGTTGACGAACTCGCCCATCTTGCTGCGGCTGCACGTGAACTGCACCAACGGCACGACGGCGAACGGCAATTGCAGGCTGAGAATCACCTGACTCAGAATCAACAGCTTATAGCTGCCCGCCTCGCCCGCGATGGCAATGACGATTATCGCCGGCACGATTGCCACCAGCCGTGTAATCATTCGGCGCAGCCACGGCTGCAACCGTATCTGCAAAAACCCTTCCATCACGATCTGCCCGGCCAACGTACCGGTCAAAGTCGAACTCTGTCCCGAACAGATCAGTCCCACCGCAAACACCACGCCGGCAGCCGCGTGCCCGACCAGCGGAGTCAGCGTTTGATACGCCTGCTTCAATTCCGTGACAACGATCCCGTTCCGATAAAACACCGCAGCCGCCATCACAAGGATCGCAACATTCACGAGGAACGCGAGATTCAACGCGATCGTGCAATCGAAAAGATTAAACCGGTTCGCGGAACGGATGCCTTCCGGCGTCCGCTCGATCCGG
>JBEKLX010000019.1:0-23499 GCA_050008795.1 Verrucomicrobiia bacterium | reverse complement strand
CCGCCGCCGCGCCCCGCACTTTCGAAGCCGAGTGCGACACTGGCCGCGCGACTCGCCGGGAGGCCACCGTGTCGGGAGTAAACCCGCGACGTTGTCTTCGCGGCAATTCATCAAACCTCATTCAAACTCCAAATCATTCATCAAACCGCTTTCAAACCATGCTAAAAGCCCAATGTTCGCACTTCTGATTCGTCAAACCTCCATTATCCGCCGCGCGTCGTTGTAAACACAGTACCATCACACCTTCTCACAGTATTTAACGCCTGTTCACGGTTCATCAAACTTTTCTGCGATGTAGCTCAGACGAGCGTGGGGCGAGGTGGGGACATAGCGTTTGGACTAGGGTTCGCCTGAGTTGTCGGACACCAGAAACCTTCTGAGAAAATTCTAATATTTCCGAATAATAGTTGTTGACAGGTTTTGGCGCTTGTGGTTAATTGTGGGGCGTTCTGGGGAACAGTGGTTATCAAGGAGGTACCACGACTCCCATGGTCAAGGCATTAAATAGGACGGTATTCGTCGGGACGTTTCGTCATGCGGTGGACGAAAAGAACCGCGTGGCTATCCCTGCGAAATGGCGGGCAGCAGCTCGCTCCGCGCAGGAGTTTTATGTTTTGCCCGATCCCAAAAACCATCTCGTCGTATTGCCGGAGTCGGCCATGACCAAGATGCTGGAGCGCGCTGATGATATCTCGATCGGTGAATACGAGCGGCGCGACGTGCTTCGTTTGATTACTGCAAAAGCGCACGTCACTCCCTGCGACAAGCAGGGCCGGATCATGTTGACTGACGAATTATTGCGTCACGCGGGGATCGACAAGGAAGCTGTGTTGGTTGGGGTATTAAACAAGTTTGAGATCTGGTCGCCCGCACGCCTGTCGGAGAACGAGCGGAGCGCGACGCAGAATTTCGCTGAGGCCGCAAAACAACTGGGACTGTAAGTGTAGAAATGAGACAGGACGGTATCGGAAGTTTGTTGAGTGTAAACCGCAGCGTAACCGCCATGACTGGTAGATCCCGCGAGTTTCGGCTTCCAAAAGGCAGTGCGTTCGCTCCGCTGAATCGGAAGATCCTGTCGCAGTCGAGCGGCACCGTGCGCTACCCGGAGGCGGGCGGCACGGCATTACTGGATGGCCAGGATGGGGCGCTGCCGGAGATGGCAACCGATGTGATCGACCC
Source organism: Verrucomicrobiia bacterium (assembly GCA_050008795.1). Taxonomy (GTDB): domain Bacteria; phylum Verrucomicrobiota; class Verrucomicrobiia; order Palsa-1439; family Palsa-1439; genus CAIKBP01. The sequence continues at coordinate 22,320 of JBEKLX010000019.1, read as the reverse complement.
ATCAGTCAGCTACGCTGTGGAAAATGTGAAACGCGACGTGGCGACGAGCCATCCGTGGTTGCGGGTGGGGCTTGGTTTCTTGTTGGGACGTGTCGTTGGCGGTGAACGGGCGGCGCGCCTGTGATCGCCGGATGGCGACGGACTGCGCGTCGTCGATTGCATGGACGTATCGCTGTTTGAATTGCGAGGGATGGAAGTGCGGGTGAGTCTAAGAAGGAGCGAGACGATTGAGCTGTGACTGATTTTTTACCGTCGCGATCTTCCCATGACCTACCACACGCCAGTTCTCCTCAAGGAAGTGGTGGAAAAGTTGCAGCCTCGCCGTGGTGGGCTGTACGTGGACGGGACGGTCGGAGGCGGTGGGCATGCGGCGGCAATATTGAGTGCGAGCGGCCCTGACGGACAGTTGATCGGATTGGATTGGGACGATGAAGCCATACTGGAGGCGCGGAAACGGCTGGGCGAGTTTGAAGGGCGTGTGCAGTTGGTTCGCGCGAACTTTGCAGAGTTGGAGCGAGTGTTGATGAGTCTGGATGTGCAAGCAGTAGACGGGGTGCTGTTCGATTTGGGCGTGAGTGCGCGCCAATTCGACGAACCGACGCGCGGGTTCAGTTTTATGCGTCCCGGGCCGCTTGACATGCGTATGGATCGTCAAGGCGACACCACCGCCCGTGACATTCTTCAGACAGCCTCCGAAGCAGAACTTGTCCGCATCTTTTTTGAATATGGCGAGGAACGGTGGGCACGGGCGATTGCCCGAGCCGTGATCCGAGAACGCAAGTGTGGCGGCCAGTTTGCCACGACCACCGACCTTGCGCAGCTGGTCGAGCGTGTTCTGGGGCCGAAACGCGGCAAGACGCATCCTGCGACGCGAGTGTTTCAAGCGTTGCGCATTGCCGTGAACCGCGAACTGGAATCGCTTCCAGCCGGTCTGGCTGCGGCGGTGAGCGCGTTGCGGTCGGGGGGGCGACTGGCGGCGATTTCGTTCCACTCACTCGAAGATCGGATCGTGAAAACATTCTTTCGGGAGCAAAGCGCCGGTTGTGTATGTCCGCCGGGCTTGCCGTTGTGCAGGTGTGGCCGGCATGGAGTACTGAGCATTATGACGCGCAAACCAATTGTACCGTCGGCGGAAGAAATCGCGGCCAATCCGCGGGCGCGGAGCGCGAAACTGCGGGTGGCCGAGAAGATCTGAAATTTGAGATTTCAGATTTGAAATTTTAATTGGGGGTGGGGAACCCCTTGGGGTGGCCACAAGGAGGCCGCCCCGGAATTTGGACGGATGAGGCAGAATCGTAAACGCGAGCCGTTACGTCTGGGGACAGTCGCCAAGTCGCTGATCGCCTGCATGTGCGTCGCCGTGCTTGGTCTTCTTTATGTATATGGGAAGAACCAAATCAACCGGCTGGGCGACGAGATCGGGAAACGCGAAGCTACTCTGACAGCGGCCGAGAAACGAAACACCATGCTCGCCGCGCAACTGGCACAGTTGAAATCACCGTCAGTGCTGGAGCAGCGGTGCCAGCAATACAACCTCGGCTTGGTCGCGCCAAAGGACGCGCAGGTTGTTCGCGTCTATGAGCCAGGCCCCGAGTGGGACGCGCAGTTGGTCAAGTCTGCCAACTTCACTCCGGCGACTGTGGCCAAGACGAAGACGTCGGCGACTACAACGGCAAAAAAACCGCAGCCGAAGGTGATGGCGCGCCGATGACCACGTCCCGTCAGAATGTACGGGTGCTGGTCGTGATCGGCGCGGTCGGGCTGGCGTTTGTGGGGTTGGCGTTCCGTTTGTTCCAGTTGCACGTGTTCGAGCACAAGGACCTGCTGATGCAGGCCATCGCCAACAGTGAGCAGGTGCTGCATCGCCAGGGCCGGCGCGGCCGGATCGTGGACGTCAACGGCGACTTGTTAGCCAACAGTCTTTCTGCGCGTGTCGTATTCGCGGACCCCGGTGTCACTTGCTCGCAGGTGGTGGCGACGGCGCATGCCCTCGCACCGTTGCTGCAGATGAATGAGGAAACGCTGGCCGCGAAGCTTTCCAGCCCAGTCCGTTATGTGCGGCTCAAGCAGAAGGTGAGCGAGGACACAATCCAGAAGATTCGGGCTCTGAAATTGAAGGGGATCGGATTCGAAGACCAGTTCATGCGCTCGTATCCGAACGGCGATCTGGCGAGCCACGTTCTTGGGTTCGTGGACGCGGAGCACAAAGGCGTACAGGGCATTGAGTCATCCATGGAGACGTTCCTGCAAGGGCATGCTGGTTACGAGGTAATCGAACACGACCGCAAAGGTCATGAGATCCGTGCCTCGCGTATTGAAGACCTTGCGCCGTGCGACGGGTTCACCGTGGTACTGACGATTGACCAAGTCATTCAGCACATCGCCGAAGTGGAACTCGAAAAGGCCATGGTGACGTTCAAACCGCAGGCGGCGATGATCATCCTGACGCGGCCGAAGACGGGTGAGATTTTGGCGATGAGTTGCCGGCCGACGTTTGACCCTAACAAGGCTGGGGACGCTGCCGCCGACGCGCGGCGCAACCGCTGCGTCAGCGATCTGGCCGAGCCTGGCTCGACGTTCAAGATTGTCACAATTTCCTCCGCGCTCAGCGAAGGATTGGTTCGGTTGGAAGACCGGTTCAATTGCGAGAATGGCGCGTGGCAGTACTGCGGGCGACTGTTGCACGACGCGCATCCATACGGGGTGTTGAGCGTCGAGGAGATTCTGTTTCACTCCAGCAACATTGGCGCTGCGAAGATCGCCGTGGAACGTATGGGGCCGGCGCGGGTGTACGACGCCATGCTACGGTTTGGGTTCGGGCGCAAGACGGGCATCGCGATCCCGGGCGAGGTGTCCGGCATCGTGCATCCACTGGCGAAATGGAACAAGTTGTCGATTTCGCGCATCCCGATGGGGCACGAGGTTTCGGTGACGCCGATCCAAATGATCATGGCGTTGAACGCAGTTGCCAACGGCGGACGCTTGATGAAGCCGTTGGTCGTGAAGAGTGTGCTCGATGAGCATGGCACGCCGTTAATGCAGTATACGCCGCAACTTGTGGGCCAGCCTATCTCACCGGAAGCCACCGTGTTGATGACGACGGCGTTGCGGAAGGTGCCGAGCCCTATCGGCACGGCGCCGAAAGCCGCAGTACCGCATTACGACGTGGCGGGCAAGACGGGCACGGCGCAGAAACTGGAGAATGGTCAGTACGTAAACAAATACTACTCGTCGTTCATCGGTTATTTACCGGCGAGCGATCCCGAAATTTCGATATACGTGTCATTGGATGAACCCGTCGGTGGGGCGTACTACGGCGGGTCGGTGGCAGGACCGGTGTTCCGCGCAGTTGCCGAGAAGGTGACTCAGTACCTCGGCATCCCGCCACAACAACTGGATTCAGTCGATACAAAGAAGGTGGCATCGTTATGAAACTCACTGAAATGCTCAAGACCATGGAACCAATGGTTGTGGACGGCCCGCAGGACCAGGAAATTACCGGTATCACATACGATTCGCGGCGTGTGATGCCCGGCAACTTGTTCGTTGCCGTGCGCGGCGAGCGCACCGACGGGCACCGGTTCGTCGACGCGGCGATCGACCGAGGCGCGACGGCGGTGATGTTGGAACGCGACGCTGGCCTAAGTCCGCGCGTGACCCGCATCAAGGTCGGCGACACGCGCCGCACGATGGCGCTGGCGGCGGCGGAATTTTTTCATCATCCCTCGCAGCAGTTGAAAGTCGTCGGCATCACTGGCACCAACGGCAAGACGACGACGGCGTTCATGGTGAAAGGCTTGATGGAGGCAGCCGGCATCCCAGCGGGACTGCTCGGCACGGTGCAGTACGAGATTGGCCAACGCATCATTCCCGCCTCGCGCACGACGCCGGAGTCGGTCGAGATTCAAAACATGATGAGCCAGATGGTATGCACGGGTTGCGGCGGCGTGGCGATGGAGGTCAGCTCGCACGCGCTCGATCAGCAGCGCGTGACCGGTGTTGATTTCGACGTGGCGGTTTTCACAAACCTGACGCAGGACCATCTCGATTACCATCGCACGATGGAGCACTACTTCGAGGCGAAACTGAAACTGTTTACGTCGCTCGGCAAGATTCGTAAGACCGGCCGGGCGGTGGTGAACGTGGACAGCGATTATGGGCGTCGGATCATCCAGCGGCTCGATGGTGTCGAGCCAAGTTTGGGTGGGGACAACGCCGTACTCACCTACGGCGTTCTCAACGATGCGATGATCCGCGCCCATGATGTTCGGGTATCGTGCGATGGAACCCAATTCCTGGCGCGCACGCCGGTGGGTGAAATCCCGATCGCCTTGCCGTTCATCGGGCGTTACAACGTGTCGAACGCGCTCGCGGCAATCGGCGCGGGCCTGGCGTTGGGACTCGACCTCGGCACGATTGAGCGCGCACTGTTCCACATGCGCACTGTGGCGGGACGTTTGGAGGAGATCGCAACGGGCCAACCGTTCCGCGTCTACGTGGACTACGCGCACACGCCTGACGCGCTCCGCAGTGTGCTCATGACGGTCGGCGAGTTGACAAAAGGCCGACTGCTTCTCGTATTTGGCTGTGGCGGCGATCGCGATAAGAGTAAACGGTTGCCGATGGGGCGCGTGGCGCGCGAACTGGCAGACTTCTCGATCCTGACGAATGACAACCCGCGCACGGAACATCCGCGCGAAATCCTAAACCACATCGAGCTCGGTTTCCCGGCCACCGCGCGTGGAAATTATCAGATTATCGAAGACCGGCGCGAGGCGATCGAGCGTGCGCTCGACATCGCGCGGCCGGGCGATGCGGTGCTCGTGGCGGGCAAAGGTCATGAGTGTTACCAGGAGTTTGCCGACACGGTGGTGCCATTAAGCGACCGTCAGGTCATCGAGGAGTATTTCAACCGATCTCAAACCATACGGCGGCTACAATGCGTTTAGCTGAATTAGCCCAATTGTGCGAAGCCAACCTATTGCGAGGCGACCCGCAGCAGTTGGTCGATCAGATCAGCATTGATTCGCGGTCGTTGACGCGCGGGGCATGTTTTGTAGCGTTGCGCGGCCCGCGGTTTGATGGTCATGAATTCGTCGAAGATGCGGCTCAGCGGGGGGCATCTGCGGCGGTGGTATCGGATCCTACCTGTGCAGTGCACTCGCCTAGTGCCTTGGCGCTTCTTCAAGTGCAAGACACCCTCACCGCATTGCACAAACTCGCAACGAACTACCGCCGCTCGATGCCCTCCACAACCCGCATTGTCGCCGTCACGGGATCCAGTGGGAAAACGACGACCAAACAAATGATCGCCGCCGTGCTCGGCGAGCATTTCAACGTCGAAAAAACCGATGGCAATCGAAATAACCACATCGGCGTGCGCCTCAGCTTGCTGAAGCTCAGGCCAGAACATCAGTTTGGAGTGTTCGAGCTGGGTACGAATCATCCCGGTGAGATCGCTCAGTTGGCGGCGCTGGTGCGGCCCGACGTCGGCGTCATCACCAATATCGGTCTGGCGCACGTCGAATTCCTCGGCGACGAGGCTGGAGTGGCCAAGGAGAAAGGCGCGTTGCTTGAGGTACTGCCGAATAACGGCGACGGACTGGCAGTGCTCAACGCCGATGATAAATGGTGCTCTGACCTGCGCGCGCGAACCCGCGCCACGGTCATCACGACGGGCATCGAGAACTTTGCCGACATCCGCGCCAGCAACATCAAGATTTACCCCGCTTCCAGCGGGGTCAACGGTGACCACGACTTTGCCGGGGCGGGGATCAAGTTTCGTCTGAATATTGCCAAGAAACGCGAGGACGTGATCGTGCGGCTGCGGACACTCGGTCGTCACCAGATATACAACGCGCTGCAGGCCGCCGCGGTCGGGTATGGCATGGGCATGGATCTCGATGAGATTCGGCTTGGGTTGGAGAGTGTCGAGTTTCTGCCGATGCGAATGGAACAGATCACGGTCGGGCGTATCCGGTTCGTCAACGATTGCTACAACGCCAATCTGCCGTCAATGCGCGCGGCGCTGGAGATGATGCGGGAGACGGAGTGCGACGGTCGCAAGATCGCCGTGCTCGGCGATATACGAGAACTCGGTGTATGGGCGAAACCCGCGCACGCTGAGGTCGGACGGTTGGCAGCGCGGTGCGGGTTGGGGTTCATGATAACGGTCGGCGGGTCGGCGCGATGGATCGCCGAAGAGGCGGTCGCGGAGGGGATGGAAGGGCATCGCGTGCTGGCGGTGGCAAACGCGGCGGAAGCGGCGGAGACATTGCGGTCGCTGACGCGCGAGGACGATTTTGTATTGATCAAAGGTTCACGGAAACTGGGGTTGGAAAAGGTTTTGGAAGCATACGGCGCTGGAGAAAACAGCGCCCATTGAGGCGTCGGTGGTCGGGGCTGCGTGACGTGGGGAAACGTGGCGCCAGGGAGCCTGGCCGCAAGGCGCGAGAGGAAACAAGGAGCAGATGTTTTATTATCTGAGTGGGTTGACGGATTGGTTCTCGCCATTGCGCGTGTTCCAGTACGTGACGTTTCGGGCCGCATGTGCGGCCTTGACGGCGCTGCTGATCTGTCTCGTGTCGGGGCCGTGGATGATTCGGAAGCTGGCGGAATTGAAACTCGGCCAGCCGATCCGTGGCGCGGACGATCTCGGTGATCTGGCGGCCAAGCACGAGCTGAAGAAGAACACTCCGACGATGGGCGGCATACTCATCATCTGGGCGGTCGCGGACGCCACGCTGCTGTGGGCGATCCCGACCAACAAGCTGGTGCTGCTCAGCTTGGTGTCGCTGCTGTGGCTGGGGTTTGTCGGTTTCCTCGATGACTACGCAAAGGTGCGCAACAAAAACGCGTCGGGCGTGCGGGCGTGGACGAAGATACTCTGGCAGGTCGGACTAGGGGTGCTGATCGCAGGTTATCTGCTGCGCGACCCGCAACTCAGCAAGATGGCGCAACAATTGATGGTGCCATTTGCGAAACAGCCGGTGGTTTCCGCGATGGGGGCGTTCACGTTCGTCTGGGTCGTGCTGATTATCGTCAGCTCGGCAAATGCAGTGAACCTGACAGACGGTCTGGATGGGCTGGCCATCGGTTGCACGCTTACGGTGGCGCTGGCCTATGCGGTAATGACGTATGTGTCAGGTCACGCGAAGCTGGCGGCTTACCTCGTTGTGCCGCACGTCGTCGGTGCGGGCGAGTTGACGGTGGTATGCTCGGCGTTGATCGGCGCGAGCCTTGGTTTCCTGTGGTTCAACTGTAATCCCGCGCGAGTGTTCATGGGCGACACCGGATCGCTGGCCATCGGCGGACTGATTGGCAGTATAGCGCTGATGATTAAACAGGAATTGTTGCTGATCATCGTCGGCGGCGTATTTGTGATGGAGGCGGCCTCGGTAGTCTTGCAGGTCGCCAGTTTCAAGTTGTGCGGCGGCAAACGCATTTTCTTGCGCACGCCGATTCATCATCATTTCGAGCACCTGAAGTGGACTGAAACCCAGATCACGGTGCGGTTCTGGGTGTTGTCTGTCTGCTTTGCACTGCTGGGATTGGCCGCACTAAAACTCAGATGAGGAGAGAGACATGCAGAATCGAACATTGGATGTGAAAGACAAGGACGTGGTGGTGCTGGGACTGGGTAAGAGCGGCATGGCGGCAGCGACATTGCTTCGGCGCGACGGCGCGCGCGTCGTTGTGCGCGACGAGGCCGACAACGAGACACTGGCCGGACGCGCCAGCCACCTGCGCGAACTGGGCGTGCGGGTTGAACTGGGCAACCAGTTCGATCTTGCCGAACGGTTCGATCTGGCGGTGTTAAGTCCGGGAATCGCGCTCGAACGGCCCATGGTGCGCGAGATCGCCAGAAAACAGACGCCTGTGCTCAGTGAGTTGGAGTTGGCGTATCGGTTCTGCCTGTGTCCGATTGTGGCGATCACAGGGACAAACGGGAAAACAACAACAACTGAATTAATAACGGCGATGCTGGAGCATTGCGACAAGCGCGCCATGTCAGCGGGTAACATCGGCAACGCACTCTCCGATTCTATTGAGGGCAGCGCTGGGCTGGACGCGCTGGTGGTCGAGGTAAGTTCGTTTCAGTTGGAGACCGTCGAGCAGTTCCGTCCGCATGTGAGCGTTATGATGAACGTCACGCCGGATCATCTCGACCGTTATCCATCGATGCTTGAGTACGCGCGGGCGAAGGGGCGGATTTTCCAGAACCAAACCAGCGGCGACGTTGCGGTCGTCAGTGCTGAAGCGTTGGAGTGGATGCACAAGGCCGGCTGTCCGATCAAGACGCGGACGATCACGTTCACTGCGTATGGATCGTCTGCGGATTTGTGGCTCGACCCGAACGACCGGCAGACGATTTGGTGCCAGTTGCCGAGTTGTCGTGGGATCCTGCTGAAGATGGATGAGACGAACCTGCGCGGCTCGCACAATGCCGAGAATATCATGGCGGCCCTGGCAGTCGGGTTCGCGCTGGATTTGCCGATCACCCGGATGCTGAACGCCGTGACGTCATACTGCCCGCAACCACACCGGTGCGAGTTTGTCGCGTCGATCAAGGGCGTAACGTACATCAACGATTCGAAGGGAACCAATACGGACGCGGTGGCCAAGGCGCTACAGTCCATGCCCGGTCCCGTGGTGTTGATCGCGGGTGGCCGCGATAAGGGTCTGGATTACTCCGCAATCAGGGAAGCGGTTGGGGAAAAAGCGAAACTGGTGTTGGCCATTGGCGAGTCGCGCGAAAAGATTTGCAAGGCTTGGGGGCGCGTCGTGACCTGCATCCGCGTGACATCGATGGGGGAGGCCGTCCGTGTGGCGGCGGCCACGACCCGGCCTGGCGACACGGTGTTGTTGTCGCCGGCGTGCGCCAGTTTCGACATGTTTCAAAACTATGAACATCGCGGAGATGAATTCAAGAAAGAGGTGTACGGTCTGCAGAATTAACCGCGACCCGCTCTTGCGCGCAAGAGCGGGGTTGCATAGCGAACGGAAATAATCACAACCAACAACCGCCGCAACGGTCGGAGGACCGGCGCGGCACAGGAAAGGAACAGATGAAAGTATCGAAAGTCGTACTCGTGGTAGCAGCCCTCCACGTGCTGGTGATTGGGGGGATCTTTGTATTCGAAGGGTGCTCGCGCTCACAGAGCAAGGTACCTGACATGGCGATGGATGAAAGTCAACCCGGCGCGAAGCCCACAGATGTTGGTGCGCCGACGAACGCGGTGGCAGCGCAAGAGTTAACGTCACCCGCACCGGTAACCCCGGCGCCGGCGATCGCAGCGAGCGTGCCTGCGGCGAAGGTTTATGTGGTCAAGAAAGGTGATTCGCTGTGGAAGATCGCAAAGGCGGAAGGCGCGAGCCAGGCTGAAATCGTCAAGGCGAACAACCTCAGCAAGAACAGTACGTTGAAGGCTGGTCAGAAACTGCAGATCCCGCAAGTCGCAAAAGCGACGCCGACGGCTACTGTGGCAGCAGCGACAATTCCGTCCTCTGCGGATGTGCTAAATGCAACGGCAGCAACGGATGCCTCCGAAATCTATGTGGTCAAATCGGGTGACTCGCTCTGGAAGATTGCGCAGACTCATCGCGTCTCCGTGTCGGCCATCAAGCATGCCAACAACCTGGCTGCCGGTTCGCTGAAGGTCGGCCAGAAACTCAAGATGCCCGCAGTGGTGGCCAGCAACACTCCGGCCGCCGGCGAGTTCCGTGAGCCGGGCACATATACAGAGAACAACCAGACGGTGCACTACGTCGAGAGCGGCGAGTCCCCGGTTGTGATCGCCAAGAAGTACGGCGTCAAAGTGGACGAACTGATGAAGATCAACAACATCACGGATCCAAGGCGGGTCCAATACGGTCAACGCCTGGTGATCCCGGCGGCAGTGTCGCCTGCAACCTCGACAGCTCGGGTAACGAGCACAACGGCACCCATGCCGATGGCGAGCGCGGCGCATACGACGAGCAGCGAGCCGTCGTTGGCGGCCCCGGTCGTAACGACAGGTCCGGCAATGATTCACTGAACGATGTAATCGAGTTAACCCCGCAGCTGGCTGGGTTGACAACTGGTTAAACGCATGAACAAGGTAGCCGTCACATTGCTGGTGGTCATGTTGGTGTTGTTGACCATTGGTGTGGTCATGTTGTTCAGCGTCAGCGCGCTGCAGGCAAAGGATCGCTACGGCGATGCTCATTATCTGCTGAAGCGTCAGCTCGTCTGGCTGATGTTGGGAGGCATCGGCTGTGTAATGGCCGCCGCACTGCCGTATCCAAAGTTGCGCGGTATGTGCCTACCCGCGCTGATTGTGTTGACGTTGTTGCTACTGGCGGTGTTGGTGCCGCATCTCGGCGTGAAAGTCAGTGGCGCAAGGCGCTGGCTGGGCGTTGGCGGGATACGGTTTCAACCATCGGAGTTTGCCAAGCTGGCGTTGATCGTTTGGCTGGCGCATTGGCTGACCAGGGAGAAACGACGACTCAACCAGTTTAAGCGCGGGTTTGCGATACCGATGACTGTGATCGGCGTGGTGCTGGTGCTGATCCTTGCCGAACCTGATTTTGGTTCGACGGCATTGCTGGGTTGCGTGGCAATGGCGATGATGTTCGTTGCCGGCGCGCGGTTGCTTTATCTGGTGCCAACAGTGCTCAGCGCCGTTCTGGCGTTCTGTCTGCTGATTTGGCACAACCCCATCCGCATGCAGCGCTTTCTCGCGTTCCTGGACCTGGAAAAACACAAGGAGGGCGCTGGCTATCAGGTGTGGCAGGCGATACTTGCGTTCGGGTCGGGCGGGGTGAACGGCCTTGGTCTCGGCAACAGCCGTCAGAAAATGTTTTATCTGCCTGAGGCGCACACGGACTTCATCTTTCCGATTGTCGGGGAGGAGCTTGGCCTGGTCGGGACACTTGCGGTGCTGTTGTTGTTTGCGGTGCTGGTCGCGTGCGGTGTGATAATCAGTCTCCGGTCGGCGGACATGTTCGGTCAGTATCTCGGCCTGGGGGTCACGTTGATGATTGCATTGCAGGCGCTGATCAACATCGGCGTGGTGACCGCGTGGTTGCCGACGAAAGGGTTGCCATTGCCATTCATCAGTTTTGGCGGCTCAAACCTGATGATGAACATGGTGGCGGTGGGCGTCTTACTTAGTATTTTCCGCCACAGTTCGGCGGAGAAGCCGATCGGTGAACAGGAGTTCTTCGCGCGGCGCGCAGCGACGTGCGACGGATAAACACCCCGGCGGGCATGGGACAGTATTGAACGACCAAGGTGTGGTGAATGAAAGTAATGATCGCATGCGGCGGGACAGGTGGGCATCTGTTTCCGGGACTGGCGGTGGCAGAGAGATTATCGCAACGGGGGCATCCAGTGCGATTGCTGGTTTCGGAGAAAGCCGTCGATCAAATGGCGCTGGCTGGGTTTCGCCATGGTGTGGAACCGTTGGGTATCAGTGTCGGCAGCATTTCGGCGGTTGGCTATGGCACATCGGGCCAGTTGATAAATTTTTGCCGGCGATTGGCGCAAGCGACGAGAGACAGCCGCAATGAGTGCGAAAGATTTGAACCTGATGTGGTGCTCGGGATGGGTGGATTCACTTCCGCACCGGTGGTTTTGGCGGCGCGGTGGCGACGAATCCCGGTGGCAATACACGAATCTAACGCGATCCCGGGCAAAGCGAACCACTGGACGGGCAAACTCGCTGACTGCGTCATGGTTGGGTGGGCCGAGTGTGCCCAATATTTTGGGCGGACGCCTGTGACGGTTACGGGGACGCCGGTCCGTTCGGCGTTGTGCCGTGGGAAGGTTGCTAATGCGTCCGAGCAACTCGGGTTGGAGCGGGGACGATTGACGGTCGCAGTGATGGGTGGAAGTCAGGGCGCCCACGCGATCAACGAGGCGGTGGCGGCAGCGCTGCCGCGGCTGAAGGATTTGGCCCGAAACCGCGTGTCGGGGGTGCAGTTTGTGCATTTGGCCGGCACACATGACAAAGGCGCCGCGCGTGCGGCGTATGAGACGAATGGATTCAAGGCGAACGTGATGGGGTTTTGTAATGAAATGGAGTTGGTATACAGCGCGGCTGACGTGGTCGTGGCACGAGCGGGCGCGGCGACATTGACGGAAATCGCTGCGTTCGGGTTGCCCGCGGTGCTCGTGCCGTATCCGCAAGCGGCCAACAATCATCAGTGGCACAACGCGCAGGCGTTCGAGAGCGCCGGCGCGGCGCGGGTGGTGGAGCAGGGTAACAGCACGGGCGGCGCGCCGTTTTGCGAACGAATCGCCGACGCGCTTATGGTATTGCTCGGCAACGATGCGGCCCGGGCGCGGATGGCGGCGGCAGCGAAATCGCTGGCGATCACTGATGCGGCTGAGCGGATTATGACGATTCTGGAAGAGCATGAAGGATGGCGCACATCGAAGCGGATAAACTGATGCTGACACGGCAACAATTGATCGAGTTTCTCGGCGGCAAGCCGCGCCGCGTGCATTTTGTCGGCGTCGGCGGTTGCGGGATGAGCGGGCTGGCAAAATTGCTCGCACAGCAGGGACACGCGGTGTCGGGGTGTGATTTGACGCCTAATTGCGAGACGAAGAAGTTGCAGGCGCTCGGTGTGAAGGTAACCATCGGACACGCACCTCGGCACGTGACAAAGGACACAGAATTGGTCGTTCATACGTCGGCCGTAAACGGCGAGAACGAGGAACTCCATGCAGCGGCAGAGCTCAGTGTACCGACGGTGCGGCGCGGGTTATTGCTCAGCGCGTTGATGACGCACCGGCACAACATCGCCGTCGCAGGCACGCATGGGAAAAGCACTACCACGTCCATGATCGCCTTCGTACTGACCCGTAGCGACAGTGCGCCGTCGTTCTGCATTGGAGCGCACGTGCCGAACCTGCGGACGAATGCACAGATTGGGGGCGGCAAATACTTCGTTGCCGAGGCCGACGAGAGTGACGGCACGCTCGTCGGTTTCACACCTGAACACGCGGTGTGCCTAAACATCGAGGCGGAACATCTCGACCATCATGGTTCGATGGAGCGGTTGCTGGGGAACTTCGAGTCGTTTTTCGCAAGCACGCTGAAGACGGCCTTTTATTGCGCCGATTGCCCGAACTGCGTGCGAATGGCGAAACTGGCACGGTCTGCCATCTCGTTCGGCTTGTCAGAGGGCGCCGACTATCGCGCAATCAACGTTCAGCAGGGCGCAAAGGGGTTCCGGTTCACAGTCACGTGCCGTGGACAGGAGATCGGCGTGGTTGAGCTGGCAATTCCCGGGATGCAGAACGTGGTCAACGCGTTGGCGACCGTGGCGGTGGCCGACCAGTTGGGTATGCCGTTTGTGAAGATCGCCGAAGCGCTCGGCAGGTTCACGGGCGCGAAACGGCGGTTCGAGCGCAAATACGAGGGCAACGACATCGTGGTGGTGGACGATTACGCCCATCACCCGACAGAAATCCGGGCAACACTTGCCGCAGCGCGGACGCTAAGCTTCAAACGCATACTGCTGGCGTTTCAGCCGCATCGATATACGCGGACTCAAACATTGTGCAGCCAGTTTGCCACGGCGTTTCAGGCCGCTGACAAATTGTGGTTGGCGGACATTTACGCCGCTTGCGAGAAACCGATTCCAGGCGTGACCAGCGACACATTGCTCGACGCGATCAAGGCAAACGGTCAGACAAACGTGGAACGGGAACCCGATTTCGAGAAGCTGACAGAGCGGCTCGTTTCTGAAGCGCGGCCCGGCGACCTGGTTTTGGTGATGGGGGCCGGTAATATTCACGAGGTCGCCACTACAGTCGCAGCGAAACTTGGTGCGCGCGGCCCGCAGCCCCGACATCAAACATGGGGGGCCGCCAGCTTGGAATTCGATTTGCGGCGGCTGTTGTCGGATCGTACGGCGGTGCGAAACAACGAGCCGATGGCGCGGCGCACTTCGATGCGCGTCGGCGGCCCGGCGCAATTCTGGGTCGAACCATGCAACGAACATGATTTGGCAAAGTTGTTGCGGTACTGCCACGAGCGCGGAGTACCCGTGACGTTGATCGGTCGCGGCACGAATCTGGTGGTCCGCGACGGCGGCATTGCGGGAGTGGTGGTTCATCTTGGCAGTGGAGAGTTTTCGCGGATCAAGGTGGATGGCGCGCGATTGATGGTCGGCGCAGGGGCGCGACTCAAGGCGGTTGTCAGCGCGGCGCGCGAGCACGAATTGGGCGGGCTGGAGTTCCTGGATGGCATTCCAGGGTCGCTCGGTGGCGCGTTGCGGATGAACGCTGGCGCAATGGGGCGGCAGACGTTCGACGTGGTCGAATGGGTGCGGTACGTCAGCATGACCGGTGAGTTTTACGACGCAGCAGCCGAGGGCTTGCCGAAATCGTACCGCGAATGTCCCCTGTTCGCGAATCACATCGGCGTGGCGGCGATCCTGCGCGGCGAGAAGACGGCGCGGACGGTTATCGAGACCAAGCTGCGCGCGTTTGCGGAGCGACGCTACGCGACGCAACCCGCCAAGCCAAGTGCGGGCTGTTTCTTCCGCAATCCGGAACAGATTCCTGCGGGGCAGTTGATTGACGAGTTGGGATTGAAAGGTTTGTCGGTCGGCGGCGCACGCGTGTCGGAGTTGCACGCTAATTTCATCGTCAACGAAGGCGGCGCGACGGCGGCAGACGTGCTGCAATTGATGACGCTTGTGCGCGAGCGGGCAAAGAACGAACGCGGCATCGAGTTGATGCCCGAAGTGATGATTCTCGGGAAGGACGAAAGAGAAACATAATGTTTCGGTGCCCAAACGCCTGAGTAGCAGGGCGCCCATAAAATGGGGGGTATTGAGTGAAGGAAACGACGAAGAAACTGCATGTAGCGGTGTTGATGGGTGGGCTGTCGATGGAACGCGAAGTGTCACTCCAGACGGGTCGCGTCGTTGCGCAGGCGCTACGGGACGCGGGGCTTAAGGTCAGCGAGGTGGACGTTTGCAGAGAGGATTTCAAGCTGCCGTCCGGCACGGACGTGGCGTATCTGGCGTTGCACGGAACGTTTGGCGAAGACGGCACGATCCAACAGTTGCTGGCGCAACGTGGCGTCCCGTACACCGGCTCGGGCCCGGAAGCGAGCGCGCTGGCATTCAACAAGGTGGCGGCGAAGAAGGCATTTATCGCTGCGGGATTGCAGACCGCACGGCACGCAGTGCTGATGTTCGGTGAACGCGATGGCGCGGCGGTGAAGGAACTTGGATTCCCAGTGATTGTGAAGCCGGCACGACAAGGATCGAGCGTCGGAATTAGCGTGGCGAAGAACGTGGACGAATTGGATCGGGCATGCCAGGAAGCGTGGGAGTTTGACGATCAGTTGCTGGTCGAGCAGTTCATCCACGGACGGGAATTTACGGTTGGCGTTTTGGGCGAGCATACGCTGCCGGTGGTGGAGATTAGGACAAGGCACCATTTCTTTGACAAGATAGCGAAGTACACACCCGGCGAGGCGGAAGAGATAGCGCCGGCGGAGATCGACACGGCGACGGCGGCGCGGATTCAGGGGATTGGACGTCGGGCGCACGCATGCCTTGGTTGTCGGGACTTGTCGCGGACGGATGTGATTCTGGGCGCGCACGGCGAGGTGTTCGTGTTGGAGGTGAACACGTTGCCGGGGATCACGGCGAACAGTTTATTCCCGAAGGCGGCGCGGGCGGCGGGATTGGATTTGCCCGAAGTCTGCGCGCAACTGGTGGAGATGGCATGGGAACGGCGCGTATCGAAGCATGCAAAGCGCAAAGCTTGAAGATCAACCGAATGGTTCAACAAGGGAGCTGAACGTGAGCGGCATATTGAGTAACCGGCGGAAGAAACGGCAGGAATACCTGCTGGACGTGAAGGTGCAAACGGAACGCCGCACGTTGCGGTCCTGCAAGCGCGGGATTGCGGCGCTGGCGATCCTGGCGGCGGTTGCGGGAACGAGTTGGGGGATCTATCGGCTGGTCAAACTCGCAGGCGCGAAGTTGTTGTACGAGAATCCTCGGTTCGCCATCGCCCAGATCGTAGTTGAGAATGACGGCGCATTGACGAGCGAGCAGGTGAAGCAACAGGTCGGAGTGCGGGTCGGGGAAAACCTGTTGTCAGTGGATTTGGATCGGGCACGACGGAATCTGGAGTTGTTGCCGATCGTTCGCAGCGTGTCTGTGCGGCGCGAGTTTCCGAACCGGCTGGTCGTCCATGTCGAAGAACGGATGGCGATGGCGCGGTTACAGACCCGAGCGCTTCCGGGAGGAATGGACGGGTCGGTCTTTCTGGTTGATCGTGAGGGGTACGTGGTGAAACCGTTTAAGCTCGCCGACGGGTCGGTGGTTCAGCCCCGGCGTCAGGTATCGGGGTTGCCACTGTTGACGGGTGTGAAACTGGGCGACGTGTGCGTTGGACGGCGCGTCGAGTCGGAGCAGGTTTATCAGGCGTTGCAGTTGCTCGACAAGCTGGCGCAATCAGCGGTGTGTTCGGTGGTGGATGTGGGACAGATTGATTTGTCGAAGACACAATTGTTGACGGTGACGACCCGTCAAAAATCGGTGATCAAGTTCGATCCACAGGACCTTCAGCAGCAGTTACGACGGCTGGCGGTGATCCTGAGTTGGGCGCAGCAACGCCGCAAGACGGTGCAGATGGTGGATTTGACCGTGGAACGCGGCGTGCCCGTGACGTTTATCAATTAGACAGATAACAACAAAGGGTGAAAAACATGTTGGCCAAAGACAAAATCATCGTGGGATTGGAGGTCGGCACCTCGAAAGTCTGTGTCGTGGTCGGCGAGGTGCTTGAGGATGGCAACCTGATGATCATCGGCGTGGGGCAGGCGGCCTCGGAAGGCGTGCGCAAAGGGGAGATTGTGGACATGGAGGCCGCGGTGCACAGCATCCAAAGCGCCGTCAGCGCCGCCGAGGACAGCGCAGGGGTTGAGATCCATAACGTTTATGCCAACGTCTCTGGTGGCCATGTCCGTAGTTTCAACAACCGCGGCAGCGTCGTCGTCACCAACGAGGAGAGCGCCATCAGCGTGGAAGATGTCCGCAACGTGATGAGCAACGCCAAATCGGTCAGCATCCCGATGGACCACGTCGTGATTCATGCCATTCGCCAGCATTTCTACGTGGACGGTCACGATGGCATCCAGAACCCCGTCGGCATGATCGGCTCGCGGCTCGAAGCGGAAGTGCATGTCATTCACGGTGTGCGCAACCGCCTGATGAATACGATTCAATGCATCAAGAAGGTGCCGCTCGACGTGGCAAACATCGCTGTGAGCAGCTTCGCATCGGCGCTGGCGGTATTGACGACTGAACACCAGCAACTCGGTGCGCTGGTCATTGACATGGGCGGCGGCACGACTGATTACATTGTCTATCGCGAGGGTACGGTGCAGCAGAGCGGCGTGATAGCCGTTGGCGGCGATCACATTACCAACGACATCGCCATCGGCCTGAAAATTCCCATGAATCGGGCAGAGCATCTCAAGCTGGAGCATGGCAGCGCGTTAGTGCCCGAGTGGAACGAAGAAATTTCCATGAAACGCGAGGTCGGCTTGTCCGACCGCACCGTTTCGAAGCAACAACTCTGTCGCCTGATAAACCTGCGCGCCGAAGAGACTTTGACGCTCATCCGTAAGGAACTGGAAAAGCAGAAGCTACTGGACTATCTCGGCGCAGGCGTGTTTATCACGGGCGGCTGCTCGCGGTTACGCGGTTTGGAGGCCCTCGCGTACCAGGTGTTTGGCGGACTGCCGGTCCACATCGGCCCCTGCGAAAAGGACAACGGCAAATTGACGGACCGGCCTGCGGGGGTCAGCGGCCCGACCGCAGCGATTGAAAGCCCGGAGTTTTCGACGGCCATCGGCCTGACGCGGTACGCATTGTACTCGCAGCGCGATCAACACCAGCCGCCGACCGTATGGCAACGCGCGGGTCAGAAGTTTCACCAATTTGTCGCCAAAGTGCGCGTATTTATTTGAGGAGAACTGAATCATGACCACACCACGCAAGAGTTCGGCGCCCGCAAAAACCGTTTCTGAAAAACAGTCTGAGACCGTGGACAAAAAGAATGAGACTTCCAGGCGATTTCGGCTGAAAGTATTCGGCGTCGGCGGCGCCGGCACCAACGCCATACGTTACATCGTGTCGGCGCGCGAGGCGGGACGGCATCTATTGACCGGCCTCGATCTCGTCGCCATCCACACCGATTTGCAGGCGCTCAGCACTACGGGCGCGACCGAGACAATCCAGATCGGCGGGGCAGTCGTGCATGGAATGGGCACGGGCGGCGATATCGAACTAGGCGCACGTGCGGCGCAACTGGATAACGAACGGTTGGTGACTGCGGTGCGGAATGTGGACATGGCGTTCATCATCTCGGGCCTTGGCGGCGGCACGGGCGGCGGCGCGTCGCCGGTACTGGCGCGACTGGCAAAACATCAAGGCGCGCTGGTGCTGGCGTTTGTGACGTTGCCATTCGGGTTCGAAGGCGAACGGCGCCGGCAACAAGCGCTGGCCAGCCTGGATGTGTTGAAGACGCACGCGGACGCGGTCATCTGCATCCCGAACGACAAACTATTCAAAATCACTGGCGAGAACGCCAGTGCCGTCGAGGCGTTTGAGCGGGGCAACGAGGCCCTTGCTGGTGGCGCACAAGGCGTGTGGCAGTTGCTCTCACGACGCGGCCTGATCAATCTCGATTTCGCCGATCTCCGGACAACCCTCGGCACAAAGCGTCTGGACGGATTGTTCAGTTGCGGCGAGGGCAGCGGTTCCGATAAGGCGAAGTCCGCCGTGAAGATGTTGTTGGATAACCCGTTGCTCGACGCCGAAGCACTCGCGCGTGCCGAAGGCGTGCTGGTGAGCATTCTCGGTGGACCCGAATTGACGCTGGTGGACGTGCAGAAGACGGTCGAGCCGATCTCACGCGTGGCCAGCCGCGCGCACGTCATCATGGGCGCGGCGACGGACGAGACAATGCGTGATAAACTGTCGGTAACAGTGATCGCAGGCGTGGCGCTGATGCCGCATCGTGCGATATCATCACTCCCTCACAAACCGGTGGGTGCGCGTGTTCGCCCCAACGAAATTAACCCTGCTCTGAGCGGGGTCAATCCCACTAGAAGCGGGGTGAACCTGAACCACAGCCTCCGATCTGCACCGGCGCCAGTCGCACCTGTGGCGTCCGCAAGCTCATCGCGCGAGACACCCGGGCCAGCCTCGAAGGCTCGCCTCGAATCCAATTCGAGTGCCAGCCCCGAAGCCAGTTCGGGGCAAGCCCCACAGCCGAAGAAACAACCAGCGGTACCGAAACAGGAAACTCTGCCGCTGGAAACTGCCAGTCGCGGCAGATTCGACAAGAGCGAGCCGACGTTGTACGACGGCGAGAACCTTGATGTGCCAACCTTCCTCCGTCGCGGCGTCGCGCTGAAGAGCTAACTTAAATCCGATCCTGCGTGGACTCGACGGCACATGCCGGAGGGGCTATAGTTTCCCAAGATAGGAGGCGTCCTCGGATGCACAGACGGATGCCCTAATGCAGACACTTGGCGAAATGTTGGCGCAGTTGGCGAAGCCCGGCGAGTTGTACGAACGGCTCGTCGTGAATGCTCCTCGCCATGAACGGCTCGATGACAACCGGGTGCGCTGTTACGCGTGTGGTCATCGCTGCCTGATTCTTGATGGACACGCAGGCGTGTGCCAGGTCCGGTTCAACCGCGGCGGGACGTTGTATGTTCCGCGCGGTTACGTCGCTGGTCTGCATGCCGATCCGATCGAGAAAAAACCGTTCTTCCATGCGTTGCCGGGCACGATCGCGATGAGTTTCGGGATGCTCGGCTGCGATTTCCACTGCAGCTTTTGCCAAAACTGGGTGACGACACAGGCGTTGCGCGATCCGTCGAGTGGCGCGCCCGTCACGAAGATCAGCCCGGAGCGGATCGTTGCGCTGGCAGTCGAGCAGGGCGCGGCATCGGTCAGCAGCACGTATAACGAGCCGTTGATTACCAGCGAATGGGCGGTCGACGTGTTTAAGGAAGCGCGCAAACATGGGTTGCGCACCTCGTATGTGTCCAACGGTAACGCGACCGGGGAAGTACTCGATTACCTCAAACCGTGGGTGGATTTCTACAAGGTTGACCTAAAAAGCTTCAATGACCGCGATTACTCTCAACTCGGTGGCAAGCTCGATACGGTGCTGCGCACCATCGAGATGCTGTGGACCAAAGGATTCTGGGTCGAGGTCGTCACGCTGGTCGTGCCGGGATTCAACGACAGCGAGGACGAACTGTGGCAGATGGCGAAGTTCCTGGTAGGTGTGTCGCCCGATATTCCGTGGCATTGCACGGCGTTTCATCCCGACTACAAGATGCAGGATCGAGGCGCGACACCGTCGGCAACGCTTGTGCGAGCGGGCGAAATCGGGCGGGAAGCTGGTCTACGGTATGTCTATGCCGGCAACCTACCGGGGCAAATCGATGGCGGCGAGAACACATACTGCCCACAGTGCCATGAGTTATTGATTGAACGATACGGTTTTCAGGTGTGGGATTACCGGCTCACTGACGACGGCAAATGCCCGAAGTGCTCAATGCCGATTGCAGGCCGCTGGGACGCCGCCAAAACGCGTGCTGCCCTCAAGCATTTCTCTGTGTCAGGCGGCCGACCGCATCGCGTCCGTCCGACTTAATATTCTGGATGGCCATTCAGGAGCTGACCCAGCTCAAACCCGCTCACAAACCACTATTTTCTTGGGAAGCAGGATAATCACTCAGCGGCAGGTTTTTTGGCGCTTTTTGAACTGGAAGCCTTCTTTGCTAGCTTAACATCGACCAGTGACACGAGCAACGCGTCGTCTTCACTTTCGGTTAGTGTGAGTGGGCCGTCTTTCTCATCGGGCTCCGCAACAAATTTCCCGTCTGCCGTTTCGAACGCGTACTGCGTGTCAACAAGCTTGATTTTAAACTCGCAGATATCATGGCTCCGCTTCAACCCCGACCCGGCCGCGAACCAATAGCTGGCTTTCTTGATATCCGGTCCATTCTCACCGTTCGGAGTATACCGGATCTTAACTGCGTCTCCGTCGGCTAACCCACTTGCATTAGTAGCGATGAGCGTAAAGGTCTGCTTGGAACCGATCTTTGTACCGCTCAGGTCGAGTGAAAAATTTGCACTTGAGGTGATGAACTTGTCGTCAGATGTCCGGAACGCGACCAGCATCTCCTTCCCTCCGGCGGAACATACTTGAACAGCGACCATTAGTTGGATGGCAGCCAGTATTGCCGTGCCGGCAGCGAACGTCAGACGCGAGGTTTTCATGTCGTAGATATTTTCCTCATGCACAAGCTGAGTCAAGTTCAAAAGAGGAGAGGCATTGAATCAGCCGCAAAAAGCACAAAAGGCACAGAGCTCATAGCCTTGTTCCTTGCGTATCTTGCGCCTCTTTGCGGCCAAAGATGCTTTAGTATAAAAAGTTACCCCACACACTACCGATTCTTGAAGTAATACCCGATTGGCTGGAGGATTTTCAGTTTCAGGAGCGTCACGATCAAAACGGTGTAAAGCAGCGAAATGCCCACATCTCTCAGCAAATCGCGCCAGGAATACGCCTTGTCTTTTTCGGTAAGAACCTTATCCGCGCCTTTGTGCATGAGCACGAAGCCGAGCACGTTCGTCAGCCAATAGCCGACAATCACGCAGGCCTCAAACGCCGGCCTGTAAAAAAAGCTAACCAGCCATGCGAAGACCAGCGCCAGCGGAACGTTCACAAACATATCGTTCCACCACGACAACGGCGAGAGCATGTAGCCTATCACCGCGAGAGTTCTACCCGTGACTTTTCGTTTCCAAGCCATTGATGTGGGCGAGTGTGTTCGCAGCCTGAAAAGATGCAAGCGAGAAATCAACAGTCGAGACTGTGTTTGCGGCGAGGAAATGCCTTGTGTGAAGAGTTGACCTATTTGCCGGTGATTCTGTAGTCTGTGCCCGTATTTGGTAAGCCGGCACAACATCCAACGATTGATTGCTTATGAACACGAAACAACAACGCACCGTTTGCTTCATCTCGTTCGTTCTCTGGATCGTACTCGCAGTGTTGTCAGCCAACGCTGCCGATATGTATGTCTATTTCGGGACGCACCGGTCCGGACCCGGCATTGGATTTTCTCTGGCGCATTTCGACACCGACACCGGCGCACTGACGAAGCCGGAATTCATCATGGAGGCCGTGGAACCGGCATTCTTCGTCATTCATCCCGACGGCAAACATTTGTACACCTGCAACTCGGGCAAAACGACCGGCGCGGT
>JBEKLX010000018.1:0-24112 GCA_050008795.1 Verrucomicrobiia bacterium | reverse complement strand
TTCACGACCCAGAAGGAAGAGATCGATCAGGCATTCTTCCGTCGGCGCATCGAAGCGGCGCTGGCGTATCGGCGGCGAGTCATGGCAGACGCGGCGACTTTCCGCATCGTTTTCTCGGAGGGAGACCAGTTGCCCGGCCTGATTATCGACAAATATGGCGATCATCTCGTCCTTCAGACCCTCACGCTCGGCATCGAGCAACGCAAGGCATGGATTATGGAAATTGCGCGCGACCTTTTTCAGCCAAAGGCAATCATCGAGCGTAATGATGTTCCGAGCCGACGATTGGAGGGGCTTCCCGAGAGCAAAGGCGTTCTGTTCGGCGAGAGCGATGGGAAAACGACGGTTGCTGTTGGCGCGGCGCGGTTCGAAGTCAATCTGCTCGAAGACCAGAAGACGGGCTTTTTCCTCGACCAAGCCGACAATTATGCTGAAGTGGCCTTACACTGTAAGGGCAAGCGGGTTCTGGATTGCTTCAGCTACCACGGCGGGTTTGCCCTGTTCGCAGCACAGGCCGGAGCGAAGAGTGTGGAAGCGGTGGAAATTTCCGATGTCGCTGTGGCACAGGCGCGGCGCAACGTCGAGGTGAACGATTTACTTGGGAAAATCGAGTTCACCTGCGCCAATGCCTTCGATGTATTGAAAAAATACGACACGGAAAAGCGCCAGTTCGACATGATCGTGCTCGATCCGCCAACGTTCACGCGAACCAAGGAAAGCGTGGACGGCGCAGTGCGCGGCTACAAGGAGATCAATCTTCGCGCGCTAAAGATGCTGCCGGCGGGCGGTAAACTCGCAACATTCACCTGCTCGCATCATATCGACGCTGAGCTGTTCAAGGCGATCGTGCTCGATGCGGCGGCTGACGCGAAAAAGACGCTACGGCTGGTAAAGGTGCTTACGCAATCACGCGATCATCCGATTTTGCCGGCCGTGCCGGAGACGGAGTACCTCCGCGGATTGCTGCTGGAAGTGGTGTAAGGCAAACGTTACACGCGGGGCGGTGCGCCTTTGCGTGAAAAGGAGTCTGATTGCTTTGTCGAGGTAGTAGCTATATGGACTTTGAGCCAGGCACGAACACCTTCAGTGCCTTTGCGCCGGGCGCGGCTGGTGCGAGCGTATAATGACCGAACGCGGCAGGAAGCAGCGCGAATTCGCCGGTCGCGAGACGTTCTTCGGCCTGCCCCGAATTCTTCGAACAACGGATTACCAGTGAACCGTCGACGCAACCGATGATGTGAAAGGTTGAACCATCGCATCGGTCGGCGCGGGGGGCCGAGAGACTAATAAGCTCGGTGCGGAAGAACTTGCACCCGATCGGCAGCGGATTGAGTTGTGGTTCGAAATCAGCAAAATCAATCGAAGCCAAGGACTCGTGCGGGTGCAAGTGGCGCGGTTTGCCGTCGAGACCTACGCGATTCCAGTCAAAAACGCGGCAGGTGGTATCAGAGTTTTGCTGGATTTCAGCGATAACCAGACCAGCATCAATGGAATGTAGACGCCCAGAGGGCACCAACATGGCGTCGCCCTTCCTGACGGGGATGCGATGCACCAAGTCGGCGAGCGACTCCGACGAACAACGCAAGGCCTGTTCAAAACCAGTGCGTGTGACGCCCCGTCGCAAGCCGGCAATCAGATGGGCGTCCCCCGCCGCATCTATGATGTACCACATCTCGGTTTTGGGTTCGCCGCCGAGCTTTGCGGCTACCGCCGCGGGCGGATGGACCTGGAGTGAGAGACGCTCGCGGGCATCGAGCAGTTTGACGAGCAATGGAAACCGTTTCGCACCGGCAGAATTGGCACCCAATAGCCACGAGCCGAGTGTTTCGACGAGTTGGTGAAGCGTCTTGCCTTTGTCTGGGCCGTTGGTGACGACAGACTGGGCGTCATCGCGGTCGCTAATCTCCCACGATTCTCCGATAAGCTTATTGGGCGGCAACCGTTTACCGAACCGGGCAAGGGCTCTCCCCCCCCAAACGCGTTCCATCAGTAGTGGCGTGAATCGATACGAATAGAGCATGTTTGTGCCTTGCGATTGATCGGTCTTTCGGATAGACTGGCGGCGATTTAAGGAGGATTGCAACACTTTTCTATGGGGAAAGATTCTAAACCGTCGCACATCCGGGAAATCTGGGCGGTGGTGCTGGTTGGTCTGGCACTGCTGCTGCTGCTGAGTCTTGTTTCCTACGACCCGGGGGATTTTGCCAACAAAAGTTCCACGGTAAGCGAACCAATCCACAACTTCATTGGTCCCGTGGGCGCGGCTATCGCCTACGGGGCGTTTTACCTGTTCGGATTCGCCGCCGGCGCGCTGGTGCTCGTCTTGGTGGCGATTGGCGTGGTGCTTGTGCTAGGTCATGAAATCCCATGGCGCGGCAAGGTGGGCGCGGGACTGCTGCTGCTGGTTTCCTCGGGTGTGTTGTTCCATATATGGGGTTTGGAAGCGCTGCGGAGGAGGCTGAATCTGCCTAGCGCAGGCGGTTACGTCGGGATGTTTCTGGGCGATTCATCGATCCGATTCGTGGGGACAGCGGGCACAGTTATCATTTGCATAGCGGCGTACTTGATCAGCCTCATTATTCTGATCAACCTTCGACCGAGCTATTGGATCTCCCTCGCCTTCGGCGCAGCACAGGATTTCTGGTGGCAGTTGCGTGGCAAATCCAGAGCCGACGTTCGCGACGAATTGCGGGACAAAGAGCGCGACATCCGCGTAAAGGAATTTCAATTGGATCGCGAGTTGACGCGGAAGGAACGTGAGGCGCGGAAGCTGGAGGATGAGAGCGGCGACAACGACGAGACGGCTCTTATCCGAGTGAAACGCCCCGAACCGAAAATCGAAGACCGCACGACTCCGCAATCCAAGACCGCCGAGGAGATGTCGGAGCCGCGAAAAGAAAAGCCCTTCTCGATAGCCCAAAAGCTCAGCGCAGTTGCAGACAAGATCGCGCCGGCGCCTAAGCCGAAAACCGGGAAGCCCGTGTCTATTCTCCCGCCGGAGTCGGACAAACCCGAAGAGCCATACCAATTGCCACCATTGGACTTGCTGGACCGTCCGCCCGCGATGGAGCAACGCGATGTAATCGAGGATTTGAAAGCGAATGCGGAGATGCTCCGTGCGACGTTGGAGGATTTTGGCATTTCCGTCGAATTGGGTGACGTGACGAAGGGGCCGACGATCACACGGTATGAGGTTTATCCCGCACCGGGCGTGAAGGTGGAAAGGGTCTCCGCGTTGTCGAACAACCTCGCGTTGGCAATGAAAGCAGTGAGCGTGCGTATCCTGGCGCCGGTGCCGGGCAAAGGCACCGTTGGAATCGAAGTGCCGAACAGCACGACTACCACGGTGTATCTGCGCGATATTCTGGAATCGGAAGAATGGAAACGGACGAAGGCTCGGATTCCAATCGCTCTCGGCCGCGACGTCGCGGGCAACGCGATCATCGCCGATCTTGCTGAGATGCCACACCTGTTGATTGCTGGTGCGACCGGCTCGGGCAAAACCGTGTGTGTAAGCGCGATCCTTTCGAGCATGCTCTGGCGGTTCACGCCGGAGGAATTACGACTGGTGCTTGTGGATCCCAAGGTGGTCGAGATGCAGCAGTATAACAACCTGCCGCATCTGGTGGTACCCGTGGTGACAGAAGCGAAAAAGGTGACACTGGCTTTGCGGTGGTGCATCAATGAGATGGAAAAACGGTTCCAGATTTTCGCCAAGATGGGCGTCCGCAACATCGCCGCGTTTAATGCGCGAGCCAAGCCAGCAGTGAAACCCAAACCAACCGAGGGTTCACCGGCCGCTGCGACATCCAAACCCGCCGCGGAAACACAGCAGGAAGTGTTTAAGATCGAAGTGCCGCGAGACGGAGAATTGGTGATCCCCGACAAATTGCCGTATATCGTGATCGTCATCGACGAATTGGCCGATCTGATGCTGACGGCACCGGTGGACGTGGAGAGTGCCGTAGCCCGGTTGGCGCAGCTCTCGCGCGCGGTCGGCATTCACATGGTATTGGCAACCCAGCGCCCGAGCGTGGACGTGGTCACCGGCGTCATCAAGGCGAATTTCCCGGCGCGCATTGCGTTCCAAGTGGCCTCGAAACAGGATTCCCGCGTCATCCTCGACGCCAACGGCGCCGACAAGTTGCTCGGCAAAGGCGACATGCTGTATCTGCCGCCGGGCGCATCGAAACTGGTGCGCGCACAAGGCGTATTGGTGCTAGACGAAGAGGTTCGTCGCATGGTGGAATTTATTGCGCTGCACTCCAAGCCCAGGTTCGTGCGGGAGATCCACGAGAAACTGCAGAAGAAGATGATCCTGCCAAGCGACATGAGCGAGGACGATGAAGAGGATGAAGCACTGGTCGAACAGTCCATCGAAGTCATCCGCCAAACGAATCGCGCCAGCGTCTCGATCTTGCAGCGGCGGTTGCGCATCGGGTATACTCGCGCCGCTCGGATTATGGACTTGTTGGAAGAACGCGGCTTTGTCGGCCCGAACAAGGGCGCTGAACCGCGCGACATCTTGACCGACCTCGACCAGCGCGCCCAGAACAGCGAGCAGAACTGAGACCGTCATGACATCGATTGGCGATACACTGCGTGAAGCGCGCCACGGCAAGAACGCGGCGCTCGAAGACGCTTCCCGCGCGACCAAGATCAATGTCGATATTCTTGAGAAGCTTGAGGCTGGTGAGTTCGGGCAGTTGGCAGCGCCCGCGTATACGAAAGGTTTTCTCAAATTATACGCGGAATACCTTGGGCTGGACAGCCAGGCGATCGTCCAGGCGTACCTGCACAGCCAGGGAGGTTTGCGCAGAGAAGGATTGCAGGAACAGACCGAGGTGGTAGCGCAACAGCATCGTCGCACGCAGGAACTGCAACTCCCGATGCGCCGCATCGTCTTTGCGGTCGCCGCTGTGACAGTTGTTGCATTCGGTCTCTTATTGGGCAAAAACCTGTGGAAGACGCACCGGGTGGAACGTCCAGCTACGCCCCCACCCCATGTCAAGGTCACGCCTCCGGCGCCGAAGGCAGGCTTTGAGGCGTATTATCAGCCGAAATCGTCGCCACAACTTCTGGAGCCACCGCTCGTCAAGTAGCGCGGTGCAATGTGTTGGTGAAGTCTTCTCCGCGTCCCATCAAGGTCGGGCTGATCAGTCTCGGCTGTGCCAAAAACCTTGTAGACAGCGAACTCATGCTCGGCGCGCTCAGCCGCGAAGGCATGGAATTGGTCGCTGACCCGCGTCTCGCCGATGTCCTGATAGTGAACACGTGCGGTTTCATCGAGCCGGCGAAAAAGGAGTCCATTGCAGCAATTTTGCGCGCGGCAGAGTTGCGCAAGTCTGGCAAGGGACACGCGCTGATTGTGGCTGGTTGTCTGCCACAACGGTACCCGAAGCAGTTGCCGCAGGAATTACCCGAGGTCGACGCCTTTATCGGCCTGAACGAAGCACCGCGGATCGGCACGATTGTGCGGGATGTGTTGGCGCGGCGGAACGATGGGACGCCGCAGCTTTTCTGGTCTGGTCCCGCCAAGTACATCCCGGATTACGGCGCGCCGCGATTTCGCCTGACACCGCATCACTCCGCCTACGTGAAGATCGCCGAGGGCTGCGATCATCCATGCAGTTTTTGCAGCCTCCCACGGATTCGGGGCCGCCATCGCAGCCGTCCATTGAAAGACGTCCTGGCCGAAGTGCGCGCATTGGTCGGTGACGGCGTACGGGAGATCAACCTGATTTCGCAGGACACGACCTCGTACGGCAAAGATCTCACACGAGGTAAGTCGTTGCTGAGCGAATTACTGCGTGAAGTGCAGGGGCTGGATGGCGATTTCTGGGTGCGCGTGCTGTACACGCATCCTGCGTATTGGACCGATGAGTTGATCGAAACAATCGCCGCGTGTGGGAAAGTCTGCCGGTACGTGGACATGCCCTTGCAACACATCAATAACGAGATTCTGCGACGTATGCGACGGGAGATCGGAAGCCAGCAGATCCGCGATCTTATCGAGAAAATCCGGAGCAGCATTCCTGATGTGGCGTTGCGTACAACGTTCATTGTCGGCTTCCCCGGAGAGACGGAGGCGCAAGTTGCGGAATTACTGAAGTTCATTGCGGCGACACGTCTTGAGCGGTTGGGAGTGTTCGTTTACTCGCCGGAGGACAATACCGTCGCGGGCAGAATGCATGGGCAATTGCCGGCACGAGTCAAACAACAACGGCGCCGTCGCGTGATGATGTTGCAGCAGCAGATCTCGCGCGAATTGCACCAGACCCTTGTCGGCCGGACGTTGCGGGTATTAGTGGAGAAGCGCACGCCACGCGGTTTCGTCGGACGCACGATGGCGGATGCGCCAGAGATTGACGGCACGGTGCGCATTCGCGGCGCGGCGCGGGTCGGTGAGTTCGTCAAGGTGCGGATTACCGGTGCGACGGAGTACGACCTTGTAGGCGTGTGCGAAGGATGAATTGGCAAGGGGCTGCAACACAGGCCGCACACGCTGACGCTTGACCTGTGCCACCTTGTTGCTTACGATGCAAACCCGCTCGGGGCAAAAACAGAAACAATTCGTGCAAAACAAGTCGCAAATACGCTTCGTGTTGCGGTTCGTGTCTGGCCGCTACCAAGGTGGAGAATTCCCGCTGGCCGAAGGTCATCAGCTTATCGTCGGGCGCGACAAGAAGGCGCACCTTACGCTGGCGGATGAACGCGTTTCGCGGGCGCACGCCCAGATGCTGGCGGCGGGCGACTACGTCATCCTGCAAGATCTCCACTCGACCAACGGAACGTTTGTTAATGGCGAGCGCATCAAAAAAAGTCTCATGAAGCCCGGTGACCAAGTCCTGATCGGCACATCGATCATGAAACTGCTGAAGGCGGACGAGGCGTCGCCTGCCACCATGCAAATGTCCAACGCCGAGGCTCTTGCGCGGTTGGAGACAATGGCGGACCGACACGCACAATTGTCCACCAGCCTTAACGTTATGTCGGGTTCGCTTGATGATGTGACGTTACCGGATCTCCTGCAGTTTTTGTATCAGTCGCGCAAGAGCGGGGTGCTGTTGCTGCGCACCGGGAAAGAAACGGGGCAAGTGTATCTGCGCGACGGCCGGATCTATTTCGCGACAATTGTCGGCGAACAAACGGCCGATCCGCACAAAGCGTTGGATCATATGGCCACGTGGGGGACGGGCAGCTTCGAGTTGGGACCGCCAGACGCCCAGCGCTTCGATCAGGAGATGAATGTGCCGATGGAACCGCTGCTGCTGGAGATGGCCAGCGCGATCGCGCAGCATGAACTATCCCAGAACGCGGCGGAACAGGCATTGCAGAGTAATAAGGATACCTCACTGCAAGAGGTCCGACTTTCCCTGGACAAGGAAGGACTCTGGGGCTCGCTTCAGAAGGTCCCGTTGACAGATTTGCTTTTGTTGTTATCAAGCGCGCAGAAGAGTGGCGTGCTCTCTATTCGCTCCAGTCATGGGTTGGGCAAAATATGTCTGCGCGACGGCCGGATCTACTATGGGACAATCGAGGATCATTTCATGGGCCGGCCGCGGAAAGCAATTTATCGGATGCTCGGTTGGACCAGCGGGATGTTCGAGTTCAGTTTGCCAGACAATCGCAAGTTTACCGACGAATTGACCGAGACCACCGAAGCGCTGCTGATGGAAGGCGTACGCCAGTTGGATGAACTGAGACAGATCGAAGGCAAATTGCAGGTGGTGAGCGGGCGGCTGGCAGTGACGCTGCCGTTGCGCGGTCAACTGAGCGATCTCTCTCGGGAAGAGTTGCAGGTTTTCCAACTGGTGCTCAATTACGGCGTGCTTGAAACGGTGTTTGATAACTGGCCTGGCACCGATCTCGAAGCCTGCCGTCACATCCTCAGTTTACTGCAACACGAGTTCGTGGATAAGGCGTGACGCTGACGCTCCAATGCCTCAATCCAGTCCGCGTCCTTTACTCACCTCGCGTCCGACCGTATAGTCGGCACAATTAATGACGATGAAACCACGTATTTGCATTGGCATGAGCGGCGGTGTGGACTCCAGCGTCGCTGCCTTGCTGCTTAAAAAGCAGGGGTACGATGTCGTTGGCGTGACGATGCAGATTTGGGATGACGCGGTGAAGCTTCCCGACACCGGGCACTCGGGCTGCTATGGCCCCGGCGAAGCCCGTGATTTGGAGTTCGCGCGTGCCGTCGCGGCGCGCCTCGGAATCCCGCACGTCGCGGTGCCGTTGGCCGACCAGTACAAGCGTTATGTGCTCGATTATTTCCGCGCCGAATACCGCGCCGGTCGCACGCCGAACCCGTGCATGGTCTGTAACCAACGACTGAAGTTCGGGTTCCTCCTCGATCGGGCGCGCGAACAGGGGATCTCATTTGACCTCTTCGCCACCGGGCACTACGCCCGCGTCGTCCGTGACAACGTTACCAGCCAGTGCCGTTTGCTGCGGGGCGTGGATCACAAGAAAGATCAATCCTACTTCCTCGCGCGCCTCACGCGGGAACAATTGCGCCAGGTTCTTTTCCCGATCGGCGAGTTGACGAAGGTGGAGGTGATCCGTATCGCACAAGATGCTGGTTTCAATGAAGTTGCCGCTCGCGAAGAAAGCCAGGACTTCGTGGAGTGCGACGACTACTCGGCGCTGTTCCAACAAACCGACAATCGCCCCGGCCCAATAGTGGATACAGCCGGCCACTTGCTCGGCCAACATAATGGCATAATTCACTACACAATTGGCCAGCGCGAAGGCCTGAATTTGGGAGGTCAGAAGCAACCGCTCTATGTAATTGGGATCGATGCTTCGGCAAATCGTGTCATTGTCGGTCCCGCGCCCGATTTATTGCGCAGCGAGTTTGAGGTAACGGATTGCAATTGGCTTACAATCGAGCTGCCATCTGCGCCAATGGAAGTAACCGTTCAGGTCCGTTATAACCACAAAGGGTGTCCCGGAAAAGTCGCCATTTTGAACAATCCAAAGGATTCCGGGCGCGCTCGCGTAAATCTCGATCAGCCGCAGCGAGCGGTGGCACCGGGCCAAGCGGCAGTGTTTTACCGGGATGACATGGTCATCGGCAGCGGGTGGATTAGTTGACTACGCTGGCTGAGATGGATGAACTCGCCAGTGGCCGAAACGCGATTTTCTTCAGGTTGGCCATCGCACAGGCATCAAGGGCGGCAATCACGTCTTCATAAGCCGTATCCGGTTCGGCCTCAATCACCACTGTCATCTCCTGCCCAATACCGGCAAATTCCTTCATCGCGTCGCGCAGAGTGGACATATCGTGCTGGTTGCCGCCGACAACGATCTTGTTCTTATCGTACACGTGAAGAACGAGGTTGAGAATATCACTCGACGGGACCTTCGTCGTCCTGCTGACTCGTGGTATCTTCACATCCATGCGTTTCTCCTTCTGCGTGAAGCTGGAGAACGTCATATAGAAGATCAGTAGGATCAGGATCGTGTCGATCATCGGAATGATCTCGATGCGACCGCGTCGAATGTTTCGGCGTTTGAGTTTCACCGGGCCTCAAGCGTTGCAAAGGTGACATCGGAGATACCGGCCTTGGCGCAGGCACCCATCAGATTGTTTAGGTCCCGATACGGCATCTGTTTATTGCCACGCACGACCACCGACAGTGTCGGGTGCTGCTGTTTCTCCTCCAACAACACTCTAGGCAAGTTGGCGACGACATACTTTGCGCCACCGACGCGAACATCATCGCCAGAGAACATGTTAACTATGATCTGGTCGGGCCTCTTTTCGAACTCATCGCCTGCGACGGAGGATGGGAGTTCCACTTTCGAATCGTAGGTCATCTCCGCAAACCGCGAGAAAGTCATGTAGAAGATCAAGAGAATGACGATCGTATCGACCATCGGGATGATCTCGACGCGGCCCCGTTTGATTTTTCGCCGCTTGATTACCATCAGCGTCTCCCGTCTTCAACCGCCATGCGAAGACTCGATAATCACCATCAACTCGGTCAGTCCCCTCTCCAAATCCATCACGATAGCTTCCTTCTTACCTGCGAAGTAATTGAAGGCGAAAAGCGCTGGCAACGCCACGCCGAGTCCGGCTGCGGTATTCACAAGGGCTTCGGAAATGCCGCCAGCCAGCATCTCGGGGTTCTTCATGCCGATTGCAGCCACGATGCTGAACGACCGGATCATGCCGAGGGTCGTACCGAACAGACCGAGCAACGGGCAAAGCGTCACCAGCGTGTCCAGTTGCGGCAGGAACTTCTCCATCTGGATCATTTCTTTGGTTACCGCCCCTTCCACCAGTCGCTCAACCTGTTTCGGTTGATATCCATCGCGCGCCGCCGTCAACGCCATGCGAAACACGTGGCCCGCGATACCAGGTGATTTATCAATCGCCGCGAGGGCATCGGTGATCGACCCGGCACGCTTGATTGTCAAAAGCATTTCGTCCATGTTGCCAGTAGCTTTGCGGTAATACATATACCGCTCAATCATCAGCGTCAGGCACAACACCGAACACAGCCCGAGAATAATCAACACAGGACCGCCGTGCTTGACGATGTCCCATATGGATTGGGCTTTTGCGAGCGCCGGGGCAGACGGCAGAACGCCCTGCCCGTACAGGTGAGATGGATTTGAAATCAACCCTAACGCGAAACAGATCAGCGCTATGACGATCCCTAAAGGGCGAATACGCTTGGTTGCGGGGGACATGGTCAATGACCTCCATTCGGATGCAGGAATCCCGGTTTCCAAGCTCCAACGCTTGTTGTTACTTCGCTTTTCACATGCAGACTGAATCCGGGGCAGTGAGCTACACTGCCCAGCATCACTCCGGGTTCGCCTTACTGCTTCTGGGCTGCGGCAGCGTCCATCTCTGCCATGGCGGCTTTGCGGCTGAGTTTAACGCGTCCCCTGTCGTCAATCCCGACGACCTTTACCCAGACCTTGTCACCCATCTTCATAACTTCTTCCACGCTCTTCAATCGATGGTCCGCCATCTCGCTGATGTGCAGCAGTCCATCCTTACCGGGCAACAACTCGATAAATGCGCCGAATTCCTTAATCCCGACAACCTCGCCGTGGTAGAGCTTGCCGACTTCCACGTCGGCGACAATGCCTTCAATTTGCGCGACGGCGCTCTTGGCAGCTTCCCCGTTTGCCGAGAAGATGTGCACGCTGCCATCCTGCTCGATATCGATCTGGCAGCCCGTCGATTCCACGATGGCTTTGATAACCTTGCCTTGTGGCCCAATCACCGCGCCAATCTTTTCAGGATTGATCTTGAGTGTTGTGATCCGCGGCGCGTACTTCGATAATTCGGCCCGTGGCGCGGCAATCGCCTGCGCCATCCGGTCGAGAATCACCAACCGCGCTTCGCGGGCTTGCTCGAACGCCTGCCGCGCCAAATCAAGTCGCAGCCCCGTCACCTTCAGGTCCACCTGGAATCCTGTGATGCCCTTGCGCGTCCCTGAGACCTTGAAATCCATATCGCCAAACCCGTCTTCACTGCCGATGATGTCCGTCAAGGTAATAGCCTTGCCGGTTTTCTCGTCAGTCACCAGACCGATGGAAATCCCGGCGACCGGTGACTTCAACGGCACGCCTGCGTCCATCAGCGCCAAGGTCGCGCCGCACACCGTTGCCATCGAGCTGGAACCGTTCGACTCCAGAATCTCCGAGGTTACGCGGACGGTGTAAGGGAAATCCGCCTCGGCGGGTATCATCGGCTCGATCGAACGCTCCGCCAACGCGCCATGTCCGATCTCCCGGCGTCCCGGTGCGCCCGTGCGTCTCGTTTCACCTACGCTGAACGGCGGGAAGTTGTAATGAAGAATGAACCGCTTGGACGTCGCCCCGCCTATCCACGCATCCATATCCTGAATGTCCGCCTTCGAGCCGAGCGTAGTCATAGTCAGCGCCTGCGTCTCGCCGCGCTGGAACAGCGCCGAGCCGTGCGTCCGCGGAAGCACGCCAACCTCGCAAACCAAAGGACGAATGTCTCTCGCGCCGCGTCCGTCGGGCCGTTTGTTATCGCGCAGAATCGAGTTCCGCACCGCTTCCGACTGAATCCGATAGAACGACTCTTTGATCTCAAAATCCGTCACGTCGGAAAACTTATTCTTCAATCCCGCGGTCATCTTCTCTTTGAGCGCGTGCACCGCATCCTCGCGGGCAAGTTTTTCCTTGGTAAGGATAGCCGGTAGAATCGCAGCGCCGACGAGTTCCTTCGCGGACGCCAACACTTCCGGGCGCACGACGCGAAGCGCGACTTGCCGCTTCGTCTTGCCGGCAAGCTTCGTCAGCTCGCGAATGGCGGCAACGAGCTTCTGGCACTGTACGTGGGCGAACTCGACAGCCGCCATCATGTCGGTTTCGGAGACCTCCTTCGCGCTGCCTTCGATCATGACCAGTTCCTTGTCGTTGCCGACGTAAATCAGATCGATATCGCTGTCTTTGCGCTGCGTGTGCGTAGGGTTGGCGATGAATTGTCCATTCACACGTGCCACGCGCACCGTGGCCACCGGACCACTCCATGGAATATCGGAAATGCTCAATGCCGCCGCCGCGCCATTCATGACAAGTACGTCGGGATCGTTCTCGCCATCGGCACTCAACAGGATCGAGATGATCTGGGTTTCGTTGAAGAAACCTTCCGGGAACAGTGGACGAATCGGGCGATCCGTCATCCGGGACGTGAGGATTTCTTTTTCGGTTGGGCGGCCTTCGCGTTTGAAGTAGCCGCCGGGGAACTTACCTGCGGCCGCTGCTTTCTCGCGATAATCCACCGTGAGCGGGAAGAAATCCTGATCTTCCTTCGCCTCGGTGCTGGCGCAAGCAGAGACGATAACAACCGTGTCACCGTACTGTACGGTGACGGCGCCATCGGCCTGTTTGGCCAGTTTGCCGGTTTCTATAATGAGCTCTTTATCGCCTATTGGCGTACGAACAGTATGCTGCATATGAGTCTATCGCGGGATGGCACGAATGGCTGGTCCAGGGGATCAATGGAATGAGGTCGATCCACCGCGTTGACGCGATGAGCTGACCTCAATCCATCAATCTGCCGACCGCCTGTCGGCCAAGTCCGCCTCCCTACTTTCTTAGGTTGAGTTTTTTGATGAGTTCCTGGTAGCGCTGTACATCGGCCCGGCTCAGATAATCCAGTAACCGCCGCCGCTGGCCCACCAGTTTCAGTAATCCACGGCGCGAACTATGATCCTTGACGTGCCCTTCGAGGTGCTTTGAAAGCTCGTTAATCCGAGCCGTCAGCAAGGCGATTTGCACGTCAGCCGAACCCGTGTCGCGCGAGTGGACTTGAAATTGCTTGGTAACTTCCGATTTCTTCTCTGTGGCTATCATTTTTGTAATAATTTCGACTTCGTTTTCGCTTTAGTGGTCGAAGTATAATGGGCAGAAGCAAGACTGTAAAGTGCTTTCTAATGGCGCGCCCGGAGGGATTTGAACCCCCAACCCTCGGTTCCGAAGACCGATGCTCTATCCAGTTGAGCTACGGGCGCGACGTGAACCTTGTGTCGGTCAATCACCCTGCCTACCCGATCCGATATCAGTCCGGCTATTCAGCCTTATTAACGGCTGCTGAAGATTTTGCTTTGGGAACGTAGTGATAGGTTCGCACCTTGTACTGGATATCGATCGCAGGATTTTCGAGCAACTTTATCATTTCCGCGCCGGCGAGGAGCACCGGACCGTAGCCGTGCATGGCATAGGTGTTCGCCGGCCGGTTATAGTAATAGACATTGTCGCTCGCGAATGTGGTGGCTACGCATGATCCCTCTACCTGACCGCGTTCGTTGACCTGCTGCGCCACCCCGATCCAGCCTGCTTGTGCGACGGAGCCATAGCTGACAGGGCTGATCCAGCCGCGGTTGATAGCCCGCGCGATGCTGAATACGAACATTGCCGAAGCCGAAGTCTCGAGATAGGAATCATTCTTGTCCAACATCTGGTGCCAAAGTCCCGAGCCAGATTGCAGTTTGGCCACCGCTTGGATTTGCGCGCGCAAGTATTTCAGTATCGTCTCACGTTGCGGATGGTCATTGGGAAGAACGTCGAGGAGTTCGACCATGGCCATCATTGCCCAGCCGTTGGCGCGGGCCCAGTAGAACTGCGGGTTGTCAGGCTGATTGGCGTTCCAACCGTGTGCGTACAGGCCGGTCTGGGGATCGAACAAATAGGATGAGAATTGCACAACCTGTTTCGCCGCGTCGTCCAAATAGGCGCGATCTCCCGTCATCGCGCCCATCTGCGCCAGCGCAGGAATGCTCATGTAGAAATCATCGCTCCAAAGCGAGACGGGTTGCGGCCGGTGACGCGCCAGCGTGCCGTCGGGCAGACGAAACTGTTTCGTGCTGATGTGGTTGATCCAACCCTTGATGACTGGTTCAAGATTGGGACCGATGCCGGCCCGTTGGGCCTTGATCAGGGCCGCGCACATGGCGCCACAATCGTCGAGCGATTCGGTGTGAAGGATCCCGCGAAAACTGCTTTGCCGACCTTTGTGAAACTTTTCGTCCTGGGCGCGGAAATAGGGCAGCGCGTCCGCGATGAACTTCAAGTGTCGCTCGGTAAACTCGCTGTAGCGTTTGTCGCCTGTCGCCTCAGCGCACGACAACATGCCGGCATGTATTACACCCATGGTGTAATCGAGGTTGTAAAATGCGTTCGTCTCGCCGCGATCCGCGACAGCAGTCTCAACCGGTGTAGTCAGATCGGTGATTTGCTCGCCGGTTTTACTGTCAACGATGCGCGCCGGAGCGGCCTTTTCGAGGTAGTCACGAATGCGCCCGGTCACCTCAGCGATCTCCTCCTTCTTGGGGAGTTGGTAAGGGATTGGATAAGTCCCCTCAACGGGATCGTTAGCGGAACGATTGTCACGATTGCGATACGGCCCCTCGGCGAACAAGGTCGTCGATGACGCAAGCAACAACGCCCCAAATATGGCGACAATGGATTTCGATGACATAACAATATTTGAGTTGTGCATGGTGCGCATCAGAGTTGAAGCGCCGTTTGACTGGCAACGATGCTGGCGCTGGGTTGTTGGTTGCATGGTTTGAGTCGGGTAATCTGGCATCTGCTTATATTATGAGTGGCCGAATATGGCCTTCTTTGTCAAATCCAATTCGCAGAATGTCGCCTTCAGTTCATTCAATCTGCCCCGGTATCTTTCGTGGTCAGCAGTCACCATGTGCCAGTGCGCAGGTATTCGTCGATCGATTTGGCGGCTTTGCGCCCCGCGCCCATGGCGAGAATAACCGTGGCCGCACCCGTAACGATATCCCCTGCCCCGAACACTCCGCGTTTGGAGGTTTTTAACGTTTCCGGATCAGTCTCGATATAGCCGCCTTTGCGGGTCTTGAGGTCTGGCGTGGTGGATTGAA
Source organism: Verrucomicrobiia bacterium (assembly GCA_050008795.1). GTDB lineage: Bacteria > Verrucomicrobiota > Verrucomicrobiia > Palsa-1439 > Palsa-1439 > CAIKBP01. The sequence goes on along the minus strand of JBEKLX010000018.1, from coordinate 8,711 downwards.
CCAGCGGATTGCTGCTGGTGCCAACCGCGATGATGACCACATCCAGCGGTAACTCGAATTCCGAACCCTTGATAGGTACGGGACGGCGACGACCGGAATCGTCGGCAGGGCCGAGTTCCATTTTGATGCAGCGGGCGGCGCACAGCCAGCCTTTATCGTCACCGAGGAATTCGACCGGATTCGTCAACAGCATGAACTGGATGCCCTCTTCTTTGGCATGTTTGACCTCTTCTGCGCGGGCGGGCATTTCGGTCTCGGATCGACGGTAGATCACATAAGCGTTCTTCGCGCCGAGGCGTAGCGCACTGCGAATGGCGTCCATGGCAGTGTTGCCACCGCCGACGACGGCAACATTCTTGCCACGGCAGTCGTAAATCGGCTCATCATACTCTGGAAACCGGTACGCCTTCATCAGATTGACCCGTGTGAGAAATTCATTGGCGGAATACACACCGCAGAGGTTCTCCCCGGGAACACCGAGGAATTGCGGCAGACCTGCGCCGGTGGCGATGAGCACGGCGCTGTACCCTTCCTCGCCGAGCAACTCGTCCACGGTAATCGTTTTGCCCACAACAACGTTGGTTTCGAATCTCACGCCCATGCGGCGTATGTTGTCTATTTCCTGCCGCACAATATCTTTTGGCAGCCGGAACTCCGGTATCCCATAAACGAGCACTCCGCCAAGCTCGTGTAGCGCCTCGAACACGGTGACTTCCTGTCCGCGTAACACCAAATCACCCGCCGCGCTCAACCCAGCCGGGCCGCTGCCGATGATCGCCACCTTTTTGCCCGTTGGCGGCGCTTTGGGTGGCAGCCCAATCTTGCCAGAGCGCCGCTCGTAGTCGGCAACGAACCGTTCGAGATAACCTATGCCGACCGGGCCGAACTTCTTGGCCATGATACATGCCCCTTCACATTGGTCCTCCTGCGGACAAACGCGGCCGGTGATGGCTGGCAATACGTCGTCCTCGCGGATCTTGGCGGCGGCAGCGAGGTAATCACCCTTTAAGACCAGCGCAATGAAATCCTTGACCTTGACACCGACGGGGCAACCGATGACACACTTCGGGTTGGCGCATTCCAAACACCGGCTCGCCTCGCGCTTGGCCGCCTCGATCTCCAGACCAAGGTTGACCTCCTCGAAATTGCGCGCCCGTTCCTTCGGTTCCTGTTCGGGCATCTTTTGCCGCGGAATCTTGACGCGCTCTTTCGGGTTAAGGGGATTGCTCATGTCAAAAAATCGGCAAAGAACTCAGCGACTTGATTTTGGCGCAGCAAGTTCTGGATATTGCTCTTCCAGTTTGCAGCGATGTTCCACCCGCTCCAAATCCGTTTCGGGATGTTGCTCAAATCTTTCCAAAGCGGTCCGTTCTGCCGTCCGATAGGTCATATTGCGCTTGGCTAGCATGTCAAAGTCCACCTGGTGCGCGTCGAACTCAGGTCCATCCACGCAAGCAAACTTGCTTTCGCCGTTGACCAACACGCGGCACCCGCCGCACATACCTGTGCCATCCACCATAATCGGGTTCAGACTGACGAGGGTCTTGATACCCAACGGTCGCGTCATCTCCGCGACGGCGCGCATCATCGGGATCGGCCCGATCGCCAGTACGAGATGAACCGGCTGGCCCGTGCCGATCAGTTGCCGGAGTTTGTCCGTTACCATGCCCTTTTCACTATAACTACCGTCATCAGTCGTGACGTAAAGTTCATCGCTCGCCGCGCGCGCTTCGTTCTCCAAGATGACCAATTGTTTCGTGCGACCGCCGATGATCATGATGACGTGGTTGCCCGCGGCCTTCAGCGCCCGCGCAGTCGGATAGGCGATGGCCGTGCCGACGCCGCCGCCGATGACCACTACCGTGCCGTACTGCTGCACCTCCGACGGCCTCCCTAGCGGGCCGACGACATCACTGATGCCATCACCGGGTTTTAGAGAGCAAAGCAGTTTTGTTGTCTTCCCGATGCCTTGCACGATGAGGCTGATTGTTCCATTTTTCGGGTCTGACTCTGCGATGGTTAGCGGGATGCGTTCGCCGTTCTCGTGCACACGCAGAATCGCAAACTGACCGGCCTGTTGTTTGCGGGCAATCCGCGGCGCTTTGATGCGGAACAGCACCACATCTGGCCCCAGCGTCTTCTTTTCCACAATTTGAAATGGCATATTTGCCACCGTTTCAGCTTCGCGACCACAATGTCGCTAAGCCAAGGCAATATACTTGGCAATTGCTGCATCGGCAATGACTTCTCAAGTTGTGCAATGTAAGAAGGACAAAAGGAAGTGGAAACAGGGAGGAAACGGTTTCCTGGGGTTGATATGGACTGCAGTTGCGGTTAGCTTATAGCAGCTATGAAAGCGGCATCGAATCACTCTGGAGTTTTGCCAAAACCCGGCTGGCCATTACGGGATATATCTTTTGTATAGCCCAGACGGAAATAATTTTGATTTCGTGAACCCAGAAAGGATGATATATTAACTGGGCCCTGGTGTCGCAGAAACAAGAGCCGGGGCGTTGTTTTATAAAGATGGATATTTTTATCTAATGTGGCCACACAGTCAGAAAATATAGACAATGTTATTATTAAACAATAAAGGCATTTTAAGATGAGCAAACTTCCGACAAAAAAATTATTTTTAATCTTTTTACCAGTTGCCCTTTTAATCTTCGTAGGAATGTTTTTTCCCAAGCAGGCCAACGCGACTGCTTTTTTCACAGATGATTTTTCTTCTGGTTCAACTAACTGGACGCCCACATCGGGGTTTTGGACTGTGGAAAATGGAGTGTATAAACAGAAAGAGGGGGACATGAGCAATTCCGTGACGGCTTCTCCCTCGACGTTCTTTTCTGATAATTTTAATGCAGCTGATGGTCCAGATGGTTCATGGTCTAATAATTATAGCGGGTCGTTCGCTATCTCCAACAATGTATACGCAGCATCTGCTAGTGGTGGTTCGTCTACCCTTAGTGTTCCGTCTAGTAGTAGCCTTTCAAATCAGTCCGATTACAAAATCACGACAAAAATCCAAATGTTAGGAGCGTCAAATGTTAATGGTTATGCAATAGTTTATTTTAGATTAAATAACGCTAATACCGGTACAGAGAGTGGTTACGGTCTACTTTTCCGGGAAACCGGGGTAGCTAGTCTATGGAGAAGGACTGGCGGAAGTTGGTCTTCATTGATAAAAGAATTCACAATCCCCGAGGATAATAATTGGCATAATGTCATCATCGAAGTTGTCGGTTCCACAATTAAAGTTTGGTTTGCTAAGGATGACAGCCAGCCCTATGACATGATCGCTTCAGACACCACTTACACAACCGGTACGGTCGGTCTAGGAACGCGCTATTGGACCAGCAATTTCGATGATTTTAGCGTGGAGTCCATACTAACAGTCACAACTGCAACTTCACATATGTATCAGACCGATACTAATACAATATCTACCATAGCCAGCCTTGGTCTAGATAGTTCCGCGTTAACAGTGGCCAATCCTTTGGGTACGACATGGTATTTAAGCAACCCTTCTTCGTGCTCTGGCGCTATGGAATGTTCGGTAGTTTTCCCTACGGATTTTGCCGGAGCAAATACAGATGTTCTCGGAACTTACAAGATTACTGCGTCAGACGGGAGCAACACATTTACGTCGTTTTTTGAAATGGAAGAGAAACCGTTATTGACATTCGTCGATATGACCGACATTCATTCTGACACTGGCGATTTGACTTATTCTGTGACTAATATCACTAACGGTGAATTTCCTTTGCCGAATTTCGTCGTTGTGACCGGTGATTTGTCGAATAATGGTCTTTCGAACGAATTGGCTCAAGTCAAAACTCCGCTTGATACGCTTCCTGTTCCTTATCATCCTACGATAGGAAATCACGATTCTGGTAACGGTGGTACTAACGACGTCGGCACTAACGGTGAGTCTGGGAATACGAGGGGACAGATTTGGTCGAGTATTTTTGGGTCAAATGATTTTTCCTACTCTTGGACGGTTGGTAATTTTCTGTTTTTAGCGATGGATATCGATGCCCCTTATGGCGGTTACGGATATTCTATCGCCTCTACTGCACATACGAACTGGTTACAAAATATTCTTGCCGCTAATCTAGGTAAATATGTTTTTCTATTTGACCATTATGATATGGAACAGCCTAGGGACGGCGGGGGCGCACGAGATTATTGGGCGGACGGATGGGATGGCGTAGGTTCGGCCAGCACAATAAGATCAATTTTGGAATCTCAAGGCAAAGTAATTGCTGGGTTTTCTGGTCACGCTCATTTAAATGCTTTTAGTGAAACAAATGGGATTTGTTATGTGCTTACTGGAAGTTTCGCGAATACTAGTGATAGTTATCGATATGTTGAAGTCTACACTAATAGAATTACATCCCATATTATTAAAAGAGCTACAAACTATAATTATACCGGAAGTGACACAATATGGCCTGGGTCATCAGACTCTACTCACTCTACTTCTACTTATGGTTATGGATTGCCATTTGAAAGGCAGTTCAGCTTCAATTATTTAACAAAAAACAGCGACATTCTAGACGCAATATCTGTCACGGGAAATTCTGCCTGGACAGATTATTCCTTTCAGGCAGACGTTACCTTAAATCATGAAGACCTGTTGGGAGAAAACGTCGCTGGTCTCGCTTTTAGATACACCGACAATAATAATTATTATTCAGTCATGTTGGATTCTTCAGCCGATACTATTAATTTATATAAAAAGCAGGCCGGCACGGTCACTCAACTAGCAAGCGTTTCCACCCCCATCGATATCGGCACAACCTATACCGTCAAAGTCACTGCTCAAGGTTCAAACATCAATGCTTATCTTAACGATGTTTTAGAGATTAATACCACTGACACCACTTTTTCCGCTGGGGCAGTGGGATTAAGGACTTATCTTGCAGCGACGTCATATGGCAACGTTTCTATTACAGATTTGGCCGCGCCGACTAACGTCGGCATCTCATCTATCGTCGCAAATTCAACCACTCAGCTGACAGTCACTGCCAACACCGCCATCGACTTAGAGTCTGGTCTTGCCACTGCTCCTTATCAGTTCAAGCGAGATTCAACTGAGTTGGGCTGGCAAGTATCATCTACTCTTTATGACGCAAATTTATCGGCCAATACTCAATACACTTATGAAGTACAAGCCAAAGACACAACAGGCAATGAATCGGGTTACTCTGATCCTTACTCAAAATATACCCTAGCCAACATACCTTCCTCTCCAACCGTTACACCTGCCAGCGCCACAAGTTTAAATGCCACTATCAATGAAAACAGCAATCCTGCTGGCACCACCTTTTCAATAAAAGTAGGAGGTCAATACGCGCAAGCAGACGGTTCGCTCGGAGTGTTGCCTGTTTATCAGACGAAATCTGCATGGGAAACACCGTTTGCCATCACCGGTCTTTCTCCCAATACCCGATACACTATTTCAGTCAACGCCCAAAACGGTGACGGTGTTACCACGGACTATTCTGCCAGTTCTTCTAAATATACTTCAGCTAACGTTCCATCTTCTCCGACGCTTACAGCAAGCAGTTCTACAAGCTTAAGCGCCACTATCAATGAAAACAGTAATCCTGCTATTACCACCTTTTCAATAAAAGTAGGAAGTCAATACGCGCAAGCAAACGGTTCGCTCGGAGCGTCGCCTGTCTATCAAACCAAGAGCGCTTGGGGGAGTGTTAGCATCACCGGACTATCGGCCAATACTCAATATGCAGTTTCGGTAAATGCCCAAAATGGTGACGGTGTTACCACGGGCTATTCTGCCACTTCTTCTAAATATACTTCAGCTAACGCTCCATCTTCTCCGACGCTTACAGCAAGCAGTTCTACAAGCTTAAGCGCCACTATCAACGAAAACGGCAATCCTGCTATTACCACCTTTTCAATAAAAGTTGGTTCTCAGTATGTTCAAGCTGACGGCACTTTAGGAGCCTCCGCTGTCTATCAAACCAAGAGCGCTTGGGGGAGTGTTAGCATCACCGGTCTTTCTCCCAATACCCGATACACTATTTCAGTCAACGCCCAAAATGGAGATACGGCAATTACTGACTACTCAACAACAACCCCCACTTACACCCTCGCTCCCACACCCACTAATTTTACAGGTTCTGCTGCCTTCGCCTCTGTTTTTTTATCAGTTGATTCATTCGCAAATGATACAGCGGGTTCCTCCGGCTATTATTTTTCTCGCACAGGCGGTGACAACTCTGGCTGGATTCAGACCAACACTTGGCAAGACACCGGATTATCTTGTGGCGCCTCTTATACCTATTCAGTCCAATATAGGAATGGAGACGGCGTACCAACTGGTTCCATTTCCCTGAATATAGCCACTACAGATTGTACAAATACCTTGCTGGGCGCGTACAACGGTCTCGTCATTCAAACCAATGTGCCGTCGCATGCAAGCTCCGGGTCGGTCAAGTTCATGGTCGGCAAGACGAGGTCGTTTACTGCCCAGCTGACCATGGGCGGCGTGAAATCGGCGTTCAAGGGGCAGTTTGATGCTTCGGGCAACGCGACGAACACGGTCACGCGCAATGGGCTGGCTCCGCTGCAGGTGATCCTGCATTCGGACGGCAGCGATCGAATCATGGGAACTGTTTCGAACGATGTGTTTGCGTCTGAGTTGCTGGCCGACCGGGCGGTGTATAATCGGACGAATTCATGTCCATTGGCCGGTAGTTACACGGTTGTATTGGCGCCGCCCGAGGGGAGCGATCCGGACATTCCACAGGGATATGGGTATGGGACGTTGTCTGTCACAACAATCGGCGGTGGGAAACTGAGCGGTGTGCTCGGTGATGGGACGAAGGTCAAGGGCAACGTGCCGGTGTCGAAGTATGGCACGTGGCCGCTGTATGACGCGCTCTACAAGAAACAAGGTTCCTGCATTGGCTGGGTGACATTTGCCACCAACAGCACGCTCGAAGCGACGGTGGATTGGTTCAGACCGTCCATGCTGGTTTCCAACTACTATTTGTCCCTGCTTGGCTCGATGTACGTTGTCCCAGCCGTGGGAGAACCAATGCTGGAGCTGACCAACACCACCGGCAACGCCCTGCTGACGCTCGGCGACGGAAATCTCACCGGTGTGCTGTCGAACCTGCTGACAGTTGCTAGCAACAACACCGTGACGATCCTGTCCGGGAATATCACCAACCTGACGTTGAAGCTCACGCCGAAAACAGGGTTGTTCAGCGGCGGCTTCTGGCATCCGGCGACCGGCAAGACGACGAAGTTTCAGGGTGCCGTGCTACAGTTGCAAGACTTCGGTGCGGGCTACTTCTTGGGAACCAACGAGAGCGGTTACGTGACCTTTGAGTCGCCGACACCGTGATCCGCAGTCTGGCAGAGGTTCGCTTTTTGTAGCTGACCCAAGTGACAACGCGCGATCTACTTCGCGCCGGGTTTGCACTGCGGCTTGTCCTTACCAAGCGCCTCTTTCTTGACAGAAATCTGGGTCGCGCCTGCGAGTTTTTCACGATTCATGGCGATGCAGCTCTTCCATTTCTCAGGAACATCGCCTTCCGCAAAAATCGCCTCAATCGGGCACACCGGCACGCACGCGGTGCAATCAATGCATTCATCGGGATTAATCACCACACGGTCGCCGGTCTCGTAAAAACAATTCACCGGGCATACTTCGACACAATCAGTGTACTTGCAGCCAACACACGGTTCGCAAACTACATGGGCCATGATAATCTCCTCTGGTCTAGTTTCTCTCGCGCGGCACAGGTTCTCTTCCGCGCAACCTGTATATGCTATACTGCTGGTCGTGAACACTGCCAAGTCCAAAGTGGGCGACCGCGTCCGCGCCATTCTACGTCGTCTCCGCGCCACCTACCCCGATTTCCGCTGCGCCCTGCATCACAAGGACCCGCTCCAACTTCTGGTCGCCACCATTCTCAGTGCGCAGTGCACCGATGAACGCGTCAACATGGTCACGCCAGCACTGTTCGACAAATACCGCACCGCTGCCGATTATGCCGCCGCGCCTGCGGGCAAACTTGAGGCGCTCATCCGATCCACAGGTTTCTTCCGCAACAAGGCCCGTGCCATTCGCAATTGTTGTCGAATGATCGCCGAACAGCACGGCGGACATGTCCCGCGCACGATGACCGAACTCCTGCAACTCGACGGGGTCGGACGCAAAACCGCCAACGTCATTCTCGGAACGGCCTTCGGTATTGCCGAGGGCATCGTTGTGGACACTCACGTCATGAGGCTTTCCCACCGAATGGGCCTCACGCGCGCCACCACACCGGAGAAGATTGAGCGTGTGCTGATAAAAATCGTGCCGCGAGAAAACTGGATCGATTTCTCGCACCTGTTGATCTGGCACGGACGTCGCCGTTGCACGGCGAGGCGACCCGATTGCGCTCACTGCGAAGTTGTGCAATGGTGTCCAAGAATAAGTGTCCCGCGAAAACCGTGAACTGTGAACCCTGAACGGAGAACTGCAATGAAAGAACTCAAGGAAGGCGACAAAGCGCCGGAATTTCTGGAACTTAGCGCCAACAAAGGCAGCAGCGTGGTCCTTTACTTCTATCCGAAAGATTTTACACCAGGTTGCACTACCGAGGCGTGTAACTTCCGCGACCTATACGACAAAATCACCGAGAAACAGGCCATTGTGCTCGGTGTAAGCCCTGATCCGCCGGAGT
>JBEKLX010000017.1:0-24643 GCA_050008795.1 Verrucomicrobiia bacterium | reverse complement strand
CAACCGCGTTAACTCCTCCGTGATGTCGCAGCGATCCGCAAAAATCACCACTTCTTTTACCAACCGCTCGTCGTCCAAAGGCACATTCAGGCCCGCTTCCTTCACCCGAGCATGCAACTGTTCCCGATAACGCTTCACCGCATCGGGTGCCACCTTACGAATCAGCTCCACCCCGGTCGCAATCGTGTCGAGTCGCCGTGCAAGGTCCGCCGCGAGGAACTTTCCCTCATGCTCACGCATTTTGACCATTTGAACCAGAGCCTTCCGCAGTGCCGCCTCCACGCCCGGCCACGTCGCCTCAGCGTCCACCATGCTCTCGGTCAATTTTAGCACGCCCGGCGCACGCAGGATCGTGTCGAGCGTCAACGAGCCGTTGAGGTTGATCTGTTTTTGCAGTTTTTGGATCGCGCGGTAATAGGCTTTTGCCAGGGCGACATCCAATTCGATCTGCTCTTCGGCTTTCCCTGTCCCGCGATGGTAGGCCACAACGACGTTTATACGTCCACGCGACAATTGAGCGTTGATGGCGTCGCGAATACGTGGTTCAAGTTCGATTAGTTCTTTCGGCAGATTGATTGAAACGTCGTTCTGCTTGCGATTGACGGAATTCAATTCCACCGTGAATTTGAATCCGTCCTTCACGCACTCTCCGCGCCCGTATCCAGTCATTGATCTCATAATATTAACGCCACTTCCATCCAGGGATAAGTGTCCACCTTAAATCTATGCCATCCGTGTAATCCATGGACTATCATTTCGTGTTCCCAAGTTTCAACATCTCCGCCACCTGCGTAACGTCCTTGTCGCCCCGGCCGCTCATGTTGATGATCACGATGTCGCTCTTGCGGCGCGATTTGGCGTGCTTCATCACAAACGCAACAGCATGCGCTGATTCGAGCGCGGGAATGATCCCCTCGACCCGTGAACAAAACTGAAATGCCGCCAGCGCCTCGTTGTCGGTCGCGTAGGTGTACTCGACCCGCTTCAAATCCCGCAGGTAGCTGTGCTCCGGTCCGACTGCCGCGTAATCGAGACCTGCCGAGACGGAGTGGGTGAGCATGATCTGGCCGTCCTTGTCCTGCAAGACGTAGCTGCGCGTGCCTTGCAGCACACCGAGCGAGCCACCTTTCTGGAATCGCGCAGCGTGCTCGCCCGGTTTGATGCCGCGCCCGCCACCCTCGACACCAATCATCCGTACACCCTTGTCGCACAGAAAAGCGTGGAACAGACCGATGGAGTTTGACCCACCGCCAACGCATGCCACGAGCGCGTTGGGCAAACATTCCTCTTGTTCCAAGATCTGCCGTCGTGCCTCACGCCCAATCACACTTTGAAAATCGCGCACCATCATCGGATACGGATGCGCACCGAGGATGCTGCCGAGGATGTAATGGGTCGTGCGAACATTTGTGACCCAGTCCCGCATCGCTTCATTGATGGCTTCCTTGAGGGTTTGCTGCCCGGCGGTCACGGCGCGCACATCGGCGCCCAGCAACCGCATACGGTAAACATTCAGCGACTGCCGTTGCATGTCCACTGCGCCCATGTACACAACGCATTCCATGCCGAACATTGCCGCTACCGTTGCCGTCGCCACGCCATGCTGGCCCGCACCGGTCTCCGCAATGATGCGTCGCTTGCCCATGCGCTTCGCCAGCAGTATTTGGCCGAGAGTGTTGTTGATCTTATGCGCGCCTGTGTGAAGCAGGTCTTCGCGCTTGAGGTAAATCTTAGGCCCGCAGAGTTCCCGGGTCATCCGTTCGGCGAAGTACAATGGCGTCGGCCGCCCTGCGTATTCACGAAGGTAATAATCCAGCTCCTCGCGAAACCGCCTGTCGCGCCGCGCCTTTTCGTACTCATGTGCCAACTCCTGCAATGGCGCCATCAACGTTTCGGGCACAAACATGCCGCCGTACGGCCCGAAATGGCCTCGGTTGTCAGGAACAGTTGTCAGATGCTTTTGCACAACTCAATAAATCTCCGCAATTTCTCCGGGTCTTTCCTGCCCGGCTCACTCTCCACTCCACTGGAGACGTCGACTGCATACGGGCGCACCTTCCGGATCGCCTCATGAATGTTGGCCGTTGTCAGTCCGCCCGACAAAATGATCGGAAGACCGATCTCCTTCGCCCTCACCGCGATCGACCAGTCGAACGTGCTGCCTGTACCACCACGCTCGGCCTCAGTGTAGGTATCCAGCAACAGCGCGTCAACATCGTACTCCGCCGCCGCCCGCAGCGAGTCCTCGTCCTGCACCCGAATGGCCTTGATCGTCCTCGCTGCAAACTTTCGGCAAAACTCCGGGGATTCATCCCCGTGAAACTGCAAGATAGTCAGCCCCGCTCCTCGCGGGGCCAGCGCCGATTCGATCTCCCGCTGTGTGGCGTTCACAAACACGCCCACGGTCGCCACGAATGGCGGGAGCGCCTTGCAAATACTCGCGGCCTGCTCCAAAGTCACACGACGAAGACTTTTCGGATAGAAGACGAACCCCAAAGCGTCTGCACCCAACTCCGCCGCCAACCGCGCGTCATCGAGATTCGTGATGCCGCAAATCTTGATTTTGACAGACATCGCTCTTTCTCACGCAAAGCCGCCAAACTCGCCAAGAACGACTTTGCGCCTTTGCGTGAACCATCATTTCTGTAACAGTTCTTTTATCTTCGCGCCAATGTCACGGCTGCGCATCAACGATTCGCCGATCAGAATTGCGTTCACACCGGCTTTCGCCACGCGCTCGACATCAACCCGCGCATTGATGCCGCTTTCAGCAACGATGAGCCGATCGGCGCAAGCGCCCTGCCGCACAATTGCCGCCAGTTTCTCCGTTGTCGCAAGCCGCACCGAAAAATCGCGCAGGTCGCGGTTGTTTATGCCGATGATGCCAGCGCCTGCCGCCAGCGCGCGATCCAGTTCGTGCCCGTCATGCACTTCGACCAGCGCTGCCAGATGCAAATGTTCGGCCAACGCACAATAAGCCTTGAGTTGCGCATCATCGAGAATTGCCACGATTAACAATATCGCGTCCGCGCCGCACGCCGCCGCCTCATAAACCTGCAGTTCCTCGATTACGAAATCCTTCCGCAACAGCGGCAACTTCACTGAGGCACGGATCTGCTGTAAGAACTCGATGCGCCCTTGGAAAAACTCGCGATCCGTGAGAATCGAAATGGCCGCCGCGCCAGCCTTCTCACATTCCCGCGCGATGCGCACAGGATTGAAATCGGACCGAATTACGCCCGCCGACGGAGAGGCCTTCTTTACCTCAGCGATGAGCGCCATGCCTTTGTCGCGCCGCAATGCGCCGGCAAAGTCGCGGAAGTCGGTGCGTGCCGCAGCACTCCCGCGCAGTTCCTCCGCCTGCGACCGCAAGGCAATCATTTCGCGCCGTTTTACCGCCACGATTTTCTCGAGAATAGTCATCGACAGTTTCCCACATTTATCTCGCCGCCGTTCATCCTCTATTCCTCGTCGGTCACGCCGCTCTTACGCTGGCGCGGCTGGCCGTTCTTGAGCCACGCGCCGATGAATGGATCAAGGTCGCCGTTCATCACACCTTGCACGTCGCTGGTTTGGTAGCCGGTGCGCAAGTCCTTGACCATCTGGTACGGCTGGAAGACATAACTGCGGATCTGGTTTCCCCACGCGATTGCGCCCTTCTCACTATAGTACTTTTCCATCGCCGCGCGTTTCTCATCCTGCTGCTTTTCATACAAGCGCGCCTTCAACATCTTCAGGGCCAACTCGCGGTTCTGATGCTGGCTTCGTTCGGACTGGCACTGGACAACGATGCCCGATGGCCTATGCGTCATGCGCACTGCCGTCTCCAACTTGTTCACGTTCTGACCGCCTTTGCCACCCGCACGAAATGTGTCCACCTGAATATCTTCGGTCTTCAGTTCCACTGCGTCGTCCTCGGTGAGTTCCGCAATCGCGTCCACCGACGCAAACGAGGTATGACGGCGTTTATTGGAATCGAAGGGCGAGATTCGCACCAAACGGTGCACCCCGCGTTCTGCCTTGAGATAGCCAAAGGCATAGTCGCCCGTGACCATCAATGTAACGCTCTTAATACCGGCCTCATCGCCGGATTGGATATCCACGATTTCATTCTTGAACCCGCGCATATCACACCAGCGGCGGTACATTCGGAATAACATTTCCGCCCAATCGCAACTCTCTGTGCCGCCTGCGCCGGAATGAATGCTGAGGATGGCGTTGGATTTGTCGTGCGGCTCGCCCAGCAGGCTCTCCAATTCGAATCGACTGAAACACGCCTCCGCCGCATGGACTTCCTTCGCCACTTCCGTCTCGGCTTCCCCGAGATCGATCAACACCTCGGCATCGGAAATCTTCCGATCCAGTCCGGTCAGGGAATCCAGCTTGCGACGGACCGTGGTCGCTTCGTCCAGAATCGTGCGCGCCTTGCCTTGATCAGCCCAGAAGGTTGGTCCTGCCGTGAGGTTTTCCAGCTCAATCAAACGCCCGCGGAGTTTGGCGACGTCAAAGATACCTCCCCAACGCCACATGGCGTTCGCGGAGGTCGCGGACTTTGGCTTTCAGCTCGTCAATCATACTTGCCACGTTTCACGTGGGTGGTGCTACCTCACCACACCCACGCAGAATTGTCAACTGGCGCGCCCAAAATCCTTTGTAGCAGGCTTGGGGCGAGGACCTTGTGACGTCTGCAAAATGCCCCACGTGGCCAGTCGATCAACAGATCACATCGGAACATCTCGCTTTCGATAGATGATCACCGAGGCGTTTTCGAAGACCTTGTCCGTTCCCTGAGCAAGCCAGGGGGGATGCGCTTTGTCGAACCACAGCTTGAGGTCCCCGCTGACAAAGATAAACCTGATGCCAGCGCCCCAAAACTCGCGCCGCCGCTTGTTTAAGTCCCAACTCGATCGCTCAGAAAAAATGTTGGCAAACCACTTGGTCCGTTGTCGGATATCCACAGACATGGCCCAGTGTCCCCATACTACAGTATTGCCAGTAAAAGCCGGAATAAGTTCGCTGGGCGACTCAGTTGCGAAGACGATGTCGTCGGGGTTGCTGTTGTGCTTCAGAAAATTCAGGGCGTTCAGCAAGTCGGTGTCGATGTAATAAATGCTGTCCATATTTTCCCTTACGATTCTCCTTTCGCTCACGAGCAAGGGCACCTGCGTTGACGCCGCCAAAGGCAGGAGGAGAAGCGTGGCACCAACCAACGCCCACCGACGTATTCGCTCTCCGTAAATCCTCGCCAGGATCCAATCGACGGAAATCCCGGCCAGAATGCACAGAGGTACAGGGATGCTGAAGATGAATTTTCGCTGGAACCAGAATGGCAAATAGGAAAACGAAATCGATAGCAGCACCCAGAGAAGAAGTTGCCAGTATCGCGGGACGATCTTTCGCCATTCCACACCCAAGCCGGCAAGGGCCAGGAGCAGCGGAATACCAAAGCCGACCGCGACAGAGAGAAGGTTCGAACTTTTCATTTCTCCCGACGAACTATGCATCGCTGCGATGGGGTGATACTTTGACATCAGAAACATGTACAGAACTGACGGGAGCGTTGGCACTAGGAAGCGAAGCAAAGGTCCCATCGCATCTTTTCCCTGACGGAACGCCACGATCATGACTGCGAAAGCGAAGAGCAAGGGGATTTGATAGGGATGGATAAGGGTGAGGATGGCGACACATAGTCCGCTCAACCACAAATCCCGATTTCTTGCTTCGCGTGTGCCACGGTCCATGAGATGGATCGAGAGCACGAGGAGCGAAAGTGAGTATGGAAACAATGGATTCCACAGGAGCGACCAAAAGGTATTTGACTCGCACTCGGGCATGTTCAGATAGATTGGGATGTAGTAATTGGAACTGGGATAAATCCCGAACGCCAGAGCGAGGTAGCCGCACCCCGGGGAAATACCCACCAGAATGGTGGCGATTGCCGACTGCAGAGAGTTCAACTCCAAATAGTCGATGTACCGGAAGAAAATCACGAAGAACAACACCACCCCGACGACTCTGGCAATGAAATGTATCACACCGACATCACACGCCAGCAACGAACTGATGAAACCGCAGATCAAGAAAAAGGGATGAAACAGAAATGGGGCGTGGGGCAATGCCGTGTACTTCACCTTAAATAACAGGCTTCCATGAGCCGCCTGCTGAGACCAAGCCATGTAGCCAAGCGAATCTTCTGGGTAAGGTGGGATGATCCAAGTATAATGAAATCCCGGCGGCGTGAAGAAGTAATTCACCAGATAGGGGGTGGATGTCGCTAACACCATGAACGCGATCCATATCCATTGCCAAAGCCTTACCGAATAACTTCGCCGATCCATCTTTTCGACCTGCTCCCTCATGCCGAGGCTGAAACCGCAGTAGACCACACACGCTTGGCGCGGGCACCTTTCGGCGTGTCCTCGATGATCCACCCACTCTGAGCGAGCTGATCGCGGATTTCGTCGGAACGCTTGAAGTTCTTCGCTTTCCGCGCGGCTTGGCGTTCCTCGACCAGTCGCTGAATTTCGGCGGGTACTTCGGACTTTTTAGGCATCCCAAAGCCAAGAACAGTATCGAGCCGTTCCCACGCACCCAGAACAAGCCGCGCTTCCTCGGAAAAGAGGAGGTTGCGAGCAATCTGTGTGTTGATGATTCTAATGGAGTCAAATAGATTTCCTAGCGCTCCGCTGATATTGAGATCGTCATCTAGAGCGACCTCAAAGAAAGGAGCGAAGACAAGCTTTTCAAGCCGTTCCTTTCCGAGACCAGCCTCTTTAACTTCCTGCAACTTCAGAAGAAACTCATCTATGCGCTGCAATGCGGAGCGGGCGGCTTGCAAACCATCAAATGTAAAATTGAGTTGTTCCCGGTAATGCGCGCAGAGGAGCGCATACCGGATTTCGCGGCCCGTCCAACCTTTAGCCAACAGATCACGGAGAGTGTAGAAATTGCCGAGTGACTTGCTCATCTTTTTACCTTCGACGAGCAAGTGGGCGTTGTGCAGCCAGTAGCGGACAAATGGTTTGCCTGTTGCCGCCTCGCTTTGGGCGATCTCATCCTCGTGGTGGGGGAAAATCAGGTCTTCACCGCCGCAATGGATGTCGAAGCTCTCGCCGAGATGCTTCATGCTCATCACACTGCACTCGATGTGCCAGCCCGGCCGGCCCGGCCCCCACGGCGAATCCCATTTCACCGGGCCGTCGGTCTCGACCCATGCCTTCCACAACGCAAAATCGGCCGCGGACTCCTTTGCATACTCATCGTGTTTTACACGGGCACCCGGTTGGAGGTCGTCGAGGTTCAGGCGCGAAAGCTTGCCGTAGTCCTTGAACGATTTGATCGAAAAATAAACCGAGCCATCTTCGGCGACATAAGCATATTTCTTCGCGACCAACGTCGCGATCAACTTGATCATATCCGGGATCGTATCGGTGGCATGGGGAACAACGTGGGCACGCTTGATGTTGAGTGTGTCAAGGTCGCGGAAGAATTCCTGCGTGTAGAAATCGGTCACTTCTTTCAATGATTTCCCTGTTTCGTGCACCGTGCGGATGATTTTGTCTTCCACATCCGTGATATTCATCACGTGCTTCACTTCGTAACCCTTGTACTCCAGGTAACGACGCAATAAGTCTTCGAACGCAAACGCGCGCAGGTTACCGATGTGTGCGTAGTTATAAACAGTCGGTCCGCAGGTATACATGCCTACTTTCTTGCCGGCACGGTCGAGCGGGACGAAATCCTCTTTGCAGCGGGTCAGCGTGTTAAAAAATTGGAGCGCCATGACGGCTACATTTCCACTGAAGCAATCGCGACGACGACAATGCCTTCCTTGCGCCCTGTAAAGCCCATCGTCTCGCTGGTTGTGGCTTTGATGCCAACCTGCGCGGGCGCGAGACCGAGGTTCTTTGCAAGAATCTCCTGCATTTTCGGGATGTACGGCGATAGTTTCGGGACCTGCGCGACGATGGCAGCGTCCACGTTGTTGATCCGCACGCCGATTTCGCGCAGTTTGGCCGCTACATCGCGGACGATGATCATGCTGTCCATGTTCTTTAACTTCATGTCGGTATCAGGGTAGAACTTGCCAATATCACCCAGTGCGACGGCGCCCAACAACGCGTCAGCGATGGCGTGCGCCAGCACGTCGGCATCGCTGTGGCCTTCCAAACCGCGCTCGGAAGGAACCTCAACCCCGCCGATGATAAGCTTGCGCCCGGCGGCAAACCGATGCACATCAATCCCGATTCCGACTCGATTCATAGTGTGTAAAGTATACCAGCACCTCTTGATGCCGCGAAACATTTTCGCGGCTACAACCGCTGCCGAAGCAACGCTTCAACCGCGGCAAGATCGTTCGATGTCGTTACCTTGAGATTCAGAAATGGGGTATCGACCAGGCACACACTGTGTCCCAGCCGTTCGACCGCTGCCGCCTCATCCGTTACCACAATCCCGTCAGCCAACACCTTGGCGTAAGCCTCCCGCAATAGTGAGAATTGCACAGTCTGCGGCGTCTGAACAGCCCACAACTTCGTGCGGTCCACCGTGCGCAGGACGGAAAGGTTTTCATCGGCCTCCTTGATCGTGTCCGTCACCTTGGTCGCAGCGATGCCAGTGCCCTTGGCACGGGCACTTTGAATGGTCGCCTCGATTAACAAGGAAGTCACCAGCGGTCGCGCACCGTCGTGCACCGCGACAATCTCCGTCGCGGGGCTGCACCGAGCCAGCCCATTCCAGACCGAATTTTGTCGCTCGGCGCCGCCGTCTACCATGGCGGCAACTTTTCGAAAACCAAACTGGTGGACAATCTCCCCGGCTTGTTTGGCGTAGTCAGGGTGTCGTACCAAGATGACCGCCTCTACCGCGGCGCACGATTCGAATGCGGCGAGCGAATAATACAGGAGGGGTTTGTCGAGAAGCTCCAGGAATTGCTTGTTGATGCCGCCGCCCATGCGCGACGAGCGGCCGGCAGCGAGGACAATCGCGGTGACCATGCGCCGCAGCTTAACAGAACCTACACGTCCTGCGCAAGTTCGTCTGCCGGCTTCTCCGGAGGCTGCGCCGAGTTGTTATTTACCCCGCCAGCCAGTTCGGCAAACGCCATGCGTCCCGCGGCGGTTTGCAGGACGCTGGAGATAACCACTTCCGTGCTCCGCCCCATCAACTGCCGGGCGCGATGGACGACTATCATTGTGCCGTCGTCCAGATACGCCAGCGCCTGTTCGGCCCCGCGTCCCTCGCGGACTAGTTGGACGGTGAGTTTTTCCCCCGGCAGCACCACGGGTCGTAATGCCTTGGCGAGTTCGTTCAGATTGAGCACCTTGACATGCTGAAGCTCAGCGATCCGGTTCAGGTTATAGTCATTGGTTAGGATCTCGGCGTTAAGCATCCGCGCCAGTTGCACCAGTTTGCCGTCCACTTCCTTGATCTCCGGCACATCGTTTTCGTGGATCTTGACTTCGACACTCGTGTTTTTCTGTAACGACTTCAGAACGTCCATGCCATGACGGCCACGCGTTCGCTTGACGTCGTCGCCGGCATCAGCGATGTACTGCAGCTCACGCAGCACGAACCGGGGTATGATGAAGATCGCGCTGAGAAATCCCGTGGCAGCCACTTCGAGAATCCGTCCATCGATAATCACGTTAGTGTCCAACAGAATCAGCCGCTCAGGTACGTCTTGGCGGCGGAACTTCACGTATGGAATCACGAGATTGAACTCGTCCTTGCCGCGCAGTGCAATGACTGTCGCCAAGTAAGCGAACACAATGTACATGACAATGCGCGCAATCAGCAATCCCTCTGGGTCGAATGTACCGAATATGCCCGACTTATCTAGGAAGAAGCTGACGAGAAAACCAACAAATAGCCCGAATGTCGCGGCCGACAGACCACGGAGTGAGAATCCTTTCAGCAACACATCTATGCCGACCACCGCGCCGCCACCCATCAGGCCAAGGATCACAGCAATGAAAGGATGCAGCGCCCATTGCTCGTGCAGTTGCGAGATAGACCAACTGCCCAGCGCACACAGCAACATAAATCCAATTCGCAGTGCAATAAGCGTCACAGTCCGCTCCTCTCCAAAAAACCCTCTTCTTCACATCATAACACGTTCGCCACCGAAATGCAGCCTTGGAGTGTTTATTCCGCCGCTTTCGTCCGTTCTCCGCTGGACGTCGCCGGTCCTTTGGTCGCCGGTCGCGCTGGGACCGGTACCGTTCCCCGTCGCGGTTCATCACCCAACACATCGTGCGATGCCGGTTCTTTGTATAGTAATCCGTATCGCCGCCAATTCCGCACCAGTCGCAACACCTCGTCGTGCAACGTCGGATCCACCATCAATTTGCCGACTGTGCCTTCGCCTTTCTCCATTTTCTCCAACAGAACATTAAGTCTGTGCGCGCTCTCAGCCAAGTTCTTCGTCATGGCCCGCACATCATCCTGATTGTTCAAGACCAAGTCGTCTACACGTTTCGCCGTCGCGCTAAGGCTCGTCAGCGTCGTGCCTATCTTGCCGCGATTCTCGTCCACAATCGTACGCAAACCAAGCGTCAACGCCGCTGTGTTACTGATGGTGACATCAATATTAGCCAAGGCCAACTGTACGTGATCCAGACTTTCCTGGCTCAAGACCGTTTCGTCCACGCGCTTGATGGCATTATCCACCCGTTGAACTGTTGCCGCCGCCTGCTGCAGGACGTCCACTACCGCGCGGATTGCCTCCGTCAAGTCCACACTCGACGAACCCTTGATTGTGCTGCCCGCTTTCAACGGCTCCGCCCCCACGCTTTGCGGGATCACGTCAATGTACCGATCGCCGAGCAAGCCAGACTGGTTGATCACAAACTTCGCATCCTTTCGAATCGTGACTCCCTCGTAAATACTGAGCTTCACGTGAGCCTGCATGACATGATCTTCGACCAGATAGACCTCGCGCACCTTGCCGACGGGGATTCCCGCCAACAGCACGCCGGCATTTTTGACAATGCCGCCGACCTGTGGGAAGACGACCGTGATTTCGTAGGTCTTTTTTCCCAGCCGCTCGTACTTGCCGAACTTGAGGATCATCCCTGCTGTAAGCACCAGGCAAATCAGCACGAAGATGCCAACCTTGATTTCAGTGGATCGGTACTGCGCCATGTTGCGCCTCCTGCGTTGAACCGCGGCCAGTTGTGAATTGCCGAATGACCGGGTCTGTAGTTGTTTGAATCTCCCGCGGCGTGCCCACCGCGTGGATCCGTCCCTCGTGCAACATCGCGATACGATCTGCGATCTTGTACGCGCTCACCATGTCATGCGTCACCGCGACACTTGTCACGTGGAAACGATCGCGCAATCGCAGAATTAAATCGTTGATGTTGTCCGCCAAGATCGGATCCAGTCCCGTCGTAGGCTCGTCGTACAGGATGTACTTCGGTTGCGCCACACAGGCCCGGGCCAGCCCCGCGCGTTTCCGCATCCCGCCGCTCAACTCCGCGGGCTTCTTGTTCTTTGCGTCGAGCAAATCCACAATCGTCAATGCCTCCTCGACACGCTGCGTAATCTCTGTCTCATTGAATTTCTGTTCTTCGAGAAGCGGGAACGCCACGTTGTCGAACACCGTCATCGAATCGAACAATGCCGCGCCCTGAAACAGAAAACCGAACTGCTTTCGAATCGGCGCCAGCGCACGTTCCGACAACGGTACAATATCCGTCCCATCCACACACACCCGGCCCGCGTCTGGTTTAAGCAGCCCACACAGGTGCTTCAACAACACGCTTTTGCCAACACCGCTGGGTCCGATGACGACGGTCGTTTCACCATCACGGATTTCAAAATCGACGCCCTGCAGCACTACCACGCCGTTGAGCGCCTTCCGTAATCCTTCGATCTGAATCATGGTCGCATCCGCTGCTTTATCCATCTCATGTCGGGCTGATCGCGTTATACAACACCGCGATGAAAAAGTTTGCGATCAGCACTGTCAATGACGATACCACGACCGCCTGCGTCGTCGCCCGCCCGACGCCTTCGGCTCCCTCGCGCGCATTGAAACCCTTGTAAGAGGCGATCACCGCGATGAACACGGCAAAAAACACCGATTTGACCAGTCCGCCCATCACGTCGTTGGCTGCGGTGAACTTGATCATATTGCTCCAGAAATAGGCGCCATCGATCCCCAGCATCTTAACCGCCACCACAGAGCCACTCAGAATTCCGAACGCCATCGCTTCCGCCGTAAGTAACGGCAACGCCACCAACATCGCCACGAACCGCGGCACTACCAGATAATCCACCGGTGACGTCCCCATCGCCCGTAACGCGTCGAGCTGTTCAGTCACCTTCATCGTTCCCAGTTCGGCGGCGATGGCTGCGCCGACGCGCCCCGCCACCATCAACGCCGTCAGCACCGGTGCCAGTTCCCGGATCATAGCGATGCTCACCACGGGGCCGACCGCCGTGTCCATCTTCACCTTGTGAAACTGCAGGCCGGTCTGCACGGTGAATACCATACCCGTAAACGCCCCTGTGATCAGCACGACCGCCTGTGATTGCCAGCCGATCTTGCAGATTTGCTCCGTGGTTTCGTGCCAACGCGGGCGCTGGCTGAACATGGTCTTCACGATGTCCACCAGCAACAGCAACATCCCCCCGAGTTGCTCGAACTGACCCTCTACGAACTCCTTGAACCTTGGGAGTACCGCTGTCATTCATCGGTGAGCATAAGGGACACCACGCTGCCATGCAAGAGCGCAGAGAAGGCCGCCCACTTGTCAATAACCGGGTCTAACTCTCTTACGTTAGGGTCATCAAAGCATAATGCGTTGGTAAACTCTTGCCCGCGTGTCAGCACCACATTAGCATCGCAGTCCTAGAAGTTTTTGTGGCGGGTGGAGCAGGGGACATCGGCGACGCCTCTTGGCGTATTGGCGCAGCTTGCCGAATCCGCAGTGCGAACGTATTATTATCGTAGTCAAACACGGCAGGATGTGGTGATTGTGTGCCCGCAGCTTTAGGAAAATTTTCATGGCAGAACTAGCATCGAACGGAGATAAGCTGATCGGTAAGATCATCAGCGGCTATGTGCTCGTCGAGGTGATGGGCATCTGTCGATGGGGGCCCGTGTATAGCGCGGTGCAGACCTCCATGGATCGCGCCGTCGCCATGAAGGTTCTGACGCCCCGATCCGACCTCGAAGCGGATCAATTCCTCGCTGCAGCGCGCACGGCGGCCCAGATCACCCACCCGCACATCGTTGCGGTGTTCGAGGCCGGGTTCAGCGGTGAGTATTATTTTTGCGCCACGGAGTTCATTGATGGCCCGCCACTGGAGAAGTTTCTCCGCAAGGGCGCTGTGGTGGACGAGCATTGCCTATTGCAGACCATTGCTGGGTTGGCGGAGGCTCTGGAGACGCTGTGGCAGCGGGGCATCGCGCACGAGCCGCCGACGGAGGAACACATCGTGACCGCCCGCGAAGGACTGGCGAAGTTGTCCGAACTGGAACCCGTGAACAACCCTGCCAGCAAGTTGGAGAAGGAAGACATTGCGGCGCTAGGCATCGTGCTCGGCAGGGTGGTAAACAGCATCGGTCCGGTGAGCGAACCGGTCGGACAGTTGGTGAAACGCATGGTCGGTGCATCGGGCCGTCAGCCATTCGCTACACTCGCCGAGTTGGTGGCGGAAGCGACGCGGCTTGATCAACAACTGTTCTCGCCGCTGCCGCAGCACGATCACTATTCACCTGCGGCGAAACTCAGAAGAATGCCCTGGTGGGTGATTGTGCTTGGCATGCTGGTGATCGTCGGCTTGATTGCAGTCACGATTTACGTACTTCGCCGTCCGTAATCCTCGTTGAAGACAGTTGTCCGCCCCGCACCGACAAACCACACGGGTAAACGATATGATATTCGTTTACAGGCTCAATGCCGTAAGCTCGCAGCAGGATGTCCCTGTCCTTTCCCGCCACCTCCGGATTTTCGTTTGCGTTTGGCTACCTGAAAAAGTATGGATGATGACGGAGAATACAGAAAGACTGAGACCATGGCTTCGTCCCTGAGCTTGACCGAAATAAAGCAGTTGCTCTCTGAAAACCCGGATTACAGCCGCATAGATACCTTTGTCGAAACGGGCACGAACCAAGGTCGTACAATTTTTCTAATGCAAGAGCATTTCAGGGAATTGCACACCGTCGAATTATCCAAGAGGTACTACCTAAAGGTGATGTGCCGGCGTTTTGTGAGGACGTTTAAGAAACTGTTTTGGAAGACGCCTGGAGCCATATCACCTCAAAAAACCAGGTTTTATCTGGGGGATTCAGCGGTCGTTATCAAGCAACTCGCGGCCAGCATCAATAAACCCGCCGTCTTTTTCCTCGACAGCCATTGCTGCGGAACACGGACAGCGCGTGGCCAAAAAGATGTGCCTCTGCTCGAGGAACTCGGCGCAATATCTCAAAGAAAATTCCCCGACTTGATTATTATTGATGATGCCAGACTCTTTGGCACCAGCCATGCCCAGGACTGGCTTGATATAACGAAAGAGAACATGTTGAAGTGTTTCCCGAAGGACCAAGTGAAGAAACACTACGTGAGCAACGATCGTTTTATTCTCCTGACTTCGCCCACGCAGGGATAACTCGCAACAGGATGATGATAGTCCGCCTTCGCCCTGCAGACGCGGGACTTCCTCCTTTGTCCCACCCTTGCGGGACTACGGCGGACAAGTCGGCGCGACACCCTCAGTTCTACGCGGTGCTCCGAGCAAAGGGTGGTGGAGAGGAGTGGATTCGAACCACTGAAGGCATAAGCCAGCAGATTTACAGTCTGCCCCGTTTAACCACTTCGGTACCTCTCCGCCGGATTAAAGATCAACGTGCCAGCCGTTGCCAGCAGGCGATTACTACAGTCCGCCGTCATCCCGCAGACACGGGACTATGGCGAGCCAGCTCCGAAAACCCGCCACGTTTCACGCGGCTTTCGGAGCTGGAGCGGGCGATGGGAATCGAACCCACCTCACCAGCTTGGAAGGCTGGCGCATTACCACTATGCTACGCCCGCTTCTGACGCCACGAAACTATCACAACTCTGACCAGCGGGCGCAAGCTACACCACCGCTCGAGTCACCGTCAACCCCGAATGCCACGTGAAACGCTTGCCACGTTACACGTGGTGGTAAACTTTCGGGGCGCGCCCACATCCATTATCAGCCCTAAAACTCAAAGATTCTCCAGCCCGTATTCTTTCAGCTTCCTATGCAGTGTGCGACGGCTAATGCCGATCTTCTGCGCCGCATGCGTCCGATTCCCATCCGTCTCCTTCAACGCCTGGATAATTAACTGTTTCTCCGCCTCCTCGACCGTCATCGTCATGCCGGGTCGTACCGCGGAAATCTTCGTCAAATCTGCCGCGCCACGCACCGCCACGGGCACATCCCGCAACGTCAACCGTTCCGCCCGCGCCAGCACCACCATCTGCTCGACGGCATTGCGCAATTCGCGAACGTTGCCCGGCCAATCGTAGGCGAGCAGCACGTTCATAGCCTCGGGCGAGATCTCGCGCACCGATTTGCTGTTCTCGTTGTTGAATTCGTCAAGAAATGCCTTCACCAGTAACGGGATGTCATCTCGCCGCTCGCGCAGCGGTGGCAGGCTGACCGTCACCACGCTTAGCCGATAAAACAAATCGTCGCGGAATTTACCATCGCTGATCAGTTTTTTTAGGTCGCGGTTCGTAGCCGCAATCAGCCGCACATCCGTTTCTATGGTCTTCTGACCACCGACGCGTTCGAACGCCCGTTCCTCGAGCACACGGAGCAGCTTCACCTGCAGTGCCGGTTCCAGCTCGCTGACCTCGTCGAAGAACAGCGTTCCGCCGTCAGCCAATTCGAACCGTCCTGTCCGCCGCTCGACCGCGCCCGTGAACGCGCCTTTTTCATGTCCGAACAATTCGCTCTCCAACAACGTGCTCGGCAACGCCGCCGCGTGCACCGCCACGAACGGCCCATTCTTTCGCGGCGAGAGGTTATGAATCGCTTGCGCAATCAATTCCTTGCCTGTCCCGGTCTCGCCGGTAATCAAGACTGTTGCGCGCGATGGCGCGACCTGTTGCACCGTCTCAAAAACCCGCAACATTGACGGCGACTCGCCAATCAAGTTGTCCAACCCAAATCTCCGGTCAAGCTGTGCGTGAAGATTTACGTTCTCCGTTTCAATGCGACGACTGTTCAGCGCGCGCTGGATGACCAACTCCACCTCGTCGAGATTCAACGGCTTGGCAACGTAGTGGTACGCGCCGGCCTGCATCGCCTCGACTGCGCCATCAATCGAGCCATAGGCTGTCATCATAATGCACACTGGCGGATTCTCCAGCGTTTGCGCCCGCCGCAACAACGCCATCCCGTCGATGCCGGGCATCCGCAGATCTGTCAACAGGACGTCTATGCCGGCGGACTCCAACGTGCGCTGCGCGGCCTGTCCGTCCTCGGCAAGCATCACGTCGTACCGTTCCTGCAACGCGCGCTGCAGTCCTTCGCGCGTGTTGCGTTCATCGTCCACGATCAAAATAGTTGGTCGTTTCGTCGTCATGATTGATTATTTGTAACCGCCCCTCCGGCTTCCAGCAGTCGCATCCGCTTCTCGTGAATGGGCAATTTGATGCGGAATGTCGTGCCGCGGCCCGTGCTGCTATCCACTTCGATGGTGCCGCCGTGCTCGCGGACAATCCGCTGTACGATCATCAACCCAAGGCCGCTTCCGTCCTTCTTTGAGGTGTAATACGGTTCGAAGATCCGTCCGATTTTATCGGGCGGAATCCCCTGGCCGGTGTCGACAAACGACACGACGATGTGTGCATCAGTCGCCTCGGTGCGCACCCGCAAGATGCCACCGGCCTGCATCGCCTGAATGGAATTTCTGATGACGTTGTAGAACGCCTGCTGAAGCTGGGTACGATCCAACAAAATCTTAGGCAGATTGTCGCCGAGTTCCTGCTCCACTAGAATGTCGCGGTCGGCAATCTCGCGCTCCAGCAACACCAGCGTCTCCTTCACTACCTCGTTGACCGATGCGCGCTGCAAGTCCGGCTTCGTTGGCCGGATCGCCCGCAAAAACTGGTTGATGATACGATCCAGCCGCGCGATTTCATCCCGTGCCACGCGCAGGTCGTCCCGCAGCCGCTGCGCCTTCTCCGCCGGCAACGATTTCAATTCGCGCTCCATCAACTGGAAATGGATGTTCAGCGAGTTAAGTGGGTTGCCGATTTCGTGCGCGACGCCTGCCGCCAGCAACGTTAAAGCAGAAAGTTTCTCCGACTCAATGGTGCTCTCCGTCTCCCGTCGCGACTCGGTGATGTCGCGCAGGATGATTGCCGCGCCGGTCACGACTGCCGTTTCTTCATCCACCAACGGCACGATGTAGAAACTCAACAACGCATGCCGCGGATAGAACACCTCCAGTTCGTGGCTCAGCACCTTGCGCCACTCGTCGCCATCCGGTGCGCCAATCTTTTGCCAGTCCAACTCGCGCAGGAATTGCGTTACGGGTGCTCCGACGCTTCGTTCAGGATCCAAGCCGAGCAACTGACTGGCTGCGGCGTTCAGGTAGCTGATCCGTCCCTCGGCATCGATGACTAGGACGCCTTCCTGAATGGTGTTGAACAGTGTTTCGAGAAAACCCTTCTCGCGAGCCAGCTTGACCACGACGCTCTGCAGGCTCTGGGGATCCACCCGTTCCATCCGCCCAATTAGTTTATCTAAAAAAGAAGTTTTCACTGGGTAACTCTGTCACAGCGTTTTCTGCTTTGACAACTCTGCCATTTGTGTGCCAACATGGCGCTAATGTAGTCGGTTTTCAAGTCAAAACTCAAAGGATGACGAAGGAGCACTATGAATCTCGATGCCGTTTATACGAACCTGACCATCGCCAACGATTCCAAGCTCGTTCTCGTCGTGTTCGATGGCGTGGGTGACATCGCTACGGAGAGTACCGGCTTCCGCACACCTTTGGAGGCCGCCCACACACCGAATCTCGACAAACTCGCCAAACGTGCCAGTATGGGTCGCCTAATCTCCGTCGCGCCCGGCATCACGCCAGGCAGCGGCCCGGGACACCTTGGACTGTTTGGCTATGACCCGCTCGAATACGAAGTCGGCCGAGGCGTCATCGAGGCGCTTGGTCTCGGTATTGAGTTGAAGCATGGCGACATCGCCGCACGCGCCAATTTTTGCACGCTGAAT
This sequence comes from Verrucomicrobiia bacterium, assembly GCA_050008795.1. Classification (GTDB taxonomy): domain Bacteria; phylum Verrucomicrobiota; class Verrucomicrobiia; order Palsa-1439; family Palsa-1439; genus CAIKBP01. The sequence continues at coordinate 6,424 of JBEKLX010000017.1, read as the reverse complement.
CCCAAGGGTATCGTCACCGACCGTCGTGCGGGTCGTATCGACACCAGTGTCTGCGAAGCGCAATGCGCAATGCTCACCAGCAAGATCAAGAAACTCGGCGACACCGAAGTCATCATCAAAGCGGGCAAGAGTCACCGTTTTGTCGTCGTGTTCCGAGGAAAAGGACTCGAAGGGCCGCTGACCAATTCCGATCCTGGCCGTGAAGGTTTGCCCATCGCCACCGCGAAACCGCTGGAGCAGAACGTTAAAACCGTTAAAACCGCGAAAATTGTGGCTGAGTTCTATAAACAGGCGTTGCCGCTATTGAAGGATTGCAAGCCGGCCAACGGTTTCCTGCTGCGCGGCATCGCACATCAGCCGGCAATACCGACGTTCGAAGAACGCTACGGCCTGAAAGCCGCCTGCATCGCCATTTACCCGATGTACAAGGGCCTAGCCCAACTCGTCGGCATGACCAAGATCGAAGGCGCGCACTCGATCGCCGAGGAATGTGTACAGGCCGTCAAGTCAATGAAGACGTACGATTACCTGTTTGTTCACATCAAACCGACGGACGCAGCGGGCGAGGACGGCAAGTTCGACGCGAAAGTCGCTGCCATCGAGGAAGGCGATGCCGCTTTGGCGCCGCTCATCGCCGCGAAGCCCGATGTGCTCGTCGTGACCGGCGATCACTCTACGCCCGTGCCTGTCAAAGGCCACTCATGGCATCCACAACCGGTGATGATCGTCAGCGATATCGCGGGTTGGGACGGTCTTGATCGCTTCACCGAGCGTGCGGCCAACTGCGGATCGCTCGGCATCTTCGAAGCGAAATACCTCATCCGCCACATGCAAGCCAACGCCCGCCGCCTCGATAAATTTGGGGCCTAAAGCAGGGCAGGATACACCACGAAGTTTACCCGCCTTTGGCGGCGCCGGAGGCGACCAGGGTTTACCCCGACTCTGAGGTCGGGGTTCACGAAGCACGCGAAGTGATTCTCCGTGCCTCTCAGCGCACTTCGTCGCCGGTGCTGATCTCGCCGTCGAGGATATCGGCCACGGCAGCACGCCCGCGGGTAGGACCGTTGAGCTGCACGACGCCGATCTTCTGGCCTGCGCGGTACACGGTCAGTTTCGTGCCCAACGCAGGCATCGTCCGCGAACTGAAATCGATTACAACGAATTTCTCTTCGGGTCGCACGATGGTGATCTTCGCCGGGGCCGGGCCGAACAATACAATTCCGTTTTGTGAAGGAAGCGTAGCAGGCACGGGTCGGGGTTGAGGCGACGCGCAGCCGGCTACCAGGATAAGCAAGCTCAGGCTGAACGCGCCGCACAAGAGAACTGGCGCGCCTGGCGTGATTCGAACACGCGACCCGCGGATTAGAAATCCGCTGCTCTGTCCAACTGAGCTACAGGCGCGAAAGCGGTTGCAAATACGGTTGCCAAGTTCGCGGCCCAGACCCGTAACCCCTGTCTTTAAACCGGCAAAATACTTGGAGTCGCACATATATTGGTGTCATTTTTAAACGGTACGGACGGCAAGTCAAGCGCAGCCGATGCGCCGCAAGTCTGCCTAGCCACGCTACGCCACCAATACCAGAGACAGGATCACCGTCGCGGAAAATGTGTCCATCACTGATGAAACCGACCCGCTGGTAAGCATCCTGAGCACACCCATAGCCGATTCTGGAGAATTGCCAGCTCACCCCGCCCGGCGGTAGGATGCTAGGTGGAAGAGAGTAGATACCGCCCCGCCGAAGCCGACTACATTCGCCACACCACCGGGCGGGCCGGCAAGTGATCAGCGGCGGACGCCGGCGCGTTTCATTGCGACTTTCAGGGCGTCGCCGAAGCGGTCGAGTTGTTCAGTCGTATGCAGAGCGGTGACGGCACAGCGTATCATGTCCTTGCCGACCGGTACGCCGGGTGGAACGGAAATCACGGTGAAAAATCCCTGCTCCCAGAGCGATTTCCACATCAAGTAACATGGCTCCTGTTTGCCGATCACAATCGGCAGGGCCGGGGTCTGGCTTCCCCAGAAATCCAGGCCGAGCGACTCGAGAATGCTGCGCAGGTGCCGGTAGTTCGCCCACAGTCGTTCCCCATGTTCCGGTTCCTGCTGCATGACGGTGAGCGCCGCTTGTGCGCTGGCCGCCGCAGCCGGGCTTAGCGCGGCGCTGAAAATGATCTGGCGCGAATGGGTGCGCAGATACTCGATTACCGCGCGGCTACCGGCCACGAACCCGCCGGTGCTGGCGAACGCCTTGGAAAAACTGCCCGCTATCACGTCCACCCGGTCCGTCACGCCGAACTGATCGCAAACCCCGCGCCCCTGTCGGCCCAGTATGCCTACGCTGTGCGCCTCGTCCACCACGACGGCAGCGCGGTATTGGTCAGCCAGATCCACCAGTTGCGGCAGCACCGCGATGTGGCCTTCCATCGAGTAAACGCCATCGACGACGATCATCTTGGCCTGTTTCGGTTCGAGTTGCCCCAGCACTGTGGCCAGCGATTTCATATCGTTGTGGGCGAACCGCTCGATCTTAGCGCCGCTGAGCAACGCGCCGTCCCAAAGCGACGAATGTATGCTCGGGTCCACGAGCAGCGCATCGCCACGCTGCACGAGGGAACTCAGGCTGACTTCACACGCGAGGTAACCCGCCGACGTCACGTGACAGGCCGGTTTCCCGAGAAACGCGGCGAGCGCTTCCTCCAGTTCCACGTGGTAGGCACGGCTACCATTGGCCAAACGCGACCCGCACGAACTCGTCCCCCAGCGGTCGAGCGCCTGCTTGGTCGCCGCCAACACCTGCGGATGCCGGCTCAGGCCGAGGTACTCGTTGCTCGACATCAACACCATCGGGCGTCCATCCACTGTCACCGTCATGCCGTCGGCGACCTCGATGACGCGGTAGTAAGGTGCGTACTTCAACCGCAATCGCGTGGTGGCGTCGTCGTCGCAGCGGTCGATTATCGGCTTGGTCTTGTGGTGAAACATATCTGGCGAACACTAGAGGAAGCGTTGCCGCGCGTCAAGAAAGGCGCACACGGGGTAGTGGCCGAACTTGAATCGTCATTGCCAATCACAAGCTTGCTCCGACCGGCTCGCGTTGGCATACTGCGCGCCGTGCCGCCACGAAAACCATCAACGATAGAGCCGGCGTCCGGCCCAAATCCTGACCGTTTATGAAAGTGTTGGTGACTGGTGCGACGGGATTTCTGGGTGGAGCGCTTACCCAGGCACTTCTCCGCGAGGGTCAAGAGGTCCGGATTCTGGCCCGCAGAACCAGTCAACTCCAGCAGTTCGCCGGCCTGCCGGTGGATATCAGGCATGGTTCACTGGAAGACAAAGCCAGCCTGGTTACGGCCTGCCAAGACATCGAATTAATCTACCACTGCGCGGCGCTGGCTTCCGATTGGGCTCCTTGGGACCAGTTTTATCGGGCAAATGTCCAAGGGGTCGAGAATCTGTTGGAAGCGGCGCGGGCGGCCCCCAACCTGCAGCGATTGATCCATGTCAGCACCACCGATGTCTATGGGTATCCGGTAGCAGCAGTTGATGAGACGTATCCCATTACCGATATCGGATTGCCTTATAATCACAGCAAAGGGCTGGGAGAAAAAAAGGTCTGGGACATTTCTTGCGAGGCCGGGATGCCGGTGACGGTAATCCGGCCCGCGACGATTTATGGTCCTCGCAGCTTGAGCATTGTGGCGGAAATCGCTGCCGTGCTTCGCAAAAAACAAATGGCCTTGATTGATGGCGGGCGAGTGGCCGCGGGACTGCTTTACATTGATAACGCGGTCGACGGAATTTTGCAGGCCGCCCGTTCTCCGCAAACGATTGGGCAGGCTTACAATTTACGAGATGAGAGCAATGAGACGTGGCGTCAGTTCATCAGCGTCCTGGCCAGCGGAATGGGAGCAAGCCAGCCGTGGATGAATTTGCCTGGTACGCCAGCACTGGGCTTGGCACATTTGGTCGAGGCTGTCTATCGGGTGTTGGGAATTCGACACCGACCATTATTGACGCGCCATGCGGTCTATATGCTTTGTCGCACCCAGGGCTATTCAATCAAAAAAGCGCAACAGGATTTTGGCTTTCGGTCCAAGGTCGGGTTCGCTGAAGGAATGGCGCGGACACAAGTTTGGTTGGCTTCCCAAGAAGGCCAAGCCGCACTAGCCAAGTTGTAGATTCGCGCCCAATCCGTCAGTTGCTTTCCCATTTTTTCATGGCGAGACAGACATTGGTGCCGCCGAATCCGCTGGAGTTGCTGAGCACTATGCGCGGTGCGTCGGGAATCGGCTTGGTGACAATCTTGATGTCGGCGCACTCGGGGTCGAGTTCGGTGATGTGCGCGGACACGGGTGTGAACCGTTCCTGCAATGCTAGGCAACAGATCGCCGATTCCATCGCGCCGGCCAGCGACAGGCCGTGGCCAGTCAGGCTCTTGGTGCTGCTGACCCACGGCAGTTTGCTGCCGCGAAACACCTGGCGCAACGCGCGGCATTCGCTGAGGTCGCCTACGGGCGTAGAGGTGGCGTGGGCATTGACGTAATCCACGTCGCTTGGTTTCAACTTCGCGTCCTGCAACGTGTCCTCAATCGCCCGGCGCAGGCCATCGCCGGTCGGGTCGGGGATAACCACGTTGTAACCGTCGGATGCCTGGCCCCATCCGAGCACTTCGGCGCAGATCGGCACGCCCCGGCGTCGGGCGTGTTCGAGTTCCTCCACAACCAGCACGGCGGCGCCGCCGGTGCCTACAAAACCATCGCGTTTAATGTCGAAAGCGCACGGCGATTTCTCCGGGTCGGTCTGGACGCTGAGCGCGCGGATACCGGCGAACGGGAGAATATTGAAGCGGTTGCAATCCTCGGCGCCGACGACGAAGATGATCTCCTGCCGGTGCAGCCGGATCTGGTCGGCGGCCAGGCCGAGCGCGTGGGCCGACGAGGAACAGGCGCTGGAACAACCTAGTGAGCCGCCCTTGATCTTGAAGCCGGCAACGAGGTTGATGTAAAGCGAGCCGGGGATGCTGTTGACGACGGCCATTGGCGGACAGCGGCTCACACCGCGGGTAACTATCGTGTGCAGGTTCTCGTAGGCGAGCCACATCGAACCACCCGAGGCGCACATCAAGCCGGTCCGCGGATTGGAAACCAATTCGGGCGCGAGTTTGGCTTCGCGAATGGCCTGGTCCATCGCGCAGAACGCGTACAGCGCGTTTGGTGTCATCGCGCGGAGCTGATCGCGGCTGATCTGGTAGCCGGCGGGATACGTCCAGTCGTCAAAGTGCGGGCTGGGGAATTGGAACCCCTTGACCGTGCCGGCTAGTTTCACCGGCACATCTTTCCCGGCAAAATCGGAGAAAAGTTCGACGCCGGTCCGGCACTCCCGCAGACTGCGCAATACCTCCGGCCGGCTGTTACCAATGCTGGTAATGAATCCTAGGCCGGTGATGACAACGCGCTTCATGACGCCGCTGGCGGGACGTTCTCGATCTTGTCGCGCAAGAACTGGTTAAGCTTGCCCAGCGTGCGGATTTTCTCCAATTCCGCATTGTTGATGTGTAGCTTCAGCACGCCTTCGATGGCGAACACCAATTCGAGCAGGGCCAGCGAGTCAAAGCCAAGGTCCTCGATCAGACGGGTGTCGTCGCTGGCGTTCTTCAACGACAGCCTGGCCGGTGCCGGCTGATAACGCTCAAGCAAGCCGTAGACGACCGTGGGGATCGCCGTCTTGTCGCCCTTTTCTCTGAACCGCAGGGCCGCTTTCAATGTCTCGGGGCTGCACCGCCGGAGTTCTTCCTTGATCTCCGCCAACTCTTTTTTATTCAAAGCCATAATGATTCCTTGTGCGGAACATCATAGCAGACTTGCTAGAAAAGTACTGTTTTTTTTGAGGGCATGGGGCGGCGGGCGTTTCGATCCAGTACAGTTGCGACTTGGCGGAAGACCGGCACTGGCTTGATCGTTGCTGCCAACGGAACATCCGCTCAATGTCGTGCTCGCACTGCGCAAGGATTGGCGACTAATTTACCAAGACAAAGTGGCGACGGTGTATCGCAGAGATAATGACCTAATCGTCGGAGATCCGATGCCCGACCAGAAGGCAAAGCTTGGGCGAACTCGTTGACCCGTCCCTCATCTACCATCCATTCCTCTCACATGCCCATGATTTCGTAGCCGCAGTCCACGTAGATGACTTGGCCAGTGGTGGCGGTAGACAGGTCGCTGGCCAGAAACAGGCTTGCCGCGCCGAGTTCGGCCGGTTCGAGGTTGCGTTTCAGCGGGGCGTGGACCTCGTGGTGACGGAGCATCGTCGCAAAACCGGAAATGCCGCGTGCCGCCAGCGTGTTTACCGGGCCCGCGCTGATCGCGTTGACACGGATGCGTCTCGGGCCTAGGTCGTATGCCAGATACCGCACGCTCGCTTCCAGCG
>JBEKLX010000016.1:0-26147 GCA_050008795.1 Verrucomicrobiia bacterium | reverse complement strand
TCGCGCACCAATCTGATAACAGCCTTCTAGCCGAAGCATTCCAAGATCGCTTGATAGAATGGATGACCGCAAACCTTCACCACGAGGAAACCCAATGAGAATCACTTTTCTTTTAATCGTTGCGCTGCTCTGCCCGCTCGCGCAGGCGGAAACCAATACCACCTTCGACGTGCGCGCCTTCGGCGCCACCGGTGACGGCAGGACCAAGGACACCGCCGCTTTCCAGAAAGCGCTAGATGCCTGTGCCGCCGCGAAGGGTGGCACGGTTGCCGTGACGTCGGGCGTTTACCTCGTCGGGAGCATTGTCATCGGCTCGAATACCACGCTGCAACTGGATGGCCGCGCCAGCCTCTTGGGCAGCCCCGACATCGAAGATTACCCGCTCGTGCGCGTGCGCTGGGAAGGTGAGTATGCCGAGGGCCACCGGGCGTTGATTGCCGCCGAGAAAGCCGACCACATCGCTATCAAAGGGCGCGGTTACATTTACGGGCCGCCGATCAGCGTGAGCCGGCTCCGCAACCCGCGTGGACCGGCACTAATCGAATTGACCGAGTGCAACGACGTCACTCTGGATGGATTCACGACGCAATACCAACAGCTTTGGTCCATCCATCCAGTCCTCTGCCGTAAGCTTGTCGCCAGCAACCTCAAAATCCGCTCCGTCAGTTTCAACGGCGATGGAATCGACCTGGATTCTTGTCAGGACGTCCTCATCGAGCACTGCAATATCGACACGGGCGACGACGCTCTCGTCTTGAAATCCGGTCGCGGTTTGGCCGCTGTCCGCCTCGAACGTCCGACGCAGGATGTCGTCATCAGGGATTGTACGCTTGTGAGCAGCATTTTCGCGGGCTTTGCCATTGGCTCGGAATTATCCGGCGGCATACGCAACGTCCGCATTGAAAACTGCTTCATCTCGGGCCGCCAAAACGGTATCTCGCTCAAGAGTCGTGAAGGTCGTGGTGGATACATCGAGAACGTCACCGGCGAGGATCTTGTGATAAACAATACACCAACATTTCTGGCGATCGATCTGCTCAAAAAAGGTATCCAGGCGACTGACCCCGTGACAGGCGAGTTGGAAAAGTGGACCCGCGTACGCGATATCCGCTTCAACAAAATCCAGGTAAACAAGGTCACCGACCTCGTTCTTGCGAAGAATATACCCGCCGCGCGTCCGGTCGATGGTTTGTCGCTCACCGACATTCAGGGCGCCTGCAAGCGCGCTATCACGCTCGCAAACATGACCAATGTGGTGCTCAACGGAATCAACGTGACCGGTTACCAGGGCGCGTTTCTCACGACCACCAACGTCCATGGCACCGGGTTGGAAGGATCGAAGTAAGGATTTCGGTACGGCAGTCTCACGCAGAGGCACGGAGATCACAGAGAGTGCAAAACTCACAGCTTCGCCTATTGCGGATCTCCGCTAGGTGCCGCCACTTCGGTTGTAAGGTCGTTCAGCCTAAGGAACAGTGAACGGGAGTTTGTTCGTTGCTACGGTGGATCCCGTGAGACTGAAAGACCCGTAGATGTGGTTCGTAACGCCCCCCTCAATGACATTACCACTGAATATCTCGCCTGTCCCCTGGTAGGTCGCACTCTTGAACACTCCGCTCTTGTCAGTCTTGATGTTGATGAATGGGGTGTGATAACAGGTCGCAATATCCCCATTCATTCCAAACAGAGCAATATAACAGTCAGAGTAGAATGTCCCGTTATTCGTCGAGGTGGTTGACTTGCTAAATGAAAACGCGTTGGTCCACCCGGCGTCTCTTTCTGTCCACAACTTGTTGGAGTAGACAGCGGAAGTGGCGACGTTTGAAAGATACAGGAACTGCCAATAGACCGGTGTTGAGAAGCTCGTTTTGCTGAGGTTACCCGTTGTCGGGTTGACTAAGTAGCCCTTGCCAGCGAACTTCAACAGAAACCATTTATTGCTCAACATCTGGGCCGAGGCCCTCGGGACAGAGAACGTACAAAGTACTGACACGGCAACTACCATACGGCAAATCATCTTCGTGATCTTCATCGTTGATCTCCTATTGTTCGTGGATGTTCGGCCGGATACTCTGCGTACAGAGGACTCCGAACCAGAACCATACCTGTTGAGGGGCAAGCTAGCACGGCATTGCCACAAATCAACAACAATTGAGGGGTCTCGGCCACAGCAGCGCAGATTCTCTAACCGCAGATGCACATTCACCACGAAGCTTGCCACGTATTACGTGGTTTACCCCGAATCCCTTTCGGGGTCGGGGCGGGATTCGCTGGATGCGCTGTCAAGAGTCGAAAGTTTACCTCGCTGATCAACTAGCGTTGACCCCGCTGACTACTGACCCTACTGACGGTGGCGGCTTTACAAGACGCATATGCCGGTGATAAGATTCTTTTGAGGGAGCGGTTTTCTGTGCGAAATATATTCATTTTGTATATGCCACCATCGAACGCGGAGGTGATGGTGCATTACGAAGCTACGATTCGCCAAAAGGTTGCTCCTGAACGCATTTACCAGTTCACGTCTCCAATCGAAACACGCCGGCTAAAGAGTATCTTCAGCAATAGACCAATAGCTGTCTGGGGCTCCCGCGACACCCCAGCAAACCGGACGAAATTCGATCGTATGAACGATGGCGACGAGATTCTTATCGTCGAAGGTAAAACTATTAAGTTGTTGGGGCGAGTTGCGTGCAAAACAGTCAATCCGGCCCTATCACAGGAGCTTTGGAAAGGCTTACGCGGAGACACGAACGCCCGTTGGGCTCTAATCTATTTCATCGCCAACCCGCGAGAGATCGAACTTCCATTCATCAAATTCCTCGGGTTGATCGGTTTCCAGCATAACTATCAACTTCGTGGTTTCACGAGTATATCCACTGAGAAACTGGAGAGCTTTTACGCGAAATATGACGACTTGTATTCGATCCTTCTGCGCATCAAGCAGGGCCAAGGTATCGAGACAATTATGGACCCACACTTGGTTGCCGAGACAACAGACTCCCCGTACCAGCCGCAGGATGAGTCAGTTGAGGAAGCCAACGAAGAGGTTCCATCGGACCATCTGCGGATGCAATGGATGCTATTGACTATGGGACGGCGCGCCGGCGAGAAGGTATGGGCGCCGAGGAATGACCAGTCCAGAATCAGTTCACGCTTCGAGTTTCAGGATTTCGAGGAGACCTTTGCCGTAGGCCTTAATGCTCAGGTGAAGTACGTCGAGAACATCGACGTGGTATGGAAAGAGGAATACCGGATCGATGCTGCTTTCGAGATTGAGAACTCGACATCAATCTACTCTGGTCTACTCCGTTTTGCTGATCTTACAATGGTTGCACCGAATACCCTGTACCCTATGTTCGTTGTTGCACCATCGGAGCGGCGGAACCGGGTGTGGGAACAATTGCGCCGTCCCACCTTTCGCCATCTTCACCTAGCGGAGAAAGTTCGATATCTTTCCTACGAGACAGTCCAACAGGTTGACGAGTTCTTCGGAGAAGGAGATAAGGGTCTTAACGTGCAAGTGCTGGTGGGTAAATCCGAAAAGCTGGAAGACTGATCAGTCTTCCAGTTTCGAACGAAACCGTCAGCGTTTCCTTTTCACTGCGTACTTGGCACGGCTTTCTACCACGACCGTCGGACGGTTCGCCGTAGGTTGAATCACCACACGGATATCCGCGTTCAACGCTTCGGCAACACGGCGCAACATGCTGAGCGAATGTCCTTCGTAGGATGGTGACTCCAAGCGACTGATTTGTTGTTGGGAGGTGTGGAGTTTGCGGGCGAGGTCTTTTTGAGAAAGACCAGCATCTTCCCGGAGCTTGGCGATTTGCAGGGCAACTTCCCAAGCCTCACCGGCCTGCCGAAAACGGTCGGCGAAGTCTTTGTCCTTCAGTTGTTCTTCTAGAAAGAGGTCGAAATTCGTCTTTTTCATGTCGTATGCCTTGCGAGCCAATCTTTCATCCGCTCCAGTGCCACTGCACGGTCGCGCGGAGCGATTTCCTGGGCCTTGTTGCGGATACCATGCGCCGCCACGATCCGTCGGCCCTTCATAAAGAAATACAGCACCCGCGTGTTCAGCTTGCCCACGTGTCGCAATTCAAATAATCCATCGCCGACCGGCTTCGACAGCGGCGGCCGGTGGTACTGCCGGTTGCACAGTTTGGCCAGCCCGGCCATAATCGCAGCGAAGTCATCGGGGTCGCTGGCCTTTAATTCATCAAGGAACTCGCGCACGGGACATCGTCCCGCCGCTGACTCATAGAACTCTATGCTAAACTCCATCATATTGCAACATCAATTTTGGTGTATCAATAAACTGCGAACAATTTTAGGCAAGTTCAGAATGACACCGGAGGCAGCACAGCAGCAAGCCCCGAATGTTTCGGGGCTTGCTTTGTGCATTATGCGCATTTTTGCGGCTCAAGAATCCGTGAATCCCCTCGAACGTGGTGAATCTACATTGGCAGCGGGGTTGCCGCAGGAGTACAGCGTGCGGCGTCTCGCAGACTCGGCCCGTCTGACTCGGCTTTAGCACCCGAAAGATTCAGGTTGAATCCGGGCGGGGGATTGGGTAGAAGTACCGAGCTTTGGTGGCCACTCCGCGAGCTGTGGCCTTGGATATTTCATTTAACAGAATGAGTTATTGAGTGAAACCGTCGGCGAATCTGAAGATCTTCTCCGGCAACGCCAACCGTCCCTTGGCCCTGCAAATCGCCAAGTACGTTGGGGTGCCGTTGGGTCATGCCGTTGTCACGGCGTTTCCTGACCAGGAAACGTGGGTGAAGCTCGAGGATAACGTCCGCGGCCGGGACGTGTTCATCGTGCAGCCGACGTCGCCTCCGGCGAATCATCATCTGATGGAGTTGTTGATCATGATCGATGCGGCCCGCCGGGCCAGCGCGAAACGTATCACGGCGGTGGTTCCGTTCTATGGGTATGCGCGGCAGGACCGGAAAGATCAACCCCGGGTGCCGATCACGGCCAAGCTGGTGGCGAATTTGATCGTTGCGGCCGGCGCGGACCGTGTGTTGACGATGGATTTGCATACGCAGCAGATTCAGGGGTTCTTCGATATTCCAGTGGATCATCTGTACGCGGCCCCGGTGATGTACCGGTATTTCCGGAAGAAGAAGTTGAGCGATCTGGTGGTGGTATCGCCCGATATCGGCGGCGTAAAGATGGTGAACGCGTTTGCGAACATTTTCCATGCGCCTCTGGCGATCGTCGCCAAGAAGCGCAAATCGGCTACAGATGTCGAGGTGTTGAGCGTCGTCGGCGACGTGCGCGGCAAGAACGTGATCATGGTGGACGATTTGACGGAGACTGGTGGCACGTTGGTGGGCGCCGCTGAGGTGCTCAAACAGCACGGGGCGAAGAAGGTGTACGCCGCGGTCAGTCACGCGGTGTTGAACGATGCGGCAGCGAAACGGTTGCGGAACTCCGAGTTGGAAGAACTGGTGACCACCGATACCGTCCTCCGCGGGCCGGTGAAAGGCATCAAGATTGTCGAGTTGCCGGTTGCGCCGCTGCTCGGCGAAGCGATTTTGAGGATTCATAATTCGGCGTCGGTCTCGTCGCTGTTCGATATCAACGGGGTGAGGCCGGAGAGCTAGGCGGCGGAATGACCAATGACTAATGGCTAATGACCAATGATTAAGGATTAAGGGCTAAGGACGAGGGACAAAAGAAGAAGGACTAAGTAACCCGCCGTCGCCGAGGAGGCTATGGCGGGCAGGGAGCAAGAGTAAGCCGAGCGGGCGCACTAGCGCCCCGAGACAGCGCGGTGAAGTATCCGCGCTAAAGCAAGAGTAGGAGATTTAGGAGAACGAGATGGCTAGGCAGATTGATTTAAAAGCGAACATGCGGACGGAGACGGGCAGAGGTCCAATGAAACGGCTGCGTGATAAAGATGTGATTCCAGGCGTGGTGTACGGCGGGAAGGAACAGGCGCTGAATGGCGCTCCGAGCGCCATAAACATTGCGATGTCGCGGCTTGAATTGGCCGAGGTGTTGCATGACGTCAAGGGCGGAAATGTGTTGATCAATCTGCAGATCGCAGAAGCCGGCACGACGAAGAACCGGTTGACGCTGATCAAAGAAGTGCAGCAGCACCCGACCACAGACCAGATTCTACACGTGGATTTTCATGAGGTCTCGGCAACACAGAAACTGCGGACCAGCGTGCCCGTGCATGCAGTTGGCGAGCCGGTGGGCGCGAAAGAAGGCGGCGTGCTGGAGTTCGTCATGCGCGAACTACGAGTCGAATGTTCGCCGAAGGATTTGCCAGAGTCAATCGACATTAACGTCGAGAAACTCGCCATTGGCGAGAGTATTCAGGTCAGCGCGGTGATCGCGCCACCGGGCGTGACGCTGCTCGATAACAAGGATCAAGCTGTCTTTACAGTCGCCGCGCCGATGGCGGAGGAAGAAGTCGTGGTTGCGCCGGTCGAAGGCGAGGCGGCGGAACCCGAGGTCATTACCGCGAAGAAGGTCGAAGGCGAGGAAGGCGAGGAAGTGGAACCCGCCACGGCGGGCAAGGCCGAAGGGAAGGGCGAAGGCAAGGCGAAGGGCAAACAACCAGCCACGGCTGGCAAAGCCGAGGCCGGCAAACCCGCCACGGCAGGTAAGCCCGGCGCTGCTCCAGTCGCGGGTGCGAAGCCCACCACGGCGGGCAAGCCCGGTGCCGCACCAGCCGCGGGCGGCAAGCCCGCCACGGCGGGTAAACCAGCCACGGCTGGCAAGCCCGAAGGCAAGAAGAAGTAACGAGGTGGCGCCGTTGTGTCGGCCACACCTAAGCTGGTTATAGGGCTGGGTAATCCCGGTCGGGAATACGCGGGCACGCGTCATAACGTCGGGTTCGCCGTCTTGGACGAGTTGGCTGAACGATTTGGTTGTTCTTTTAGATATAAGTTGCGGTTCGCTGCGAGGGTGACGGAATGGAACTGTGGGGACATCGCGGTTAAAAACCGCTCCCACAACAGAATTATTTTGGCCAAGCCGCAGTCGTACATGAACCGCAGCGGCGCTACGGTCGCGGCACTGGTGGGATGGTCGAAACTGACGCCATCGGACGTGCTGGTGGTCGTGGACGATGCAGATTTGCCGCTCGGCCAGATCCGGTTGCGTCCATCTGGCGGCAGCGGCGGGCATAATGGTTTGCGCTCGATTATCGAGGCACTAGGCGGCAGCGAAGAGTTTGCGCGGTTGCGGATTGGCATTGGCAAAACCGGCGCGGTTGGAGGAGATATCACCGACCACGTGCTCGGCCGGTTCAAGGCGGATGAGAAGAAGTTGATCGTGCCGGTGTTGGTACGGGCAGCGGATGCGGTGGTAATGTGTGTCGAACGTGGCATGTCGGCCGCGATGGATCAGTTTAATCGAAAAGAAGCATCACCCGCGATTGAGCGCAAGAGCGGGACGATAGGAGATGAACATTGAACAAGTACGAAGGATTATTCATCCTCGACTCGGCTGCTCAAGAGCAGGCGGTCAAGGACATCGTTGGCAAGATTCGAAAAGAGATCGAACAGGCAGGCGGCCGGGTGGAGAAGGTGAACACGCTTGGCCAACACCCGTTCGCGCGCCCGACCGCAAAGCAGTCGGCGGGCCAGTACGTGAACGTGTTGTTCGAGGCGCCGCCGAAGGCGATCAGCGAGTTGGACGCGAAACTGCATCTGGATACAGACGTGTTCCGCTGGATGTTCACGGCGGTTGTGCTGGAGAAGAAGCTCGACCCTAAGAAGAAAAAGAAAGCGGGCCAGACGGAAAAGGCGGTCGCCCGCGAATAGCGAGGTACCATGGCGTCCTACAATAAAGTCCTGTTGATGGGCAACCTTACGCGTGATCCCGAGGTGCGATACACGCCAAAGGGGACGGCTGTCGCCACACTGGGCCTGGCTGTCAATCGCGTCTACACCACCGATGCCGGCGAACAGAAGGAAGAAGTGATGTTTGTCGACATCGAGGTTTGGGGGCGTCAGGCGGAGACGGCAGGCGAGTATTTGTCGAAGGGCCGGCCCGTGTTCGTTGAGGGACGCTTGAAATTGGACAGTTGGGACGACAAGGAGACGGGTCAGAAGCGGAACAAACTGAAGGTGGTCGGCGAGCGCGTTCAGTTCCTCGGCGCACCCAAGCAGGGCGCGGAATTCAAGGACAGCGCACCCGCGAATGATAAACCACAGTCCGAACGCGGTCGCGCGCCGCGGAGTCAGCCTGCAGCGCCGGCAGCCGAAGCTGCCGCACCGGCCGAGCCCGTGGAGCCACCGGCGAGTGGCGGCGACGATAACATTCCTTTTTAACAGACAGAAACACGAATCAAGGACGAACGAACCATGGCAAGAGAACAACAAGAACGAAGCAGTGGTCCTCCGCGCGGGCGGCGCGATCGCGACCGCGATGTAGTGATCGAGCGCGACTGCAAACTTTGCGAGGAACGACTGCCGCTTGACTTCAAAGGGTCGGAATTCCTTAAAAAATTCATGACTGAGCGCGGTCGGATTCTCCCACGGCGAATCACGGGCACCTGCGCCAAACACCAGCGCGAGTTGGCGAGCGCGATCAAACGCGCACGTGTGATGATGCTGGTGCGGTAGGAGAGAGCAATGGGCACACAAATCATTTTAACGGCCACGTTGGAAGAGCTTGGCGCGCAAGGCGAACTGATCACGGTTGCCGACGGTTACGCGCGCAATTTCCTGATCCCGCAAGGGATGGCGATTCCGGCGACGCCGGGCAATAAGCGTCGTATCGAGTTTCTGCGCAAGAAACACACGGAAGAACTCACCAAACAGTTGGACGACGCGAAAGCGTTGGCGGCGAAGCTGGAGAAGTTCACCGTCACAATCAAGGCGAAGGTCGGCGCGGACAACAAGCTTTTCGGATCGGTCGGCGTGCAGGAGATCGCTGACGTGTTGAAGGCCGCGGGGATTAACATGGATCGCAAGAAGATCGTGTTGGAGAAACCGATCCACGAAGCCGGCGTGTTCGACGTGGAAGCGAAGCTTCATGCCGAAGTCACCGCCAAATTCAAAGTGGCTATTGAAGCTAGTCCCGCGGATGCGGGGCCGACTCACGAACCTAAAACAAAACCAAAGAGAGCGGCGAAGAAGGCTTAGTTCGGTAACGGGTGGGGATGCGCTGTGCCTACGACTACCTCTTCAAAAACGGCCAACAGCGGCCAGAGCGGCGTGGCAAGCACGCAGCCGCATCAGAAATTTGGCGCGCTCGCACTGGATCGAGTCCTGCCTAATAGTTATGAGGCCGAGAGAGCTGTGCTCGGCGCCATTCTGCTTAATCCTCAGGAGGCGGGTCCACAGGCTCAGGAAGCGTTGACGGAAGAGAATTTCTATCATGCAGCGCATATCATCATCTTCCGCGAGATGATGGCGCTGATGGATTCCATGTCGGCCATCGACATGGTGACACTCACACAGCGGCTGCAGGACAAGAATCAACTCGAGGGAATTGGCGGGCCGGCCTACCTCGCGGATCTGCTGATGAGTGTGCCTTCGATTACCAATCTTGAGCATTACATCGATATCGTCACCGAAAAGAGCATGTTAAGGAAGCTAATTACAGCTTCTGTTGATATTGTCGGGAAATGTTTTGAGGAGCAGGATGACGTCAAGCGCTGGTTGGACCAGGTGGAGCAGGAAATTTTTAAGATTACGGCCGAGCGGTACTTGTCGCGGGCGCGCGCCATAAAAGATCTCATCAAAGATGCGATGCGCAGCATCGAGCAGCTCTACGATAAGAAGGGCGCAATCACGGGGTTGCCAACGGGATACCGCGATTTCGACAAGTTGACGTCGGGTTTGCACGAGGGAGAAGTGGTGGTCATTGCGGGGCGGCCGTCCATGGGCAAGACGGCGCTGGCATTGAATATTGCCGAACACATAGCGGTCGATCACCAGATTCCAGTCGGTATCTTCAGTTTGGAAATGTCGGCTGAGGGTTTGGTAACGCGTCTTCTTTGCTCGCGGGCGCAGGTAACTTTGAAATCGGTTCGTGATGGCTTCCTCAATGAAAAAGATTTTCCGCGACTGACGGCGATTGCGAGTCAACTGATGCGGGCGCCGATTTACATCGACGATTCCGCGCATCTGACGATCCATCAAGTTCGAGCCAAGGCGCGGCGTATGAAATCGCAGTACGACATCCGATTGCTGGTGATTGATTATCTCCAATTGGTGCAGTCGCCGTCACGGCGGGCGGATATGAATCGGCAGGTGGAGATTTCCGACATCTCCGCTGGCGTCAAAGGGCTGGCCAAAGAGCTCAAGATACCGATTATTGTGCTGAGCCAGCTCAACCGCCAGCCCGAGCAGCGGGAGGGCGGACGACCGAAACTGGCCGATCTTCGCGAGTCCGGCGCGATCGAGCAGGATGCCGACGTGGTCGGGTTGCTGGTGCGGCCAGAGGTGTATGCCGAAGAAGAAGGAGAGAAGGCGAGCGAGCACGGCAAGGCGACGTTGATCATAGCGAAACAACGCAATGGCCCGACAGGGGACGTTCACCTGACGTTCCGTCATGAGTTCACGCGGTTCGATGACCGGGCGCAGATCGAAGAAGATGACGTTCCGGAGACCGGAAGGAGCGGAGAATGAGGCGCTATTTCGCGCTGCTGCTTATGTTGCTCGCGGTAGGTTTGGCCCCGAACATTTCGGGGTTGGGCGCACAAGCATGGGCGCAGGAGACGGAGCCGGTCGTTCGCGATATCGAGATCAGGTTTATGGGGGGCCTCGAGACGGTCAACCGTACGCTGATCAAAGCCAACATCCAGACTGAGGTGGGTAAACCGCGGTCGCGCGAGACGGTTGAGCAGGACGTTCGCAACCTGATCGCCACGGGAAACTTCTCCGATGTCCGTGTCCTGGAAGAACCCTCCGATGGCGGCGTTAAGGTCATTTTCGAGGTGCAGGGCAAGGCAACGATCAAGGAGATCATCTTCGAGGGGCAGAAGCGGTTCAAGGAAGAACGATTGCGGAGCGAGACCAGTGTGAAGGTCGGCGATATTCTCAGTGAACAGAAGGTGGCCGGCGACGTGCGGAAGATGATGGAATTTTACCAAAAGGCCGGCTATCCCGACGTGAAAATCGAGCCGCAAATCAGCATCGACAAGGACACCAGCGGCGCGGTGGTGAAATTCAAGGTTGCGGAGGGCAACCGTATCTTCATCAAGGAAGTGCGGTTTGTCGGAAACCAGTCGTTCCCGTCGGAGAAGGGCGCTTTGTGGTTCCGTAGCGGGCTGGCGACGATGATCAAGACGAAGCGCCACTGGTGGATGTCCTGGATGAACGACAGCGGCGTGCTGAAAGACGATCAGTTCCAGGAGGACTTGGAAAAGATACGCGACTTCTACCGTGAGCACGGGTTTATCGACATGGAAATCACGGGCACCAACGTGCAGCGCGTTGGCGACCAATGGATGGTGGTAACCATCACCATTTCGGAGGGGCGCCAGTACAAGATCGGCAGTGTGCGGATCGAGGGAAACAAACTATTTCCGACCACGGAACTGGAAAAACAGCTTAAAATGGGTGCGGGACGATTGTTCACGCCCGGCGGTCTTACGTCAGATCTTAAGGCGATGGAGGATTACTACGGCGGGCGCGGTTATTTGGACACGAACGTGCGCGCAACGAAGACGCCGAATGTCGAGACTGGGCGCATGGATCTGATCTATAGCATCCATGAAGGCGAGCTGGTCTATATCGAGAGAATTGATATTCGCGGCAACGTCAAAACCAAGGACAAGGTGATCCGTCGCGAGCTGGCCGTGGCACCGGGCGACATCTACAACACGGTGCGCATCGACCACAGCGTCGAGCGTTTAAAAAACCTGGGCTACTTTTCGAAGGTTGAAAGCCGGCCCGAGCCGACCGACGTGCCGAACCGCCGCGATTTGGTGCTGAACGTTGAGGAGCAGCAAACGGGCAGCGTGATGTTCGGCGCGGGGTTTAGCTCGATAGACAGCTTTCTTGGATTTGTTGAACTGACACAAGGCAACTTCGACTTGTTCAATCCTCCGTCGTTCACGGGCGCAGGGCAGAAGATGCGGTTGCGAATGCAGATCGGCATCAAGCGGCAAGACTACATTGCTTCGTTCACCGAGCCGTGGTTCATGGATCAGCGGCTGTCATTAGGGGTGGATCTGTTTCATAACTCCGCCAGTTATCTTAGCAGCGAGTTCACGGAACAACGGACGGGCGCTTCGTTGCGGCTGGAAAAGAGCATAAACGAGTACCTGCGCGCCCAGGCGCAATACAGTCTTCAGGAGATCAGCATGAACGTTGACCGCAATGCCTCGCAGGAATTGCAGTCGCAGTCCAGAGGCAAGCTGCGTAGCTCAGGACAGGCGGGTTTGGTATGGGACACGCGTGACAGCGTGTTCCTGACCACACGCGGCAGCCGCACGGAACTGACAGGCGAGGTCGCAGGCGGGCCGTTTGGCGGCGATGTCTCCCTGTACAAGCTGAATGCCAAGACGTCGTTCTACTTTCCGATGTTCGCCGATGGCCATGTGCTGCAGGTGTTGGGGGCCATGGGCGTGGTGGACGCGTTCGGACGCTCAAAAGACTCAGGCCCTATCGTGTTTGAACCACGCATAGGCAAGTTTGTCAAAGTGAACGATGTTCCGATGTTCGATCGTTATTTCCTGGGCGGCGCTAATACGATGCGCGGGTTCGGTTACCGCGACGTCGGCCCGAGGGACGCGCAAAACCAGCCGATAGGCGGTAATTCGTTCGCCAATGCGACAGTGGAGTACACGTATCCGATTGTCGAGCGTGTGCGCGGTGCGTTATTCTTCGACATCGGCAACGTGTGGCGCGATGCGTATCAATTTGGGCTGAGCGATTTGAAATCCGATATTGGCTTTGGTGTGCGGTTGAATCTGCCGATTGGACCGTTACGGCTGGATTACGGTTATCCGGTGCAGTCGGATAAGACGACCAGCAAGACCGGGCACATACAATTCAGCATGGGATATCAATTCTAACAAGGACGATGGCTGCGTAAAGAGGGTATATGACAATGAGTACAAAGAAATCAGCAGTGTTGATGGCGGTATGCGGGTTGGCGTTGGCTACGGCGGTGTGGGCGGAAGGTCCGTCGGGCCGGATCGTCACGGTGGACATGAGCCGATTGTTCAACGAGTACTACAAAACGCCGATCGCATCGAAGAAACTTCAGGAGACCGCAGAGGGGTTCAATAAAGAGCAAGAGACGATGCTGACCGAGTACCGCGCGCTCAACGACGAGCTTGTCAAACTGCGCGAAGATGCCGAGAAATCAGAGTACACCTCCGAGGCCAAGGAACTAAAACGCAAGGCAGTGACCGACAAGCTGACCGACATTCAGAAAGCGCAGCGTGACATTGAGGAATTCCGACGGATCCACCAGAAGAGCTTGATGGAGCAAACCGATCGTATGAAGACCAATGTCCTTAAAGAAATCAACGACGCCATCAGCAAGGTTGCCCGCGACAACGGCTATCTTATGGTGTTCGACAAATCGGGAAAGACTCTCAATGAAGTGCCTTCCATCGTTTTCTCGCAGGATACGATGGACGTGACCGACGATATTCTAAAAGTCTTAAACAAGAACGCACCCAAGACAGAACCCTGACAAGGGATTTGGTTAATCGTGCAACTGACCGCGCGCGAGATTGCCCAACTGGTGGGCGGCGAACTGGCGGGTAATCCCGACACAGTCGTGACCGGCATGGCTGGCATTCGCGAGGCGCGCCCCGGCGATCTGTCGTTTGTCGCCAGCCCGAAGTACCTTGGCGCGGTCAAAGTCACCCAGGCCTCCGTGGTCATACTCGCCCGCAAGGCCATCGTCGAAGCGGCGTGCACGCTTATCCGCGTCGACAACCCGACCGCTGCCTTTGCGAAAGTGGTCGAGCGCGTTGCGCCGCCGCCAATCAAATTCGCGGCGGGCATTCATCCAACTGCCGTGGTCGCATCCACTGCCAGGCTTGGCCGTGACGTCTCCGTGCAACCTTCGGCGGTCATCGAGGATGGCGTTGTCATCGGCGACCGCACGGTAATCGGGGCGGGCAGTTACGTCGGCCACGAGACACAGATTGGAGCGGATTGTCTGATCTATGCAGGGGTCGTCGTACGCGAACGAACGGTTATTGGTAATCGTGTGATTCTGCACGGCGGCGTTGTGGTTGGTGCCGACGGATTCGGATTCGAGACCGTAAACGGCAAACACAATAAGATTCCACAGGTTGGCATCGTCGAGATCGGCGACGACGTCGAGGTCGGCGCGAACTCGACCATTGATCGCGCGCGGTTCGGCAAGACCCATATCGGGCGCGGCACAAAGATCGATAATCTAGTCCAGATTGCCCACAACTGCGTCATCGGCGAGGACTGCATTATTTGTGGTCTCGTGGGTCTGGCTGGCAGCACGATCATCGGCAATCATGTTACGCTCGCTGGACAAGTGGGCATCGCCGGACACCTTACCATCGGTGACAACTCCATCATCATGGCCCAAGCCGGCGTCACGAAAGATGTGCCGCCTAATTCGTTCATGCTCGGTGCTCCCGCGGTTCCGCACACCGAGTTCAAACGGATGAATGCGGCCATTCACCGACTGCCGGACACTGTTGCCAAGCTGCACGAACTCGAAAAGCAGATCGCCGAGATGCGCGCGCGCCTCGAAACCGGCCCGCGATAACCTCGCCACGTGGAGATAACGTAGGCGGGGCAGTGCCCCCCCATGGATACCAACCTCTTTCGCAGACGATCGTGCTGCCTTGCTAGGCTGGTTGCTGTTGTGTAAGGCAATGGAATGAGCCGCCGCCACGGATGACAATCGTGCTATCAATCGGCACAACGTGGCGGTCAGGGAACAGCTTCTGGAGAATCTGTTGGGCGCAGGCGTCGTTGGGATGACGATAGGTCGGAAGTAACACGACTTTGTTCCCGATATAGAAGTTGGCGTAGCTGGCGGGCAAGCGTTGGCCCTTGTGCTCGACCACGCCGGGCATCGGTACTGTAACAACTCGTAGCGGTTTGCCATCTTGATCCTTCATGGCGCGAAGTCGATCGAGATTGTCCCGCGAAATGGCATAGTTGTCGTCGCGTGAATCCTCCTCGACGGCGAGGACGACCGTGGAACGATCAACGAACCGCGCAAGATCATCCACGTGGCCATCGGTGTCATCACCGACAATGCCGATGCCGAGCCAAAGGACGTTAGTGACACCGAGATAGTCACAGAGGTGCTGCTCGATTTGCGGTTTGGTCAGTTGCGGGTTGCGGTTGGGGTGGAGCAGGCATGCTTCTGTGGTCAAGACCGTGCCCGCGCCGTTGACATCAATTGAGCCGCCTTCAAGGACGATGCCGGGATGAAACAGGGGTACACCCAGCAACCGCGCGACACGCTGTGGCACCGCGTTGTCGAGATCGTAACGCGGGTACTTCTTGCCATACGCGTTGTAGTCCCAGTCAACGATGGCAATCGCGGATTGCAGATTGCGAATTTCGGATTTGAGACCTGCGTTCCGCGATTCACGATTTACGATTCGCGATGTTAAGAAGGTCGGGCCATGATCGCGGCACCAGACTTCGTTAGTAGGGATGCGTTGGAACCGGACATTGTCGAGAGGCGTCTTGTGCATCAGCAGGATTTGCCGGGCTTCTTCCTCGGTGGCTGCGTCAGCAACGTTGATGTTCACGGTTTCGTGCGGCGCGAGTGTGCGAACCATCCCGGCGAAAGAAGGCAGGACTTCCTCATAACACGACCGGAAGCTTTGGCCGGTGCGGCGCGGCCAGCTCAACCACGTTGCCGCGTGCGTATCCCACTCGGCAGGCATGCGATAGCCGAGAGCGCGTGGCGTTTTGGTGGCAGGAGCGTTATTCATGAGTTTTTCCATTACCCCGCAGTATCGCAATATATCTAACTACTATCATGCTGGGCTTTGCCATCTTGAGGGTCACGATGATTCAATTCTTGCATTGCTTCAAGGAATTTGTTTTTCTGGCCTTCGCAGAGCTTAAGACATGCATTTTGTTCCCTCAAAGATGTATCTGACCAAGGGGGTCGGCACGCACAAGTACGAGTTGCGCAGCTTCGAGATGGCGTTGCGCGATGCGGGGATTGAGAAGTGCAATCTGGTGACCGTATCAAGCATCCTACCGCCGCGCTGCAAGATCATCTCCCGCAAACAGGGGGAACAATTGCTCCAACCGGGGCAGATCACGTTTGCGGTGCTGGCTCGGATTTCCACCAACGAACCGCATCGGTTGATCGCCGCGTCGATTGGCGTGGCGCAGCCTGCGGAAGAAGACGCGTACGGTTACCTGAGCGAGTTGCACGCCTACGGGATGAACGACACCACCGCGGGAAACTTCGTCGAAGAGATGGCCGCGGCGATGCTGGCGACGACGCTTGGTGTGGAGTTCAACGAGGACGCCAGTTGGGATGAAAAGGAAGAGGTATTTCGCATCAGCGGCAAGATCGTCCGCACCAGCAACATTACCCAGACTGCGGTGGGCAACCCGCAGGGATTATACACGTCGGTGGTCACGGCAGCGATCATGTTCTTCTAAGGATGGTCCGTGCGAGACGGTTGCGTTTCGGCACAAAGACAGTAAGCTAGGGATGCTGTGAACAATAACGTAATTCCCGTGGACGTCAGAGGCGTGGTGCCGACCGCGAACGGCTGTGCAGTATTCCTCGGTAACGACGAAAAGACCTTCGTAATCTATGTGGATCACACCGTCGGCGCGGCGATCGCGATGTTTTTGCGCAATACGCCGAAGGAACGTCCGTTGACCCACGATCTCGTTGGCCACATCTTCCAAGGGCTTGGCGTGCAGGTTGAGCGCGCAGTCATCAATGATTTGAAACACAGCACGTATTTCGCGCGGCTCATTTTGCGGATGGAAAACGAGTTGGGCAAAAAGATCGTTGAAGTGGATGCGCGCCCCAGCGATTGCATTGCGCTGGCGGTACAGCAGAAGAGCCCCATCTACGTCGCGCGGAAGGTGTTCGATGCCGTCGAGGACATGTCGGGATTGCTCAAAAAGATGAACCAGGAAGGTGGCGGCGACGAGCTTCCGGACGAAGACGCAGAGGAAGGCGAACAGAAGGATGTGTAGCGCGGCTCACCACCACGGTTTATCCATCCGGTATATGTAGATGGAATACCCGATAACGGCCACGGGTTTCTGCGCGAGCAGCCTCTTGTAGAACTCTCGGCCGAGATCACTCAGATACACGCCGTCGAGAATCGTTGCGCTCACCGCCACGTAACCGGGCAATTGCGGAGGTTGAACGAGACGCTCTGCAAAAAACGGCGAACCGGGCAGATAAGTGCATTGAATCCCATAGTACGCCGGGTCGGCTGTGCCGAAGTAAGCCAGATTGATGTGTTGCACGCCATGTTCGTCCATCCATCTCTTCAATGGTTTCAAGTCCTGTCCCCAATCCAGATTCGAGTCGGCCAGATACTCGTATCCGTTGCGCGGTCCGCCGACGAACTGGTTGAAGAACGCAAGGTAGTGCGGGTAAACCCGTGCGAATTCGAAGAGCCAGAGCAGGCTCAGGGCAACCAGCAGAGCATAAACGCACTTTTGTTTGCTCCTGAGAAGCTCCGACACGGCGAGTGCAGCCAGGAGTAGCGCGAATGGATAGATGGGCAGTATGTGCCGCAGTCCGATGTTCATTTTGACGGCAATCGCAGCGCCTAAATACACAATCACGGGCAGCAGCAAAAACATGTCATCGCGCAGCAGCGCCCGCCAACGCGCCACGCAGATGGCGAGTCCGGCCAATAACAACAGGATCACAGCGAGCGGTGTTTTGATTAGAAATGCCACAGGAAAGTAATACCACCAACCGACCACACTGTAATGACCGGCTAAAAACGCGCCTCGCATCTGCGCCTTTGCCTGGCCGAGCAAGAGTCCCTCGGTGTAAGCATTGGGCAAGAGCCGATGCTGATTTGTCCAGTCCATCAATGTCGCAAGGCGCGGGACTCGCTCCCGTTCGAAGGCGATGGTCTGGAGGCAAGTCCCGGCGGGATCGCCCGGTACGGGAGCATACCGGAACCCGTACGTCGCCCACACCGCGAGGTAAGCCACCATGCAGAGGCAAACAAAGATTCCAAACGCGACACCGATTCGCGCTCGCCGCGAGCGCAATTCGCCCTTAGCACCGATGCTCCACGGCAAGCCACGACAGGCGCGTGCCAGCAGCAACACCAGCAGGACCGGGGCCAGCAGGAACGCAGAGAATTTGCTCGCCTCCGCCAGCGCGAAGAAGACAGCCAGGCCAAACATATTGCTGATAGTGATCCGGCGGGCGATGCGCCATGTAAAATACACCGCGCCGAATATAAAACAGGTCACGCCGAAATCGGTGGTTACGAGGCTGGAGTGCGCCAGTATATTGGGTTCAAACGTATATAGCGATAGGGCGGCAACTGCAGACCAAAAGCCAAATAATTCCCGGGCCCAGCAAAACACCATCACGCCGAGCAACACACCAAGCAACACGATCATAAACCGGGCGGCATACAACAACTGATCGGCATCGTTCCACTTGTAGAGGAATTGGTGACAGAAGGCGAACTGGCCTTGGCCGAGCCACTCGCCGTAGGCATGGGCGGCAATGGCGTCGGGATTCGAAACCACATCGTGCCTGAACAGCAAGGGTATGGTGGCCCACATGCGCAGAAAAGGCGGGTGCTCGGGATCCGCGCGGTAGTCACCGGCTATCCATGCGGCGTAGCCTGCAGCGACGTGTTGGGGCTCGTCCCACGTGGCGGATTTTTGCCGGTAACTGCTGACGGTCAGCACGCAGAAGACAATTGCGAATACACCGAGCACCACGGCGGTCCGGATTCGCTCCTGTCGATTCATAAATGCCGATTGTAGTGGCTCTAGATGGCCGCCGCTACATAATCCTTCCCTACCACCACGGTCGTTCCAGCCGATACACGCGGATGGAATATCCAATCACCGCCACAGGCTCGGATTCGAGCAGTTTCTTGTAGAGGTCTGGGCGTGGCGGATCCATCGCAAGCCCGAGGAGATTCTGGACGCTGACCGCCACGTACCCGGGTAATCCCGGTCCAGCGTCCCGACCCTTGGCAAAAAACGGCACAGGCGGCAGGTAGAAACAGTGGATTCCATAATAGGCGGGGTCAGCATGGCCGAAGTAGCTCAAATTGATCGCCTTTACATCATGCTGATCCATCCACTTCTTTAGCAGTTTCAAGTCCTGTCCCCAGTCGATGTTTGAATCCGCCAGCCACTTGTAGCCATTACGCGGGCCGCCAACGAATTGATTGAAGAAGGCAAGGTAATGAGGATAAACCAATGCGGTTTCCTCGATTTGAAACAGGCACAACGCGCCCAACGCGGCGTATAGGATCTTACGCCGATTCACCCAGAGTCGTGCGACCATTTTGCCTGCGATCAGCAACACAAACGGGTAAATCGGTAGAATGTGCCGCAGGCCGATGTTAAAATGTGATGTCATCGCAAATGTCAGGTAAACCACGAGCGGCACCAGAATGAAGGCATCGTTATCGGCAAGCTCTTCTCGCCGTCCCACAGCAAGCACGAGCCCGCCGAGGAAGAGAAGCAGAAGCGCAACCGGGGTCTTGATCAGAAACGCGACGGGAAAATAGTACCACCATCCCGTCTCGCTAAACTGTCCCATGAGAAAAGCCGGGCGTTTTTGTACCATGCCCTGGCCGAGCAGAAATCCCTGTGCGCAGGCATTCGGCAATAAATGGTGTTCGTCAATCCAATTCAGCGCTGCTGCCAGTCGGGGAACACGCTTGGTCATCACCGGCGGGGCGATCACCCTGACCAATCCGCTGTTCTCGGGAGCGGGCGAGTAACGAAAACCGTAGACTGCCCAGATTGCGGTGAAGGAAGTAAGAAGCAGCAGACCGGCTATGCAGGTGGCGGCCAGTATCTTGCTTGCTCGGGATGCCAACTCTCGCTGCGAACCGATACAGCACAACCATGCACTTCCCCGCAGGACGCGGACCAGCATGAGGACGAACAGCATCGGCCATAGAATAAGCGCGGAAAACTTGCTGACTTGCGCAAGGGCACAGAACACAATCAAACCGGACAGGTTCTTCAACGTCAATTCTTGGGTTGCGCGCCAGAGGAAGTACAGAGTGGCGAAAATGAAGCAAGTGACGCCTAAGTCGGTCGTCACGATTCTAGCGTGGGCAAGAATATTTGGCTCTGTCGTGTAGAACGCCAGGACAATAACCGCCGGCCCAAAACCATATAACTTCTGCGCCCAGCAGAAAAGGATTCCGCCGAGCAGGATACCAAGCAGGACGATCATAAAGCGGGCCGGGTAAAGCAATCGGTCGGCATCGTTCTTCAGGTACAGGAACTCATGGCTGAAAAACTCCGGCTTCATGGGCAGCCAATTGACGCTCTTGGTGTCGAGATTGACCTGTCGCATCGCCAGCAATGGGAGCGCAGCCCACATCCGCAGAAACGGCGGATGCTCACCATCGACATGATAATCGCCCAGCTTTAGAGCAACGTAACCGGCAGTGAGATGCTGTGGTTCGTCAACGGTGGCGGATTTCTGCACGTAGCTGCTGATCGTCAGAGTCAGAAATATGACGCTGAAGATGATAAGAACAACAGCCGTCCTCATCCGTTCTGGTCGGCTCATGGGGACCCAATGTAGCGACTGGCGACAGCCAAAGCAACGTTCTCCATGGTCTCAGGTGGCGACGGCAGCCGCCGTCTTTCCAGTCCGGAGCAAGGCGAGGTAAGAGAGCATATACAACGCCAACGCGAGCCTTATCACCGAGCTCCAGCGTCTTGTCCTACTCAGTAATGATCTCGCGGACCGTTTTACCGGACGGAATCATGGGTAGAACGTGCTCGGTGTACGGCGTGATGACATCGAGGACATACGGTTCTTTCGACGCCAGCATGCGTTCCAAGGCCGGGCGGACCTCGCTTTTGCGAACGACGCGCTCAGCGGGCACGTTAAAGCCCTTGGAGATCGCCACGAAATCAGGATAAATCTGGTGCGGGTTGCGCGGGTCGCCTAGGTAGGTGTTGCCACGCACGCCCTTATAGAATCTGTCTTCCCATTGTACGACCATGCCGAGGTGCTGGTTGTTGAGGATGATGGCCTTGACGGCGATCTTCTCGATATGCGCCGTGGCCAGTTCCTGAATGTTCATCAAGAACGAGCCATCGCCATCAATGTCGATTACCTGTTTGTCTGGCCGTGCGAGTTTGGCGCCGATGGCAGCCGGCAGGCCGTGGCCCATCGCTCCCAACCCTCCCGAGGTAAGCAACATGCGCGGCTTATTAAACAGGTAATACTGCGCAGTCCACATCTGGTGCTGGCCGACGCCGGTCGCAACGACGGCTCCGTGTTGCGTCAGACGGTCGAGTTCCTCAATGACAAACTGCGGCATGATGATCTCATCGCGCTTACCACCGAGGAAATCGCGGACGTACTGGGATTTGAGCACTTCGTCGGTGACCTTGTAGCGCAAAGGATACTGCGCCTTCCACCCGGCTATCTGTTTGTGCCAGGCATCAAGCTTTCTGGCTTTGACAACCTTGTTGAGTTGATGCAGGGCGGACTTGATGTCGCTGACGACGGGAACCTGAACCGGCTTATTCTTGTTGATCTCGCTCGGATCAATGTCGATATGGACGATAGTTGCATGTTTGGCGAACTCGCTGACGTTGCCGGTCACGCGGTCGTCAAACCGTACGCCCAGCGCCAGCAACAAATCACATTGATCCACTGCTTTGTTCGCGTACACCGTGCCATGCATGCCGAGCCAGTGCAGCGATAGTGGATGATCTTGAGGGAAACAGCCGATACCCATCAACGTGGTGGTAACGGGGATGCCGGTCTTAATGGCAAACTCGCATAATTCATCACTGGCATTGGCCGCGATAATGCCGCCGCCGCAGTAAATGACCGGCCGCGCACTCTTTTCAATTAACGCGGCGATCTCGCGGACGGCTGGTTCGCTGATCTTCTTTTCCGGATTATAACCTCGCAGCGTGACTTCGTCCGGGAATACCGCCGCGCAACTGCTCTGTTGGACATCCTTGGGGATATCAATCACAACCGGCCCCGGCCGTCCCGTGGAAGCGATGTGAAACGCCTCTTTGAAGACGCGTGGAATGTCTTCAACGTTCATCACCAAATAGCTATGTTTGACGATGGGCAGTGTCAGTCCGTAAAAATCGGTTTCCTGAAATCCGGTCTTGCCGATCACGGAACGGACGACTTGTCCAGTTATAGCGACCATGGGAATGGAATCCATATAGGCGTCAGCGATGCCGGTTACGAGGTTGGTTGCACCGGGACCACTAGTGGCCATGCAGACGCCGACTTTGCCCGATGCGCGTGCGTAACCGCCCGCTGCAAACGCGCCGCCTTGTTCATGACGGGGAAGCACGACGCGAATCTTATGTGAACGCGTGAACGCTTGGTGCAGTTCCAGACTGGCGCCACCAGGATACGCGAATACCAGTTCCACGCCTTCTCGTTCCAGAGATTTAATGACGAGATCGGCGCCGCGGATGAGCGAATGCCCCTCCTTTGCCGTTTCGACGGCGGCAGGCGCGGATTTGTTATGCCCTTTCGTGGTCATATTCGCTTGTTTGCTCATAAATTGATGTTGTCAACGGATCCATTGGCCATCCGCGACACTTTGCTTTATAACGGTGCCATTAAGGAAGAATCAACGGAAATCCTCCATCATGACTGTGACCCAGGGCTTTCTCATGTCCCTGTTCCGTGGCAATGCGACCCGCGATTCGTAGTGTGCACCTGGCAAATCCTTGGTTTCCAACGGCGTGTTGACTTCTTGATTTTAGCGACTTCTGCCAGTAGCCTTGCGGCCCGCAATCAGGCGCGGACTCGATTCTATGGTATCGCCATTCACACTTTTGCACACCGACTCGAAGACCGCCGCCCGCGTCGGCCGCCTGGCAACGGCACACGGCATGGTGGAAACGCCCGTTTTCATACCCGTTGGCACGCAGGCAACGGTTAAAGCGATGGCGCCGACCGAACTCCGTACACTCGGCGCGCAGGTCATCCTCAGCAACACGTATCACCTCGTGATTCGGCCCGGGCTGGATGTGATCCAAAAGGCGGGCGGACTGCACCGGTTCATGGGCTGGGATGGACCGATTTTGACTGACAGCGGTGGTTTCCAGGTCTTTTCGCTGGCGAAACTGCGACGGGTGACACCCGATGGCGTTGAATTTCAGTCGCACGTGGACGGTGCTACGTTGTTCCTTGGCCCGCGAGAGGCAATGGCGGCACAGACGGCATTCGGCAGCGACATCGCCATGGCGTTCGACGAGTGCGCTCCGTGGCCGTGCGACCATGAATCCGCTTGCAGAAGCGTGGATCTCACCCTACAGTGGGCACCCCGTTGTAGGGAAGAAGCTTGGCCCAGCGGGCAACCCCGGCAAAGTCGGGGCCAACTGCTCTTTGGTATCGTGCAAGGCGGCGTGTATGCAGATTTACGTGCACGTTGCGCCTGTGAACTCGTGGCGATGGACTTCGACGGCTACGCCATCGGCGGCGTCAGTGTTGGCGAGCCGGAATCGGAGATGTTGCAGCAGGTGGGTGTCACCGTGCCGCATTTGCCACCGGACCGTCCGCGCTACGTGATGGGCGTGGGTACATTGCCGCAATTGCTGGCGATGATTGCGCGGGGCGTGGACATGTTCGACTGTGTGTTGCCTACGCGAAGCGCCCGCATGGGGCGCGTTTACACGATGCGTGGTTCTTACGCCATCAAGAATGCCGGGAACCGCGCGGAGTTCGGTCCGTTGGAAGAAGGCTGTGGGTGTTATACCTGTCAGAACTTCACACGGGCGTACGCGCGGCACCTGTTTTGGTGTAACGAGATTCTCGGCCACAGGTTGCTGACGTGGCACAACTTGCACGTGTATCTGGAGTTGATGCGGCGGGCGCGGTCCGCCATTGCCGCTGGGACGTTTGAGGAATTTCAGCGCGAATTTGTCGCGCATTACATGGAGAAGGAAGAGAATAATGAGAGTATATGAGATGTTAGCCATGATGACGCCGCAACAGCCGGGCACTGAACAAGACCCGCGCGCAGGAATGCTGAACATGCTCGGCATGTTTGCGATCCTCGGCGTGATGTTCTATTTCCTCCTGATCCGCCCGCAGTCGAAGCAGCGCAAGGAGCAGGAGAACCTGCTCAAGAACCTCAAGTCTGGCGACAAGATCGTGCTCGCAAGCGGCATTTTCGGCATCGTCACCAACGTTAAAGACAAGTCGCTGATGGTAAAGATTGCTGACAACGTTAAGGTGGAAGTGCTCAAAAGCGCCGTCAGCAGCGTGATCGAAAAATCCAGCGGGGGTGACATCTCGGGTGCCGAACCGGAACAGAAATAACTTTTCCCTGCCATGAACAAGCTCACTTGGAAATTCACCACCATCGCCGCCGTCGCTATCGCGGCTGTTTTTGCGATTCATAATTACGGCCTGAACCTTGGCCTCGACCTGAAGGGCGGCACGTCGTATCTGCTGAAGCTGGACTTCTCGAAATCGGGTGCCAAAGGTGGCGCCGACATGCTGCAGCAAGCCATCGGTGTCATCAGCAAGCGCGCTTGTGCAGATGCCCGGATTGAAGGAGGAGGATCGCCTATCGGCGCGTCGCACTTTGGAACGAACGGCATTTCTGGAGTTTCGTCTTGTGCATCCCCATAACCGGCAATTGATGATCGACAAACAGAGCGACCCAGCATTTCAGCCACCCGCCGGGTACGAGGAACTCGCCGAGCAAAAAAAAGACGAGACCGGACGTGCACTTACCTACTACGTCAAGAAACGCGCGGAATTAAGCGGCTCACACGTGAAGAGCGCCTATGTCCAGGCTGACAACATTGGACGTCCCATTGTGGGGTTCGAGTTGGACAGCGAAGGGGGCGCAACCTTTGCCAACACCACGCGAACTCATATTCATGAGCAACTGGCGATCGTGCTCGATGGCGAACTACGGTCCGCGCCGGTGATCAACAGCGAAATCACCGGTGGGCGCGGAATTATTGAAGGGAACTTCTCGCTGATGGAAGCCCAGGAACTTGCCAGCGTATTGGAGAACCCGCTGCAGGCGCCAGTGAAGATTGTTGAAGAACGCGGCGTAGATCCGTCACTTGGCAAAGACTCAATCCACAGCGGTATCAAAGCGGCGGTTATCGGTGCGGTAGCGGTGATCGCGTTCATGGCGGGGTACTATTTGCTGGCGGGCATGGTGGCCAACGCAGCGCTCGTGATGAATATCCTGATCACCGTCGGTGTACTGGCGTTGTTCAAGTTTACATTGACGCTGCCGGGCATCGCGGGCATCGTGCTCAGCATCGGCATGGCGGTGGACACCAACGTGCTGATCTACGAGCGTGTGCGCGAGGAGTTGGCGGCGAACAAACCATTGCGCGGCGCCATAGCTGCGGCCTACACGCGCGCCTTTCGTGTCATCTTTGACGCGCATTTCACGGCGATTCTCACCGCGTTCATTCTGATTTTCATGGGCAGCGGCCCGGTTAAAGGGTTTGGCGTGACGTTGGCCATCGGTCTGATCGCCAACCTATTCTCCGGCGTGTTTGGCACACGGGCGGTATTCGACTGGATGGTAATGAAGGGCTGGCTGAAGTCGTTCAACATGTTACACGTCTTCCGCCGCCTGCCGCACGTCAATTTCCTTGGTGTTTGGAAAATCGCCTTTGCCGTATCGTGGCTCATCATCATCGCAGGGATGGTGTCTTTCGTGCAGCGTGGTGGCCTGAACGTTGGCCGCGGGGCAGTGTATGGCATCGATTTCAAGGGCGGTGACACGGCAACCCTGAGTTTCGTGAAGCGAATCAGCGAAGATGACATTCGGCGCAGCCTCGAAGAAGAAAAAAAGGACGTCAAGGAAGCTTACATTCAGTACGAACATGCGTTGGGTGGCGGTTCCGAAGTGCTGGCCCTGAAATTGCCGGAGGGCAGGACGGAAGAGGTCGTAAAACACTTGCAGGATAAGTTCCCTGAAGCCCAATTCAAAGTTCTGGGCACAGAGCGCGTCGGCGCCATCGTCGGTAACGAACTGCTCCGTCAGGCGCTGTGGGCCGTGG
>JBEKLX010000015.1:0-24726 GCA_050008795.1 Verrucomicrobiia bacterium | reverse complement strand
CATGGGGTGTGCAGTGGGGCGTGGTTGAACAGCGATTTCGAAGAGTAGTTGTTGCCGTAATGGTCGTGGCGATACTGGTGACGTGTGCGGTGATATCCAGGTTTCAGGTTCGGCACTGGAAGAACAGTGAGACATTGTTCCGTCATGCTCTTAACGTGACAACAGACAACTACGTTGCACATCTCAACTTGGGAGTTGCCCTGGCCAGCCAGGGGAAGATTAAGGAGGCGATCGGACAGTACGAGCAGGCACTGTGGATCAGGCCCGATGATGCCTCGGCGCATAATAACTTGGGAAGCGCTCTGCTCCGACTGGGCAGGGCACCTGAGGCGATCGGCGAGTTTACGGAGGCATTACGGATCAAGCCCGATAATGCCGGGGTGCACTACAACTTGGGAGTTGCCCTGGCCAGCCAGGGCAGGATTGTCGAGGCGATTGCCCAGTATCGGGAAAGCTTGCGGTTGAGGCCTGATTTGCCGCCGGCTCTCAACAGGCTGGCATGGATTCTGGTGACTAATCGGGACTCGAGCTTGCGCAACTCTAGTGAGGCAGTTCAGTTGGCAGAGCGGCTTCACGCCATCACGGGCGACCAGCAAGCCGATACATTTGACGTGTTAGCTGCTGCCTATGCCGAGGCCGGTCGGTTCAACGACGCGGTTCAGGCTGCGCAAAAAGCCCTGGACTTGGCGATGGCCGGGGGACAACATGAACTGGCCCCGAATGGGTATTCGGGGCTGGCCTGGCAGATTCAAGAACGATTAAAGTTGTACCAAGCCGGCCAGCCGTTCCACGAGGGTGCGGCGCTGACCGCGCCAGAGTAGTGAATGATGCAGCTACCAGTTGGGCGGATCGGGAGCGAACGAAGGGTCAGGGTCGATTGATTACGATCTCAGTACTGTGATGAATAACACCTGGAAGTCAGTGCGGTTGGGGGGCGCTCTCATCGTGTTGCTGACGCTAGTGGTGTATCTGCCGGCCATGCGCGGCGGGTTTATCTGGGATGACGCCCTTCTTGTTAACAATCCATTGGTCAAGGCCAAGGATGGGCTTTATCGGTTTTGGTTTACAACGGAACCTAGCGATTACTATCCGTTGACTTGGACCTTGTCATGGCTGGAATGGCGATTATGGGGCAACAGCGCTGTGGGATACCACACGGTCAACGTGCTGTTGCATGCCATCAACGCTACGCTGGTGTGGGTAATCCTCAAGCGCCTCAGAATTCGCGGGGCATGGCTGGCCGCGCTTATCTTTGCACTTCACCCGGTTAACACAGCCACAGCGGCCTGGATTAGCGAGCAAAAGAGTACGTTCTCGATGCTCTTCTACACGGTAACGATCCTTCTGTATTTGAGGTTCGATGAAGAGGGCGGATGGCACTGGTATGGGTTTTCATTGGTGGCGTTTCTGTTGGCTTTGCTCAGCAAGACGGCGGTTGTTATGCTGCCATTTGTCTTGTTAGGCTGTGTGTGGTGGCGACGGGGCAGGATCACGAGGAAAGACTTGCTGTATAGTTGCCCGTTTATTGTCCTCTCACTGGTCTTGGGACTGGTAACGGTTTGGTTTCAGTACAACCGAGCCTTGGGGGGATACACAATCCCAAGGACCAGTTTTCTGTCGGATCTGGCGGTCGCCGGTTGGATTCCCTGGTTCTACCTCTACAAGGCCCTCGTACCATTCAACCTGAGTATGATTTATCCGAGATGGAACATTGATGGTTCCCGGATCATTTCCTATTTGCCCGGAATCATCCTCATGGGTTGTATGCTCCTTTTCTGGTGGAAGCGCAAGAGTTGGGGACGGCCCCTGCTCTTTGGGCTTGGATATTTTGTGGTAATGCTCTTTCCCGTGTTGGGGTTCTTCGATCAAGGGTTTTACGTGTATTCGCTGGTAGCCGATCACTGGCAATACTATTCGATAATCGGAGTCATCGCCTTGGCGGTGAGCGCGGGCGCGACGTTTTGCCATAGAATTGGCGAACGGGGCCGTTATATCGGGCCAATCGCAGCCATCGCAGTGCTCGCAATATTGGGGCTGTCAACATGGAGGCGCGGGGGCGTATTTCAGTCCAAACAAATGCTTTGGCGGGATACTTTGGCCAAGAATCCAGATGCTTGGATTGCCCACTATAACCTGGGATTTGAGCTGGCCAATCAGGGCAAGTTCGCGGAGGCGGCCGCTGAGTTTGATGCGGCATTGCAGATCAACCCCGATTACATCCCGGCATACAATAATTTAGGAAACAGTCTGCTCGAATTAGGGAAGGTGACTGAGGCGGTCGAGCAGTACGAGCAGGCGCTGCGGCTTAAGCCGGATCATCCCGGTGCGCATTACAACTTGGGGAATGCTCTGCTCCGACTCGGCAAGGTGCCGGAAGCGATCACCCAGTGCCGGGAAGCCTTGCGGTTGAGGCCCGACTTCCCACCGGCCCTCAACAAGCTGGCTTGGATTCTGGCGACTAATCGGGACCCGAACTTGCGTAACTCTAGTGAGGCTGTTCAGTTGGCAGAGCGGCTTAACGCCTCCACGGGCGGGCAGCAAACGAAAACCTTGGACGTGTTGGCCGCCGCCTACGCCGAGGCCGGGCGGTTCAAAGATGCGGTTCAGGCCGCGCAAAAGGCTCTAGATCTGGCGATGGCTGAGGGACAACGCGAATTGGCTCAGCAGATTAAAGGACGGCTGAAATTGTACCAAACCGGTCGGCCGTTCCATGAGAGTGCGGCGCTGACCGCGCCGGGGTCGTAAGCAATACGGCCACCGGTCGAGCGTATCAAGTGGCGAACAAAGGGTCATGGCGCGAGCATGACCATCTTGCGCTTCGGTGGCCCCAAACCAACCTCCGCAAGGAATCTACGGAGGCGACTTGGCTGTAATCAACTTGGCCTGCAACGAAAAGGGCTGAAATCATGGGTTTTTAGCAGCCTGCTAAAGCCCGGACGATGTAGGGATAGGGTAAACAAGCACCTGATTGGCGCCGAATTGGATTCAGGGCAGATCCTGTCTGGGATCATCCGCTTCCGTTACAGTACGCACATCCACCCGGCCCCGCGATTGCGGGGCCGGGAGATGGTTTATGACGCCGGGACTGAGGTGTCACCGGCTGCCACGAATCGCTAATTCAACTGGAACCACGATTGGGTGGAAATGCCGCTGGCTGGGACTGGTCCGTCCTGCGCCTGCATGGCGGAAAGCATGTAAAAAGATACATGGCCATCTCCAAAAAGCGCATTCACACCACCGCCGTGCCGATCGATCGCGGGCTTCAAGCCGGCAGCATCAACAGGTTCAAAGCCACCTGCCGGCGGCGCCGGTATGCTCGTCACCGCGGTAACCATGTAGCTGTATCTTGCAACTTGACCATTATATGCGTCAATCATCAGCAGGTATTTAGCCGGGTAGGGCACCGATTTTAACACGGGAAAAGTATTTCCCAATGGGGTGGGGCTGCCGCCGCTATGGTACGGATTAACTGCTGAATCGATATCTGCATACGTCATATTGGCACCCCATATGGCCCTGGGTATAGACATGGAGTAAAGGTGGAGCGTAGTGCAACCAATGTCTGAACTCTTGCTCCCTACTCCCATCTTGGCCGCGATGGCCGGGCATATCCTCATCACGCGCGCTCTATGACTGCGCATCTTGTCATTGGGATCCGTAGAAGTATGCATCAGATAGTCTCTGTACGGCAGGGCTTCACTTGAACCGGCGTCATCCCAAGCGCCACCACCGGCTGTGTTCTCGACATTAATGTAGTACGTACCATTGTAATCATCGGCATACGCGATTATGGCCAGTCCCCATTGTTTCAGAAGACTGGCACACGCGGCTGTATAAGCTTTCGACCGCGCCTGGTTCAGCACGGGCAACAGCAACGCCGCCAGTATGGCGATGATGGCAATTACAACCAACAACTCAATCAACGTGAAACTACGATTCCGTTTCTTGTGTTTCTGATTGGATTTCATTTTTAATCTCCCATTTTCCATTTGATTTATGTTCAAACGTTTACACAGTTTGGCGCACGCACATTGGCGTACACCTCCCGCTTCTCTGCCAGAGAAAATATCCGGCAATTCATTCAAAAGTCAAGAGCTAAAGTTCGTTCGGGTGGGAACCGGTTGGCAAGCGTCTAATCCGGGCTCAATTCACGGCGAATACTTTCCCCGCTACATGGTTAAGCGGCGTCACAATGTGCCCACCGGTTCCCATGTCCGCAAGTTATCGTGCTTGCGCGTTTCACGTGGAAGCCCTAAAATGATAGAAATGTCAGTGCCGCCTCAATTAAGTTACTTCAAGCTGCAAGAGGAAATTGGCCGTGGTGGGATGGGGTCGGTTTGGCGTGCATTGGATCCGACTCTTAACCGCGAGGTGGCCATCAAGGTGTTGCGCGACGAGATAGCCCGCGACCCGAAGTTTGTGGCGGATTTCCTTCAAGAAGCGCGCAACGCGGCAGCGATTAGCCATCCACACATCGTTCAGGTGCATCTTGTTGGCGATTATGGCGGTCAGTACTACATCGTCATGGAACTGCTACGGGGCCGTTCGCTCCGCGAGATTCTTGACAAGGACGGGCAGCTCGATGAGGAACGCGCACTTGATATCGCCATTGAGGTGGCCGACGCACTCCGTGCTGCATATACGCAGAAGATGATCCACGGCGATATCAAGCCCGCCAACATTTTCATCACAGAAGACCAGGGCGCGAAGGTGCTCGACTTCGGTCTGGCGAAACTGGCCAATGTCGACGTGCCCCCCAGCGAGAGTGGCATTTGGGGGTCGCCGTATTACATCTCGCCCGAGCGCGTTGGCCAAAAGGCGGAGGATTTCCGCAGTGACGTTTACAGCCTCGGCGCCAGCCTTTTCCATGCTCTCACGGGCCGGCCGCCGTTCGACGCCGAAGACCCCGCCCAACTAGCCCTCAAGCGTCTTAACGAAAAACCGCCACTGTTGTGCGATCTTAACCCGAAGATCACAGCCAAGACCGAGCAGGTCGTAAACAAGATGCTTAACAAAAGCATCATGATGCGATACCTCGATTACGATGCGTTATTGAAAGACCTGCATGAGGCTAAAACAGAAGCGACCGCCCAGCGACTTGGGGTTGACCTGCATGCAATGGAACATTTGCCACCGACTGTTCCCGTAAGGCCTCCCTCTCCACCGTTGCCTCAAAATCTGCCGATCATCATTGGCGTTACGGTCGCCGCAGTTGCCATCATTGTAGCAGTAGGCTTTGTGCTGTGGCATGGCCACGCAACTCAGAACCCACCGATCGTACAGCCACCACCGGTGCATAAGCCGCCACCACCACCGCCGCCACCACCACCGCCCAAACGGCCGGTGACGCCAACCCGCCCGGCCGTAGAGGCTTGCTGGCTGCTTAACGGGAGAGGGGACGACGTCTCCGGCAATGGACACACGTTGTCATTTGTCGGCAATCCGACTTTCGTGCAGGGTCACGCCGGCTTGGCGTTGTCATTGAACGGCGTCGGCCAGTATGCGCAGACAAAAGAAAAGGTGGTGGACATCAGTAAGCCGTTCTCGGTGACGGCATGGGTGACTTGGAATGGGGGTTCTTCCAACTCCCCAATGTTCATAAGTCAGGATGCACCGGAATCCAGCGCATTCTATCTGGGCAAGGGCGAAACCAAGGGTTTCACCTTCGCATTGAAGCGAGCCACTCTCCAAGTAAGCAAGGTGGAATCGCCCACCGCTCTACTGGCTAACACTTGGTATCATGTAGTTGGGGTCTTTACCGGAAATAAAATCAAGTTGTATGTTGACGGTACGCTGGTGAGGGCTGACACGGTGCCCACGATCTACTCTGCTGGGGGACCGATGATTGTGGGTGCGGGCTTATCGGACGATAAGAGATCAAATTATTGGGACGGCCTGATCAATGAGGTGAAGGTGTTCAACCGCGCCATCGCTGACGACGAAGTCGCGTCGATAGCCGCTGTTCGACCGGCTGTGGTCAAGAGTAGTCACGCCTCAAGTACTGCGGCCACGAATACCGTCCCGGGTGCAGCGGCCACGGCGGCGCGCACCAACACGACGTCATCCGTAACAAGCACAAATGTTGTGCGGAGCAGCGCCGATGAGGAGAAATCGGTCCAGACTGTTGTTGCTTCGCTCGCCGACCTCTGGCTCGCATACGATTTTCCAACGGCGCTCGCCAGATGCAACGATCTTAATCAGCAACTTACCACACCCCAAGGGAAGCAAGCGATCCGGGTCCATCTGGCGATCGCCAGGCATCTCGCCGATTTTAAAGCGCAGTTAATTGCCGATTTCCAGCGCCAGCCCTACAACGCGGTGAACCTTGTTACACGCAACAACGCACCCCTGTCAGGCTGGGTTAACAACGCCACTGATAGGGAGCTGCTTGTCGGCACGCAATACGGCGACCTGGGCACACCGTGGGCTGATCTGCGGCCCGAGTCGCTGGTCAAAGCTGGAGAGTTCTATGCCGATCATGTTAATCCATCGGAGCCGGCAGGAATACAAGCCAAGCGCCACTTTCAACTCATGGTTTTCTGCAAGCAATTCAACCTCGATTGCCCCGGCCGTAAGCATGCCGTCGAAGCAAATCGTCTTGACCCCGGTTTGCGCGAAGAGACCATACTTATCTGGGGCAGTATCCCCACTCCATGTGCCACGCAAGAAAAGCACGGAACTGCAACGACTCCGCAATCGTCGAAGCCGAAGCAGTCAAAATCGAAATAGTAGCTGGGAAACAGCAGCTTGTGACGGAGGTAAGAAATGGTCGGGACGGCGAGATTTGAACTCGCGACCCCTTGCACCCCATGCAAGTGCGCTACCAGACTGCGCTACGTCCCGCACCACCACACGCTAACACAATTCCAACCCGTGCAGCAATATAACTTTAGCCTTTGCACCGCGCGTCGGCGCCGCTAAACTGGCATTGCTATGGATGATCCACTCCTGAAACTACTTGAAGAGCACGCCCTGCGCACGCCTGACCAACTCGGGAAGATGCTCAACTGTTCGCCCGTGGAAGTTAAGCGCCGCATCAAACAGTACGAGGATGACAAGGTCATTCTCGGTTACAAAGCCATCATCAACGATGACAAGCTCGACACCGACCTTGTCAAAGCCGTCATCGAGGTCCGGATTCAACCGGAACGCGAAGGCGGTTTCGACCGCATTGCCAAACGCATCGCCAAGTTCGACGAAGTGACCTCGCTGTTCCTTATGTCGGGAGGCTACGATCTGCTGATTTTTGTCGAAGGTCGCTCCCTGCGCAATGTTGCCCAATTCGTTGCCGAAAAACTCGCCACCCTCGAAGGCGTCACATCCACCGCGACCCACTTCATGCTCAAGACCTACAAGGAACAAGGCGTACTCGTGGACGGCGGCGAAGAGTTCGAGCGGCTGAAGGTGAGTCCGTAGCATAAATATGCGTTTGACGCATCTTTGATCTGGCTACGAGCGGTATTCTCCGTGTCTGCGTACGTCTTTGGACGTCCTTGCTTTTCCTCTCTTGCCTGTTAGGATACGCAGTTATGCCCCAGGAACGGACAACGAAACGCGATTTTGTCGCAGAGCACGTGCGCGGGATTCCGCGCTCGGGCATTCGTGACTTTTTCGACATTGTGCAGTCTATGGACAACGTGATCTCGTTGGGCATCGGCGAGCCGGGCTTCGTCACGCCTTGGCATATTCGCGAGGCCGCCATTTACGCGCTCGAACAAGGCAAGACGGGGTACACGTCAAACTTCGGTCTGCTGAAACTGCGTCGTGCAATAAGCCGCTACGTCCACGACGTTTTTCACATCGACTACAAGCCGGAGACGGAAATACTCGTGACGGTGGGAGTCAGCGAGGCGCTGGATATTGCGCTGCGATCTGTGATCAATCCGGGCGACGAAGTTCTCTATCACGAGCCGTGCTACGTTTCGTATCACCCTAGCATTCAACTCGTGCATGGCGTCGGTAAAGCAGTTCGAACCGATGCCGCGATGAAGTTTTCGTTGCGGGCGTCTGACATTGAGGCGGCGATTACAGAGCGCACGAAGGTGCTGATCCTGAATTTCCCCACCAACCCGACCGGCGCGACGTTGGACGGCGATGAGTTGGATAAGATC
This sequence comes from Verrucomicrobiia bacterium, assembly GCA_050008795.1. Lineage (GTDB taxonomy): Bacteria > Verrucomicrobiota > Verrucomicrobiia > Palsa-1439 > Palsa-1439 > CAIKBP01. The sequence continues at coordinate 16,615 of JBEKLX010000015.1, read as the reverse complement.
GCGGAGGTCTGCATCAATCATGACCTTCTTGTCATCACCGACGAGATTTACAGCGAGTTGACTTATGGCGCGCAGCATCGCTCAATTGCGGCCTTGCCGGGGATGCAGGAGCGGGCGATTTTCCTGCATGGGTTCTCGAAGGCGTTTGCGATGACGGGCTTCCGTATCGGCTACGCCTGTGCGCCAGCCAGCTTGATCGAAGGCATGCTGCGCGTGCACCAGTACTCGATGCTCTGCGCGTCAATCATCGCTCAGGAAGCGGCCATTGAGGCGCTTATGCACGGGATGGACGATGTGGTGGCGATGCGTGAGCAGTATCGGTTGCGCCGCAACTTTATCGTAAAATCCTTCAACGAAATCGGCCTGACTTGTCACATGGCTGAAGGCGCGTTCTACGCCTTCCCATCAGTGCGCGGTACGGGATTGAGTTCACGCGAGTTTGCCGTTCAGCTCTTGGAACGTGAGCGCGTCGCGCTGGTACCAGGCAACGCGTTCGGCCCCGGCGGCGAGGGCCACGTCCGCGCCAGTTTTTGCACAGGGATGCCCGAGTTGGAGCAAGCGGTGGAACGGATTGCGCGCTTCGTCCGTCGCGGCTGAGAATCCACTTGTAGCGCGAGCATCGACCGTCAGCAAAGCTCATCCTATGGAACTGCGTCGTGCGGACTTCTGCCGATCAGCTTCCCTGCTCTATTTTCCGCTGGTATGCACTACCCGCGTAGCCCGAGACGCGTGCAAGGCGTTCCCATTCGTGGGCTACTCGTTGATAAACGTCTTGCGCCAGACTGTCGGCTTTCATGTTCGGGAAGGTCTTCTTTACCTTCACCCATGCTTCTATCAATCGTTCGTAACGCGTGTTCACATCGTCGTCGGATAACCATTGCGCTGCGGTCCGTGCAAATTCCTCCGCCTCGTTTCGAAATACCGCCAACGCGCGTGCGCCCTCTTCCTGCGACGCGTCTGTGCGCTGCCGCAAGACCATCTCCTCAAGGTTCCGCGCCTCAATGGCTAGTACTTTGGATTGCGCGCTCAAGTCTTCGCGATGCAACTCCAGCACCGACACATGTGTGGCGCAACCCGTTGCCAACATGGTTCCAATCAATCCTGCCACTATACCAATCTGCCTCATGACGGCCTCCTCTATTGTTGGGTAAGATATGCACGGCGAACTGCCGCGCCCCACCCTCGCTGACCATAGCACAAAGCGATGGTCTGGACAAAGTTTCCAAGTGCCGTTAGACTGGATGCCTTGGTTTTGAGGTTTTCTAGATGAGAAAAGTGTCACAACTGAACATTGGCTTGATCGGCGTCGGGGTCGTCGGCGGAGGCGTGGTGAAGAACCTCACCCGCAACGCCGACCTTGTCGCCGAACGGCTCGGCATACGTCTGAATCTGAAATGGGTTTGTGACAAGGACGCTGCGCGCTTGAAAGGTCTGTCTGTTCCCAAGAAAATACTGACCCACGATGCCCAAGCCGTCTTGACCGATCCCGAAGTCCATGTGGTTGTCGAATTGGTAGGTGGGACTGGTTTTGCGCGCACTCTCATTCTCGATGCGCTCGCGCACGGTAAGGTCGTCGTGACTGCCAACAAGGCGCTCCTTGCGCACCATGGCGAGGAAATCTTCGCCGCAGCGGCAAAGAATTCCACCAACGTTTTCTATGAAGCCAGCGTTTGCGGCGGTATCCCGATCATCAAGGCCCTGCGCGAGGGTTTCGTTGCCAACCGGTTCCCGCTCATTTACGGCATTGTCAACGGCACCTGCAATTACATCCTTTCGCGCATGACTGCCGAAGGAAAGGATTTCGACGAAGTGCTCGCCGAAGCCCAGAAACTCGGTTACGCCGAAGCCGATCCGTCGCTGGACGTGGATGGCGGAGATGCGGCCCACAAGGCAACCATTCTCGCATCGCTGGCGCACGGCTTCTGGACTGGGCTTGATAATACCTACGTCGAAGGCATTCGCCACGTCACCCTGCATGATATCGAGATCGCTCGCGAACTTGGTTACGTAGTCAAGTTGTTGGCGATCATAAAGGCCGCCGACAATTCCGACTCAGCCCCTGTTGAAGTCCGCGTGCATCCGACGCTCATCCCACGCGATCACGTTCTGGCCAGTGTCGGCGGTGCATTCAACGGTATCGTCGTGCGTGGCGACGTGGTTGGCGACACAATGTTCTACGGGCGCGGCGCTGGCGCAGACGCGACTTCCAGCGCGGTCATCGCTGACCTGGCCGATGCGGCGCTGAACCTGAAGTTTGGCAGCATCGGGCGCGTGCCGGCATTTGTTACACATCGGCTTAACGCGCGGGTGCGGACAATCGACGAAGTCGAGTCACGGTACTATCTGCGGCTGACAGTCGAAGATCGCTCGGGTGTGATTGCGAAAGCGTCCAAAGTGCTGGGTGATGCCGACATAAGCATTGCCTCGGTATTGCAGCGCGAAGCGCCTGAACCCAAGCCCGGCCAGTCCCGCTCGGTGCGGGGTCAGCCGTCGGGCAATCACGTGCCGCTGATCTTCATGTTGCACGGAGCAAAGGACCGCGCTGTGCGCGATGCGGTGGCGGAGATTGATCGCCTTGACGTCGTCAAGGATAAGACCGTCGTCATCCGCGTGGAGAGTTTTGAGTAGGGACATTTCGCCACGTGAAACGTGGTGAACGTTCATTCGTGGTTGGAAAAAAGGCTTTTACGTCATGTCATTAATCATACAAAAATATGGTGGGACGTCCGTCGGCGATCCTGACCGAATCAAGAACGTCGCGCGCCGGGTGTTTGCAACGCAACAGGGAGGCAACAAGGTTGTAGTCATCGTCTCAGCCATGAGCGGCGAGACCGACTCACTCATCAAACGCGCCAAGGAAATCCATCCTGAGCCAAACGAGCGCGAGATGGACGTATTACTGGCCACGGGCGAACAAACAACCATTGCGTTGCTGGCGATGGCGCTGCATGCGCTGGGCGCAAAGGCCGTATCGTTGACTGGTGCGCAGGCGGGTATTGTGACCGATGGCATTCATACCAAGGCCAAGATCGCGAACATTACGCCAAAGCGCGTCCACGAGTTGCTCAACGAAGGCAACATTGTCATTATCGCGGGGTTCCAGGGCATCACGCCCGAAGGTCACATCACCACGCTGGGGCGTGGCGGCAGCGATCTCAGCGCCATTGCGATCGCCGCCGCGATAAAAGCCGATGTGTGCCAGATTTACACCGATGTGGATGGCGTATACACGGCCGACCCGCACATCGTGCCCAACGCGCGCAAACTCAGTGAAATCAGCTACGACGAGATGCTCGAACTTGCCGCACTCGGCTCGAAGGTCATGCAGGCGCGCTCGGTCGAATTCGCCAAGAAGTTTGGCGTAGTGTTTGAAGTCCGCAGCAGTTTCAACGATAATCTAGGGACAATTGTGAAAGAAGAAACAACCAAAATGGAAGACGTTGTCATACGCGGCGTCGCGGTCGACAAAAACCAGGCCAAAGTCACCATTGCCGGCGTACCCGACAAACCCGGCATTGCAGCGCGAGTTTTTCGCATGGTTGCCGACGCGCACATCAACATAGACGTCATCGTGCAAAACGTCAGCGCGAAAGGCTCCACGGACATTTCCTTTACTGCGCCAGCCAACGAGGCCGTCAAAGCCGCGAAGGTTCTTCAGCCGCTCATCAAAGAGATCGGCGCGCATGAGGTCACCAGCACCGAAGGAATCGCCAAGTTGTCGGTGGTCGGCATCGGCATGCGCTCGCATCCCGGTATCGCCGCGAAAATGTTTGAGACACTTGCCAACAAGGGTGTCAACATCGACATGATCTCCACCAGCGAGATCAAGATCAGCGTGATCATCAAGCTCGCCGACGCCGACAAAGCCGCCAGCGCCATCCACGACGCCTTTGGCCTCGCGAAGTAACCGCACTCGCGCGTGCCTGTTCGATGCGAAGGTCGATGTCAGGTTTGACAGGGGTGCTGACCTCTGTTAGGAACCGGTGATAACTGATTTCAACGGGAGTATCACCGTGGCGAAAGTTGTTTTAGAAAACATATCCAAGATCTTCCCCAGCGGCGTGAAAGCCGTCGATAACGTCAACCTTGATATTAAGGACGGCGAGTTTGTCGTGCTAGTCGGGCCGTCGGGTTGCGGCAAGTCCACCACGTTGCGCATGATCGCCGGGCTGGAGGAGATTGGCGACGGAACCATCTCCATTGACGGTCGCATTGTCAACGATGTGCCGCCGCAAGACCGTGACATCGCGATGGTCTTCCAAAACTATGCGCTTTACCCGCATATGACGGCATACAAGAACATGGCGTTCGGCCTCATGCTCCGCAAGTATCCGAAAACAGAAATCGACATCCGTATCCGTGAAGCAGCAGAAATCCTCAACATCACCGACGAACAACTCCGGCGCAAACCCAAGGAACTTTCCGGCGGACAACGCCAACGCATCGCCCTCGGTCGCGCCATCGTCCGCAAGCCGAAGGTGTTTCTGTTCGATGAACCGTTATCCAATCTCGATGCCAGGATGCGCGTCCAGATGCGCGCGGAAATCTCCAAGCTCCATAATCGCCTGGGTTCGACAATGATCTACGTCACGCACGACCAGATCGAAGCGATGACAATGGGCGACAGGATAGTCGTTATGAAAGACGGACGGGTCCAGCAGGTGGACGAACCGATTCAACTTTACGACCACCCACACAACCTGTTCGTCGCGGGGTTCATTGGCTCGCCACCTATGAACTTCATCAATGGCGTCATCGAGCAACGCCAGAAAGCGTTCTGGTTCGTCGAGAATGTAACCGAAGGAAGTAGGAATGGGGCGCTCTCAATACGGATCGACGAGCCGCAGGCGAGCAAAGTCGCCGGTTGTACCGGTAAACCCGTTGTGTTCGGCCTGCGTCCCGAAGACATTAACGACCGGCGGCAGGTCGTAGATCCGGATTCCGGCCACTGTGCTTCAGCAATGGTCGAAGTTGTCGAACCGATGGGTGGAGAAACCTACCTATGTTTGAGCACTGGCAACCACAGTTTTATGGCGCGCACCACTGGACACGAGCGCGTCCGCGTCAATCAACACCTCGACGTGGTATTCGAGATGAGTAAATGCCACTTCTTTGACGCACAGACCGAGAAAGCCATCACCTGAACGCCTGATTGATCTGGAATTGCGTCGCAGGGTCCGCGACCAGCGGCAGCACCATCTGCGCAAACATCGGTTGCACTAAAAAGAGCAACGCGGCTCCGGTGAAAATCGTGATGGCAAACAGGATCAGCACAATGGTCGGTTCTCCTGTCGGTTATGAATCTGTTCCACAGCCCATGAGGCGTGCTCGCGCACCAGCGGTTCGGGATCGAGTCGCGCAGATTCCAAAGCAGGTAGTGCCGATGCGTCACCGGTGTTGCCCAGTGCGACACAGACATTGCGCAGGAATCCGCGCCGTTTGATGCGGTGAATCGGCGTATCGTGGAAGAACTCGTGGAACTTCGTTTCGTCCCATGAGAGGAATTCAACCAACAGCGGCAATTCACGCCGACAAAACTCGCGCACGGACGATTGGCGTGCGAACCGATTCCAAGGACAAACTTCGAGGCAATCGTCGCACCCAAACACCCGATCACCGATTACAGATCTCAGTTCCACCGGAATCGAGCCTTTCAATTCGATTGTCAGATAGCTTACACAGCGGCGTGCATCAAGCTGATATGGCGCGACAAGAGCGCCGGTCGGACAAGCGTCAAGACAACGACGGCAGGTGCCGCAGTGCAGGCATTCAGGGGGATCGGCCGGCAATTCCAGATTTGTCAGCACCTCGCCGAGGAACAGCCAGTTGCCAAGCGAGCGGTTGATCAGATTGGTGTGTTTGCCGATGAACCCGATGCCTGCCTGTTGGGCAAAGCTGCGTTCCAGCACGTGCCCTGTATCCACGCACCATTTCGCCTGGCCACCGAGCGCCTCGATGGATGCGGACAGTTGTTGAAGTTTGTCACCGAGCAGATCGTGGTAGTCGCGCGTTCCACGCGCATAGCGCGCGATGCGGCCCGCCGGTGTAGTGGCCGCCGTCCCGGCGGCTGAGTGGGCAACACCGCCGCTGGGGACAACGGCCTCAACATTATAATTCATTCCCACGACCACAATCGACCGCGCATCAGGCAGGATTTTCTGTGGCGCGATGCGCTTGTCAACATTCCGCGCCAGATAATCCATCTCACCGTGACACCCATTAGCCAGCCATTGCTGGTATTGATCGGCATGCAGCGGCGGGTTGGCGGTAGTGATGCCGACGAGATCGAAGCCAAGTTCACGAGCTTGCCGCTTGATTTGCAGGGCGAGCACCGGACCAAGGGGCATCTTTCCGTGGCGCTTGATGCCGATGAGCGCGGTGTTCATGGGGATCTAAACTGACCTCAAGGTTACGTTTCGTCAAGACAGACTAGGCGGTGGGCGTGACGCAAAGCATCTGAACAAATCCGCAGGACGAGCCCTGCTAAGCCACCGGGCTGGCGACTTGTTAAACAATCCAGGACGGCTTCAACACGACTTTCCCAAGTTTGAAAAACCTCGACTTGTCCATCATTGCTTCCGTATAAGGGTAAGTGGAAATCATTGAGCAGATGAAGACTACGGTCAGCCTCGTTTTGCCTTTCTACAACGAGGAACATAACGTCGAACGGGTCGTGACAGACTTGCTGGGAGTCTTTCGCAAGTCCGACTGGCAGGCTCAATTGGTCTGCGTCCAGAACGGTTCCCGAGATCGCACCGGAGCCATTCTACATTCATTGGCCACAGCCAATCCTGACATGCTGGTCGTCGAAGTACCTGAAAACAAGGGCTACGGGTACGGCATCCAGCAGGGACTCAAGGTGACGACTGGAGAGATTGTGGGCTATATCGACGGCGATGGGCAGGTGCTTCCAGAGAATATGCTGCAGGTTTTGGAACGAATGGAATCCGAACGTGCAGCCAAAGCTGTGCGTGTCTGGCGAAGCGATGGAAGGCTGCGTCGTGTCATATCTTGGTGCTACAACCTCCTGTTCGGGTTGTTTTTCAATGTCAGCCATCGCGACGCCAACGCCAAACCGAAGTTCCTACGCCGAATAGATTTCACAGTAATCGCTCCCATTTCAAATGACTGGTTTATTGACCCCGAAATTATCATCAAAGCCGCCGCTCTCGGCATCGTCTGGAGTGAAGTCCCCATCGAGTTTGGACGACGAAATAAGGGACAGTCGCACATCAGACCGCAAACTGTGACGGAGTTTTTGATCAACATGATCCGCTGGCGTTTTGGTGCGTACCTCGAACAGTGGAGGCGCACCGTGCCGCGGTAGCCATCTCAATTTTCAATGCAAACCGTCCCCACTAAACCATCCACCGACAGCGCGCTCGTGACTGGCGCAAGTTCGTTTATCGGGCGACGGCTCTGTCGTCAGCTTCACGATATCGGCATGGTTGTGCATGCTTTTTGCCGTCGGCCAGAGGAAACCCCGGGCATTATCTGGCACAAAGGTGACATCTGCAATCTTGACAACCTGTGCAAGGTCATGACAGCGGTCAAACCGAAGTGGGTTTTCCATCTGGCAGCCGACACGCGGCGCAGTCGCGATGCCGCCCTTCTGCCCGCGTTGTTCCAGACGAACGTCATCGGTACGTTGAACCTGATTCTTGCGGCGCAGATGGTTGGTCCATCCGCCGTTGTTGGCGTAGGCAGTTTTGAGGAGTACGGTGACAATCCCATTCCGTTTCGCGAAGATTTGCCCCTGCACCCTGTGTCTCCTTACGGGATCACCAAATCACTCGCTTCGTTACTCCTGGTCAGCACGGGGAAAACGATGCTTCCGAGCGTCGTGCTTCGTTTCTCCGTCCCGTATGGACCGGGACAACCGCGCGGTTCCTTCATTGGCGACGCCTGCGCGGCGCTCAAGAGCGGCCATCGCTTGCAAATGACCAAAGGCGAACAAACGCGGGATTTCATTTTTGTTGACGACGCGGCGGACGCGCTGATCCGCGCAGCTGAGCGGATCTCGGTCTGCCGGGGGGAGATCATCAATGCATGCGCGGGCATGGCAATCACCTTGGCCGAAGCGGTCCGGGTCATAGGGGAGAGCGCCGGCAACCCAAATTTCGCCGACCTAGGGGCAATCCCCTACCGTCCGCAGGAGCTGATGCAATACGTGGGCGACCCTGACAAGATGGCGCGCCTGCTTGGATGGAAGACGCAAATCTCGTTTGCGGAGGGCATCCGTCAAACACTTGCACAGCCATAATGCAAGAGCACTACTATCAGGACTACTACAACGCGGAACTCACCCATTGGTGGTTTCGTTCTCGGCGGCGTATCGTTGGTATGCGTCGTCAGAAAACTAGCGGATTGATCTCACTGTGAAACATTACTGCATTGTTGCCGTCGTGTTGCTCGTAGTTATGGGCGCATTGATGATTGGTCCGGCGCGGCAGGACAGTGCCACGGTGGATGAAACAACGTTTCTAGGAGCAGGTTACACTTACTGGACAGGACACCGGTACTATCTGGTGCCGGACCACTCGCCCTTCGGCCAAATGCTACCGGCGCTACCGTTGCTGGCAATGGACGTCAGACTTTCTCCCAACGCGCAAGCCCTGCTTGATAAACGCAGCCCCTATACGTGGGCGGTTCCGTGGTACGGCCCGCCGCGTGCGATTCAGGAGCTGTATCCACAAGGACGAAACGATTGGTATTTCGTGGCTACGCCCGAGAGCCAGTTGTTCGGTCAGATGTTCGTGTACGACGGCACCAACGATGGCGATTGGATGATGCTGAGTGGGCGGCTTGTGCAAATCCTGCTGACGATCGGGGTCGGGTTGGTGATTTTCTTATGGTTGCGGCGCGCTACCGGCAACGAGTTGCCAGCTTTGTTTGGCCTGGCACTCTGGGTATTTAATCCACACGCACTCGCCTACGGTCATCTGATCACCACCGACATCGGCGGGACGATGGGCTTTGTCGGCGCACTCTACACCTTTGCGCTTTTTCTGGACAAGCCGACAGGAAGGATCGCCGGTCTTTGCGGCGCAGCCACGGCTCTCGCACTCTTGCTGAAGTACACGGCCGCCCTGCTCGTGCCAATTTACCTGGTCCTCGCGTTCGTTTATCGCCGCAATATCAGTCAGTCATCAATGCGGTGGTGGAAACTATTTCTGATTATGATCGCCGCCTTCTGGTCAACGCTGTTGGTCGCTTACTTTCCGTATTGGTCGCCCGCCCTTCCCTTGCCGGATTGGCAGGCGACGGCCCTCGGCGTGCCGAAATGGTTCCAGGCGTTTCGAGTACTGTTGATTCCCCGCGATTTCTTCAAGGTGATCGCGCTGAAACTCTGTCAGTCCAAGTGGGGCCACGAGGGCTACCTGTTCGGTGAGTGGTCCGCGCACGGTTGGTGGTATTATTTTCCAGTGGTGTTCTTTTTGAAATCACCCATGGCGTTCATCATCCTTTCGGTCGGGAGCGGAGTAGTTTTCATAAAACGATTCAAGTCGGCGCCGCCCTTGGAACTGGTGCCGTGGGTCGCCAGCGTGGCGTATCTGCTGTTCGCGATGACCAGCAAGGTCAACGTTGGGGTGCGGCATTTTCTGCCGGTCGTTCCACTGCTGTGCATTGGTGCCGGATGCGCATTTTCTGCGGTCAGGAATTCCTGGCTCAAATGGGCTGCATACGTGTTGATCGCGTGGCAGACGGTCGTCACGCTACTTGCTTATCCGCTGTACCTCCAGTTTTTCAGCGAGGCGGTGGGGGGATCACAAAATGGATACAAGTATCTGCTCGACTCCAACTACGACTGGGGCCAGGACGCGAAGCGCCTGAAAACGTTCCTGCAGGAACGAGGAATCAACCACGTCTATCTGAACTATTTTGGCACGCAATACAACGTAGAATATCTGAAGATTCCCAACACCCGTGTCAACGCCGAGCAGGCGCGGCAGATTCAGGAAGGCTATCTCGTGGTGTCTGTGTCGGAACTGATGCGGCCCGAATGGACTTGGCTGCGGGAATCGCGCCAGCCCATCGCGCGTGTGGCGCACACGCTGTTTGTATACCAGATTCAATGACCTGCGACGGCCGTAGATTCGAACAAGAATAGCGTGTGGCGGTACAGACCATTGGGGCAGCGGTAATCGCCTTCTTTTACCAACCTGATGCCGGGCTGTCGCAGCACAAGATTTCTCTGCGCCGCGGGCTCGCGGATGTGGTTGCCCCGATCCATCGCGTAGAGCCAGCGGGAGATCGGGTTCCAGCGAATCGGGTGCAAGTCCAAGATGAACAAATAACGTGCATTAACCCTGACCCAATGGACCAGTTGCAAGACCTCGTCGTCGGAAAGGTGATGGAGCACGCTAATCAGAATGGCCAAGTCGTAGTTTTCCGCCAGTTCCAGCTTGGTCACATCGACGAGAACGAACTGCTTGGTTGAATCGCATGCAAAACGCCTTTTGCACGCCTCAATGAACGATGGCGATGTGTCGATCCCCAAGTACCGCCCGCGGGCCAGTTCGGTCCAGTTGCCCGTACCGCAACCGATGTCGATCATCGACCGGTACGGCACGTCACGCAGAAATCTCACGATCTGACGCTTCTTGCCCGGATCCAAGATGATCTGATTGAGATTAAAAACCCACGACCACTCAAAGAACTTATACACACTCCGATATAGTTTTGAGGACTTATTCATCGGTTCGGGTGGAACCCCGCACCTTATACCCGAAGCCCAAGACGCCCAGCAAGGTCGAAACGTCTTTTCGATTACCTGCCAGCTAGACGAGGCTACGCAGACGGATCTCCATACCCGCGCCAGCTTTAGCAGCCTGCTAGTGGTGAGCGCCTCACAGTTGATGCGTACCGAATGGATCTGGCTGCGCCAAACACACCAACCCGCCTCCCGTGTCGCCTCGACCCTGTTCGTCTATCGGATGGACTGACCGCCGTCGAGATTCAGCGTTTCCTCAACGATGTAAAGCGGACGCCGTTTTGACTTCCGCATATGTGCGACCCAGGTATTCACCGAGCACGCCGATGCCGAGGCTGTTCAGGCCGATGCCGAGGAACGACAGGATAATCAGCGTGGTGATGCTCGGCGGTGGTGAGCCGATTAGATATCTCGACTGCTTCGGCACAAGTACTCAATTGAGTTCCTGCAAAACCCCAACACACGCGTCAATGCCGAACAAGCCCGACAAGTCAAGCAGGGTTGGCTCGTCGTGTCCGCTTCGCAACTCATGCGCTCCGAGTGGGCATGGCTGCGGGAGTCCCGTCAACCCGAAGCCCGCCTGGCCCACACGCTGTTCATGTATCAGTTTCCCTGACGGGCCGTCCCAATGGTGGCAGGCAGTTGGATCGTGGTCTGCCCGGCCGCGGCTTGGAGTCTGCTTTCCAGTTTGCTGCCGTTTAGCATCGCCAGTCGGTAAGAGCTTTTGGAGTAATTTCCCGGTATCATCTTGTAACGTGTCGAGAGCCATTGGAACACAGCATTGTTCGTTTCGATTGCTGGCCGCCAAGCACAAACGACCAATAATGAAGGTTGGGTGCGCTCTAAATCGGCAATGACTAGGCTGGGTGCAGTACCGGACAATACTGTGTTAATATAACAACTGTTCCAGTGATAGCGGGTTGGAATGGGGCGTTTTGTATAAAAGTAGAGACTGGTTTCATCGCCCCAGACATAGAAAGTTTCGGTCGGTTCGAGAAGCCGGTTAATCTCGGTTGCCAAAGACTGAGCCTCGTCGTGTATAGACATGCTGAGTCTGAGTCGTGCCCAATCTTTGCCCGGAATCTGGTAGAATTGCAGTTCGTAGCCTGCTAAGAAGACAACAACAACGGTCCCAATCACCACGGGAAATCGTGGCGCAAAAGTGTTAGTAACGACGCCCAGTTCTGCCAATCCCCATCCTGCTCCAATCGCCAGCAAAGGTAAAAATACTGCATAATACTGCTCATAGAAACCTGTTGCCATGATGACGACCGAATAACCGACTGCGAAAGCTATAAATAGAAAATGACGCCTCCGAAGATTCAACGCCAACCCAAGTGCGGTCAATACAAACAACGGCATCGTGAATGACAGTTTTGTTGGTGGACGAAATATATGATAAACCTTGTCTATCAATGTCGGTATTATAGGTTGCGCCCAAGTGCGTCCTGCGTACCATTGGTTGAAGGTGAAGATGGCGGTGTAAAAGTCAGCGAATCGTCCACGCACAAAGAAATATCCGAAGACTAATCCCCATGCTGTTAGACCAATGATTGCCCACCATGTGACATCCTGTAATGCGTGTTTGCGTCCATCAGAGGGAAATAGGACGTGGGCGATGGCTAGAAACGGAATAACCAAAACCACGTTGTGTTTGTAGAGTGTGCCCAAAGCTAGAAGTAACCCCACCATGATGGCTCTGCTTCTGCCTGAGTAAAGGGTTGGCCGCACAAGAATAGCGAACGCACCGATGAATGCGGCACTAACGAATGCTTCAGCCATTGGACGATGAGCGAACATAAGACAATCGCCTGATAGAATAACCCAAAAAACCGCCGACCAAAGCCCTCCTCGTACACCCCCAGCGGAACCGACGGCATAGACGCCAAGCAGCGTTATGATCGCGGTCAAAAGTCCCACTGTATAAATTGACTGCAACCCATATCCTGTTACTGATTCGACCACAGCATAAGTGCAATATAGCGCCGGTGGTTTCTGGTCAAATAAATCAGTGTAAAGACGTTTGCCGTTCAACATCTCATGGGCGATTACTGAATACTGCCCGATGTCTATGTCCACGGGTTCGTTGTAGCTATGTAACCGACAAATGGCAATGACGGCTGATAACCCGATCAAAACCAAGTACGGCCAACCTCTGCGCAACAGATTCTGAGGAGGGGTAGTCTTCAGTGGTGTGCCTCCCCGTTGGTCGCATCTTTACCAGATGCGCCAATGTTCATGACCTCTTGCACGACGTAAAGCGGACGCCGTTTGACTTCTGCGTATGTACGACCCATGTATTCACCCAGCACGCCGATGCCGAGGCTGTTCAGGCCGATGCCGAGGAACGACAGGATAATCAGCGTGGTGATGCCCGGCGGTGGTGAACCGATCAGGAACAAGAAGGCGTAGACACATACCGCAATGATGGAGACTGCAATCAAAGCGAACCCAACAAGCGTGAACAACCGCAATGGCTTCAGCGAAAAGCTGGTGATGGCGTTGAAGGTGAAGAATAGAATTTCCCAGAACGGAGCCTTGCTTACGCCTGCTGACCGGGGGCGACGTTGGTAAGGAACACTGGTCTGCCGAAAACCCAGCCACGCGGTCAGACCACGCATGTAGCGATTGTATTCGCCGCACTGCTCCAGAGCATCGCGCACGGCACGCGAGATGAGACGGAAATCCCCCGCATCGGCCGGGATAGGAACGTCGGCGAACCATCGAATGAGGCGGTAAGCGACCTTGGCCGCCAGGTTGCGCCACGCCGGATCGCCCGGGCGGACGGTTCGAACACCGTACACGACGTCGTAACCCTCCCGCCATTTCTCCAAGAAGCGGGGGATCACATCCGGAGGGTCCTGCAGATCTGAGTACAGCACGATCATCGCATCGCCTGTGGCATAATGATAACCCGCGGTGATGGACATCTCGACGGTGAAGTTCCGGCTGAATCGAAGATACTTCCAGCGGGCATCGCGACGGCAAATCTCCTTCACGAGTTCGCCGGTGCAATCAGAACTGTGGTTGTCCACGACGATGAATTCGAACCGGTACGGCATTTGGGCGAGCGCCGCGTTCAATTCCTGTTCCACACGCGGAATGTTGCCTTCTTCGTTGCGCGCGGGGATGACGATTGAGATCAGTGGTTTAGATTCGCTCATGATCTTGATGGATTTTTCCGGTTCCTCAACATGCGACCGATTGTTTCTCCAATCTGCGACGCCGTCAACCCTGATTGCTGCCGCAGGTAATCCTGACTGCCGACCGCGTGCAGGTTCTCATCGCGCACCGCCAATCGGTGCAAAGGCGCCCTGCTGCCCATTTCCGCCAACGTCTCCGCCACCGCACTCCCCAAGCCACCTACGAGACGGTGTTCTTCGAGTGTGAAGACCGCGCCGGTCTCACGCGCCGAGGCTTCCACCGCGTCGACATCGAACGGCACCAGTGTCGGCATGCTCAACAATCGTATTTGAATTCCCGTCCGCGCCAGCAGGTCAACGACCTCGACCGCCACCGGGAGAATTCCGCCGGTGCTAATCAGTGTCGCATCTCCGCCATCGCGCAGCCGAATAGCCCGCCCCAGTGAAAACGATGGCGGCTGCTTGTGCACGACCGGCTCGTGTGACTTCCCCAGCCGCAGGTAGCACGGCCCCTGATGCTCGGCGATGGCGCGCGTTGCCAATCGCGCTTCGACCGGATCACCCGGGGCGACAACAACCATATTTGGCAGCGCACGCATGATCGCCAAATCCTCCACCGCATGGTGCGTATAACCAGCCGGGCCGTAAGCCAGACCGCCGCCCACGGCGACGATCTTCACGTTCGCGTTATGGTTACAGACATCGTTGCGGATCTGCTCCAGACACCGCAGTGTCGGGAAGTTGGCGATGGAGTACGTGAACACCGTTTTACCGCTCATCGCCAGACCGGCCGCGATGCCGGTCATGTTTTGTTCCGCAACTCCGACATTTACGTAGCGATCCGGGAATCGCTCGGCAAACCGCTCCAGGACCGAAAACCCCAGGTCGCCCGTCAACAGCCACACCCGCTCGTCGCGCGCGGCCAACTCGCACAACGCCTCAATGAATGCCGTCCTCATTGGCGTCCCTCCACTTCGGCCAATGCCTGAGCCAACTGCTCCTTGTTCGGCGAGTGGTAGTGCCAGGCAAGCATGTTCTCCATGAAACTCACGCCCTTACCCTTGATCGTGTGCGCGATGATCACCGTCGGCTTATTGGGCGTCAACGGTACGGCTTGAAGCGTCGCCTCAATCTGCGCGCAGTCATGCCCATCAATTTCGCGCACGGCCCAGCCGAAGGCCCGCCACTTCTCGGCGAACGGATCGAGGTTGAGAACCTCCTTCACGCTGCCGAAACTCTGGATCTTATTGTAGTCCACGATCGCCACGAGATTGTCCAGACGATGATGCGGCGCGAACAACGCCGCCTCCCACGTAGACCCTTCATCGCACTCGCCGTCGCTCAGCAACACGAACACTCGATACGACTTGGCAGTGCGGTGGCCGGCCAACGCCATGCCGCAACCGAGTGGGAGTCCGTGACCCAACGATCCCGTGGCCGCCTCGACCCCGGGCACTCCGTCGCGCATGACGTGCCCGCCCAAAACCGTGCCGTCCTGACAGTACGCGTCGAGCCATTGCACCGGAAAGAACCCGCGTTCGGCCAACACGGCGTACAGGATCGCTGCGCCATGGCCTTTGCTGAGTATGAACCGGTCTCGCTCAGGCCAATCGGGACGCGCGGGATCAAGGCGCAGGATTTTGCCGTACAAGACCGCCAACAGATCTGCCATCGAAAGGCATGTGCCAATGTGCGAGGCGTTCGCCCGATGCACCATCCGCAAGGCATGCGCGCGGATGGTCGCAGCCAGTCGACGGACATCCGTCTGATCTACGGCGTTCAAGGCGTTCTCCCCTCTCTGTTCGTTCGGTACCACTCGACAGTTTTCTCCAGACCTTTCTCAAAATTCGTCCGTGGTCGCCAGCCGGTCACGTCCTGCAGCTTGCTGATGTTGGCCTGCAGGTGCATAACCTGGTCGGGCCGGTACTGCATCTCACCGAAGCCCAATGGCAACCTTGGATCGATCTGGTCACGGATAGACTCGACGATCTCTCGAATCCTGCGTGCCTCGCCTGATGCCAGGTTGAACACGCCCTGAACACGGGAATTCACGGCCACTTCATACAAGGCCTCAGCGGCGTCTTCAACGTACAGATAATCCCAGCGTTGCTCGCCCGGAGTCAAGGACGGCTTCTCGCCAGCCAACAGCTTCAGGGTCGTGCTGGGAATGAGATGATGCACGTCATCCTTTGGGCCATATGTGGCCAGCAATCGCAGCCAGACATACCGCGTGCCAACGCTCTCGCACAATTGCCGGCTCAACAGTCCGACGCGGAGCTTGGTGACGCCATAGGTCGTCACGGGCCGAGTGGGCAGGTCTTCCTGTAAAATACCTTTAAAGGGTCCATATTCCGCCTGCGATCCCATCCCAACCCAGCACTGGCACCCCGCTTTCTGCGAGAGCTCCAATAGACGAAGACTGCCGGTAAGATTGCAGTGAATCTGACTTGGGTCGTTGCGGTACTCGCCGGTCACGCCGTGCCAAGCAAGGTGGAAGACGACTTGCGGAGTCGCTGAGGTGATCTCTCCTGCCGCCCGGTCAACGTCCGACAGATCGCAGCGGATTAGCCGGATTTGCGGCAACACATCTGTTAGCCGCCACAAGTCGCTCTGTGGCCGGACAAATCCAACAACTTCGTGGCCTCTGTTCAGCAGCAGTCGAACCAAATACGAACCGAGGTGGCCAGAAGCGCCAGTGACAAGGCAACGCATGTTATAAACCAGGGAGCTTGTGCAGTGTCTCGACCATGAACTGAAT
>JBEKLX010000014.1:0-27869 GCA_050008795.1 Verrucomicrobiia bacterium | reverse complement strand
CACGCTTATCCATGACACCAGCAGTGCCAGTCCAATCCCCAGCCAGCGAAAGGGACGTTTGTCTCGAAACGGCTGGAAGTGGAACAGAACGGCGAGACCAAACAACAAGAACACCAGCTTGCTAAATGGCGTTATCTCGCCGACTGGCCCCGCTCCTCCTGCCAGCCACTGCTCCAATGGCGACCGCCAGCCAAAGACCGGGCGCAACATAGCCAGTACGCCCGACGCTGCGGCGGCCAGCCCAGCCCCTCGCCCGAACCACTGTGCGGCACGTTTCGTCGGCCAGCGCAGATAGGCCAACAACGCTGTGTTCAAAAGCAACAGGAGCCACGCGGTGGCCGGCGGCATCGGTGCATGGCCTGTTCCCAAAGACAGCCATTGCCATTTGCCAATTACCCAACTCCAAAGCGCCAGAAATGCCATTACGCCGCTCAGCGACAAAAGGAGTCTAGCCAGCCTGTAACAACCTTCTCCTGCCAGCTTCTTCAATGCCATATTGGTTCCATTCGTCCCGTCATAGGTGAATCTCCCGA
Source organism: Verrucomicrobiia bacterium (assembly GCA_050008795.1). Lineage (GTDB taxonomy): Bacteria > Verrucomicrobiota > Verrucomicrobiia > Palsa-1439 > Palsa-1439 > CAIKBP01. Next base: position 27,336 of record JBEKLX010000014.1, on the reverse strand, counting down.
CCCATTCAATCCCTTTCGGCGTTCAGCCCAAGGGGAATACATCTTTTCCTCGTCTTCCGTGTCCACTTCAACCACATCCTACCTGCGCCCTAAAAGAACATACACGACAAATCTCTCCCTGCAAATAATTGATGCGGCAAAATCGGCCCGGCAAAGGGACGAAGCAATTCCGTTTGCGCAGCGAAATGGCTGGGCTTGCCAGACGCAGCAGTTCTGATAGACTGCCTGTAATGAAGCTGCGCACCCTCGGCGTGATTCCGGCGCGTTATGGCGCTCAACGGTTTCCGGGGAAACCGCTGGTGATGATCGCCGGCAAACCGCTGATCCAGCACGTTTACGAGCAGGTCGTCAAATCCACTCAGGTCAACAAGATCATCATCGCCACCGAAGACGAGCGCGTCGTTAGGGCCGTGAAATTGTTCGGCGGCGAGGTGATGATGACTTCCCCATCGTGCGCCTCAGGCACCGACCGCGTGGCCGAGGTCGCGCGCCAGTATGAGTCGGAATTCGTCGTCAACATTCAGGGTGACGAACCGATGATGCGTCCAGAGATGATCGATCAACTGGTCGCCGGACTGCGGAATGACGCCGGATGCGTAATGGCAACGTTGGCGCGGCGGATTGATACGGGTCGCGATTTGCAGAACCCGAACGTCGTGAAAGTGGTCTTCAGCCGCAACGGCAACGCCCTCTACTTTTCGCGTTATCCGATCCCGTTTGTCCGTGACTCAGGTGAAGTGGCGGCGCGCTACAAGCATCTAGGCATTTACGCCTACCGCCGGGGATTCCTTCAAAAATTTGTACAGATGCCGCAGTTGGAGCTGGAGAAGGCTGAAAAGCTGGAGCAATTACGGACATTAGAGAACGGTTATGCAATCAAAGTGCTGATTACACCCCACGATTCGGTGGGCGTTGATACTCCCGAAGATGTGGAGTTGGTGGAACGGATTTTAACCACGAATAAACGCTAATGGACACTAATCACAGAACCGGAGAAAATGGATGCGTACCGTGCATTCGCGTTGATTCGCGTCCATTCGCGGTAGAGGGCCTACAATGAAATATATCTTTGTCACTGGCGGCGTGATTAGTTCCCTCGGCAAAGGGTTGACCGCCGCATCGCTCGGCGCGTTGCTGGAAAACCGTGGCCTGAAAGTCACGCTGGCAAAGTTCGATCCGTACCTGAACGTTGACCCCGGCACGATGAGCCCATTCCAGCACGGCGAAGTGTACGTTACCGATGACGGCGCGGAGACCGACCTCGATCTCGGTCATTACGAACGGTTCACCCACGCCACGCTGACACGCCTCAACAACCTCACCAGCGGACGCGTATACGCCAACATTATCGAGAAAGAACGGCGCGGCGATTATCTCGGCAAGACCGTGCAAGTCATCCCGCACGTGACCAACGAGATCAAAGACCTGATTCGCAAGATCGGCCGCACCAGCGATGCCGACGTGCTGATTATCGAGATCGGCGGCACGACCGGTGATATCGAAGGGCTGCCATTCCTGGAAGCCATCCGTCAGTTCGCCGGCGAAGTGGGGCCGCAAAATGCGTTATTTATTCACATGACGCTGGTGCCGTACATCCGCGTCGCCGGCGAAATCAAAACCAAGCCGACCCAGCAAAGCGTGGCGAAACTTCGGGAAATCGGCATCCAGCCGCAGATTCTCATTTGTCGCAGCGAGAAACCGCTCGGCAAGGAAGTGCGCCAGAAGATCTCGATGTTCTGTAACGTACCCATGAAATGCGTCATTGAAGAACTGGACGTTGCCCACTCGATTTACGAAGTCCCACTCGCTTTGCAGCAGGAACGCGTGGACGATCTTGCCTGCCGGTTTCTCGGCCTGCGTACACGTCCAGCCGACATGCACAACTGGAAACGCATGCTCAAACGCCTCATCGCGCCACACCGTCGGTGCCGGATAGCCGTTGTCGGCAAATACATTCAGCTTCAGGACTCATACAAGAGCCTTTACGAAGCGATCAAACACGGTGGCGCCGCCAACGACGCCGCGGTTGAGATCGTTCGTGTTGATGCCGAGGACATCGAGAGGGACGGCGCCGGTAAATACCTGCATGGCGTGACCGGTATACTCGTGCCCGGCGGCTTCGGCAATCGCGGTATCGAAGGCAAGATTGCTGCAGCCCGGTACGCCCGCGAGAAGAGGATGCCGTACTTCGGCATCTGTCTCGGTATGCAGACCGCAGTAATCGAATTCGCCCGTAACGTCTGCAAACTCAAAGGCGCCAACTCCACCGAGTTCGCGCGGAAAACGCCTCACCCAGTCATCTGTCTGCTGGAAGAACAACGCAAAGTCAGGGACAAAGGCGGCACGATGCGCCTCGGCGCAATGCCATGCAAACTCGCAAATGGCACCCATGCCCGACGCCTTTATGGCGCGCCGTTGATCAGCGAACGCCACCGGCACCGGTACGAATTCAACAACGCTTACCGCGACCGGATGACCCAACGCGGATTGAAGATCGCCGGTAACTATGCCGAGAAAGATTTGGTCGAACTTATCGAGATCCCGTCGCACCCGTACTTCGTCGCCTGCCAGTTCCATCCAGAATTCAAGAGCCGACCCTACAACGCCCATCCCCTCTTCCGCGGCTTCATCGAAGCCGCCCTGAAACGACGGAGATGAAACGCTAGGCGTCCGAAGGGACGGACTGAGATACAACAATGAAAAAGTTCATCATCTGGTTGGTGACAGCTCTGGTGGCGGTGGTCCTTATCTACGCCGTATTTCACCTTTCGCTTCCTTGGGGACCACGATAGCTGGAGTTCTACGCCCCGGCCGCGGTCATTAGTTGAGCGGATTCTTTGTTGTGCAGCGTTTACGCGCCACGCTCAGATACCGCTGAGGATAGGCAATCTTGCATCGAACTGCTTGCGTTTCTTCGTCGCTCAAGTACACAGGAAATCCTCGTCCATTCCTGCGCACTAGATACATCACTTTGTTCAGTTTCAACGCATCGCAGATGTAGAATCTCGCGAACTCAGCTAGCAGCTGGCAGCTGCGCGTTATCCGTAAATTATCTTCCGGCGTGTCTATTATTATTCTGCGCTTTGTGCCGGTGAGTTTAAAGAGATGTGAAATCGCACAGCGACAGTCCTCGTACAAGTACTGCCCTAAACTCTTGCCACCGAGTGGCAGTATGGCTACCGCATCATCGGTGACCCATAACTGGTTAGGCTTTTTCTTTAAGGTCTTGTTGATCCATCCGATCGGATTACCTCTACCCACTTCGAAAATCTGCCAGAAAAAGAGAAAGGCGAGATAGTCGTTATTAGTACTCCGGGCCTCACGAAGCAACGTAAGAGCATCCTTCTGCTCTTGAGTTTCAATTAGCGGTATTCTGGAAATATCGTAACCTATACAAAGACCTTCGAATGTGATATGTGGAAAGGAGAATACACAACAACGTGCGTTTCGAAGACCAGTCTTAGCAGATCCACCTCCTAGATTCCGAACTTTGATTCTCGCGTTTAGCTCCCAGCTCAATGCGCTAAGAAATTCAGAAGCAGTGACGTATGCTTTCCGCTCTGCCGCCTCGTCGTAGTGATTAGGTATTATGGTCAATAGCACGTCTGACCAACGACGAGGATTATTCTGAATGAGCTTAAACTGAATGCCCTTATATTCGAAGTAGTGAACTTTACGACAAAGGCGACGGTCGTTGTCGAAACCGATGTGCATTTGATACGGCATCACGAGCAACTAGACTAAAACCTTAGTCCAAAATCGTCAACACGTAGACAAGTTTGGCGTTTTCCTAATTTGAATCTGGCGGGTCGTCGGACGGCGGTTCAGTAGGGTCTTCTGCTGCGGCGCACTTTTTTTGCCAAATGGCAACAAATGGTACAGTTAGCAAAACTAAGATCAGCCAAACCCAATTCGGCCATTCTTTGAACGGCCCGATATTGCTAAAAATTATGTATAGCAGTGGCCCCAAAAGATACTGCCACCAACGACGCGATGTTGGCTTATTAGTTTCGTTCATGGGAATCCATTAACCCTTTCTATCTAAAGGGTCAACTCTCGACACCTGACAGAATCAAGTTCTGGCAACGATGTCGCAGATGGCAGAGATGGTATCGGCCTCGTGTGTATTCGCCTTTTCAACGGTTACGCAAAAAGCGCAGCTCGGCGCGCAGGCGCTCCACCTCATCGAGCAGATCGAGCATGTTTTTGAGCCAGGCCAACTCGACGCCGTGAACAGTCCGCAAGTGCTCGATCCGCCGCACGGTGTAAATCGCCTCTTCCGTGAATTCCATCACCCCATACGGCGGCTGCAAGACAGGTCGTACAAGGCCGGCGCGACAATAGATCAGAATGGAACGGCGGGGGACACCCGCGAGATGAGCCGCCGCATCTAGACTGTAGAAAACATTTGGCTTCGGTTGAAATGCCTCAATAGAAAGACACGCTGGGCTGTCAGGAATATTTCGTTTCTTCATGAGGTTTTCCTCGGGTTGAACGCCGATTTCTTGGCCAACTGTTCCCACAGGACTTTTTGTTCCGGCGTAAGATTCGACGGGACCTGAATGGACACAATGGCATACAGGTCGCCCCGCGTTCCGTCGCCCGTGAGCAAACCCTTCCCGCGCAAACGAAATTGGCGTCCAGCCGCTGTGCCAGCCGGAATTTTCAAGGACACCATTCCATCAAGAGTTGGCAGGTGGACGGTGGCACCCAGCACCGCTTCCCACGGGGATAGTTCCAAATCGTAATACAGGTCGGCGCCCCGCACACGAAAATCTGGGTGCTGGGCAAATTTTACCCTCAAATACAGGTGCCCCGAGTCGCCCCCGCCAATACCTTCCTGTCCCTTGCCTGCGAGACGTATGAGCTGCGCTTCCCGAACGCCGGGTGGAATTTTCACCCGCAAGGTCTGTATGGTTGATCGCCCTGTGCGCGGATCGGTGCGCTGCAGCCGGATCGTGCGGCTCGAACCGTGCAAGACTTCGTCAAGCGTCACCAGGATGTCCCCCTCGATGTCCTGGCCGCGTTGGGCAAATGTCTCGCTCCCCACGCCACCCCCCCGCGTTCGGCCGAAACCGCCGAATGGGCGACCACGGCTGCCGAAGAATTGTTCGAAGAAATCGCTGAAGCCCGTGCCATCGAAATGGAATTCAGAACCGTCTTCGGGACCGCCGCCGAATCCACCCTGCGGCTGGGCCGCCTGCCGTTCCGGATGGTCCCAGTTCTCTCCCAGCTCATCGTACTTTCGCCGTTTCTCCGGGTCGCTGAGGACTTCGTTGGCTTCGTTGATTTCCTTGAATTTTTCTTCGGCAATGGTTTTGTCTTTGGCGACGTCGGGGTGATATTTGTGTGCGAGCTTGCGGAATGCCTTCTTGATTTCCTCGTCGCTCGCGTTTCGGGCCACGCCGAGAACGTCATAGTAGTCCTTGAATTCAACGGGCATGGCTGGCTCCGTGAGAATGTTTTAGATCATTCACAATTACCTTGGCCGAAACTAGGGGGTCAGGTCTCAACATAAAACATTTTCTGTTTTTGGGCGCGGTGCTCGGCGTCAGAACATCTGGGTTAAAGATCGTTTGGGGGCAATTGTTTCTTCCGATACTCGTCAATGTAGATCGTCATCGGCTCGGGCATTAGGTTGCGATACAGCCCCATCTTGAAATAAAATCGGCTGGGGCTGGCATATCCGGTTTGGTCATTTTCGGGATAGGCAGTGGGGCCTTTATAATCAACAATCTGTTTATCGCCAAGCCACGCTCTAATTCGCCCATTTTCGTTTGTCGAGAAGCGGATTTGGAATTTGAAATCGAGCCATCGGTTTCGAAACTCGCCCTTCTCTTTATATAGAGTCGTTTGGTTTTTACCAATGTTCTGCGTGATTTTGAGCACGCCGGAAATATAGCGAATTGCCAGCACCGGACTGTTGTCCGAACAATTACCGCCCTTGGGACAATATTGCTTCCACTGTGCGATGACCAGTCGTGTCGGCACGATTGGAAAATCCGTCGGAATAAACATGCTGAAGGAATGTTCGTAAGCTTCGTTTTCTTTCGAGGTGAGCTTTCTTGCCTCCAACAATTCGTCCCGCTCAGTGTCGTTGTTGCCGTTGATACCAGCCTCAAATTTATCGCGAGAGTGAACCGTGATCTTTGCCGCTCCGTGACCTGCGCGAACAATGTTCGTCTGCATCTGTACCGCGCCGGGAACGAATCTGTCAGTGTCCCAAACCTTGCTCAAGGTGGACGTTTCAAAGCCGTCGTAAACATCAAGAGCGGGCGCATTGGTGTCCCGGGTACAGGAAATGCCGGCAGATAATAGCGAAAGGACAGCAACCAATCTGAAAATTAAGTTCACCTTTAACATAATTCGCTTTTGACTAATTCGATTCTAGCTGACGGTGTGCGATGTGGTCAACGCCCGACAATTGATGGGGTTGGCGCGAGGCTTGTCAGGGAAGGCGGTTCTGATACACTGTTGTCATTCGGTTATGACTATGAAAACCATTCACGTCGGTAAGCTGAAACTCGGCGGAAAGAACGCGCCACTGTTCGTCATCGCTGGCCCGTGCGTCATCGAAGGCGAATCAATGGTTCTCCGGACTGCGGAGATGCTGGCCACTGTCTGTAGCCGGTTGCGGTTGCCGTTCATCTTCAAAGCCAGTTATGACAAGGCCAATCGCACTTCAACCGACAGTTTCCGCGGGGTCGGTTTCAAGCGCGGCATGGCTATTCTGGCAAAAGTGAAGGCGAAACTCGGCGTGCCCGTATTGACTGACGTGCATTCCGTCATCGAATGCGCTGCCGTGGCGGAATTCGTAGATGTTCTTCAAATCCCCGCGTTCCTATGCCGGCAGACTGATCTCGTCCAAGCGGCTGCGTGTACCGGCAAATGCGTCAACGTCAAGAAAGGCCAGTTCCTCGCCCCGTGGGATATGCGAAACGTCATCGACAAGATTACGGCCATGGGTGGTCGCAACATCATTCTCACCGAACGCGGTACCTCGTTCGGCTACAACAATCTCGTTGCCGATATGCGGTCACTGGTAATCCTGCGCGAGTTCGGTTGGCCGGTCGTTTTTGATGCCACGCACAGCGTCCAGATGCCCGGCGCGGCGGGCAAAGCCAGCGGTGGCGACCGTCGCATGGCACCGGTGCTGGCCCGAGCCGCTGTGGCCGCAGGTTGTGACGGCGTATTCCTCGAAGCGCACCCGCGTCCCGAACGCGCCCTCAGCGACGCGGCAACCCAATTACCACTCGCCCAAGTCGGCGACCTGCTAAAGACGTTGCGCGAGCTTCACGAAGTTGTTGGTTAGTGGTGTAGCCACGACATCCGATGTCGGGGCGGCTACAATCAGACCTTGCCGTTCAGCGAGATTGTTGCCGTGGGTATATCCTGACTGGTGACCGTTACTGTGACGTGGCTGGCGCCGATCTGCCGCAGTTTGCGGCTGACCATGTCCCGCGCCAGCTCAGGCCGATTACAGTCCCTACTCAAATGCGCCAGCAACACGTGCTGCAATCGCTCGCTCGCCAGTTCGCCAGCCAATGTCGCCGCCGCTTCGTTGCTCATGTGACCATGCCGGCTCATGATACGTTGCTTCAGCGCCCACGGTCGCGAGGTTTCCTCCTGTAACAGTTTCAAATCGTGATTGGCTTCGATGACCACCGCGCCGGCGGTTTTTAGGCGTTCGATAACCAACTTTGTGGCGTGACCGAGATCAGTGACTATGCCGATTGCGTTCGTCTGATTACGGATGAGGAACCCGACGGGGTCATAGGCGTCGTGCGGCACGCTGAACGGTTCGATGGTCAGATCGCCGATCTCGAACGGCTGTCCCGTCGTGAACAGCCGCCAGCTTATCCGTACCTTGGCATTCCAATCGGGATCTTCTGCCACCGCTTCCGCCGTGAGGCGATTGGCGTAAACGCCGTAGTCGTTGGCTTTGCAGAGCACACCGAGCGCGCGGATGTGATCGCTATGTTCGTGAGTCAGAAGAATCCCGTGGATATCCGTTATCCGCCGACCGATCGACGCCAGCCGTTGCGAGATTTGCCGCGCGCTCAACCCCGCATCAACCAGCACCCGCGTCGTCTCGGTTTCAACCAGCGCGCAATTGCCCGCACTGCCGCTGCCAAGAACAGTAATCTGTATCCCCACGCCCACGTTCCCAACCTTACTCCAACTTGGTCCCGACTCAAGCCGATTCCCAACCCCGACACCTGCTGTCGGGGCGCCTGTGCCTTCTCTTCGGGATGAACGTCTCTATGGTTGAATTGTTCACTGTTCTCCGCTTATAAACATTCTGTATGAGCGTTGCAGCGAACGAGATTCCGAAGGCGTATGATCCGAGGCTTGTCGAGGACAAGTGGTATGCGGAGTGGATGGCAAAGGGCTATTTCACAGCCAATCCCGCGTCCTCAAAGCCGCCTTATTCCATTGTCATTCCACCGCCGAACGTGACCGGCGTGTTGACGATGGGCCACGTGCTCAACAACACGTTGCAGGACATTCTCGCCCGCCGCAAACGAATGCAGGGCTACGAAGTGCTCTGGTTGCCGGGAACCGATCACGCTGGCATCGCAACGCAAACCGTTGTTGAGAAAACGCTTCGCAAGCAGGGCAAGATCAAGCATCGCGAAGACCTCGGCCGCGAGAAGTTTCTCGAAAAAGTCTGGGAATGGAAAGAGAAGCACGGCGGCATCATCATTCAACAGCTCAAGAAGCTCGGTTGCTCCTGCGATTGGTCGCGTGAACGGTTCACGATGGACGAGGCGTACTCGCGTTGCGTGCTGCAAGTCTTCGTGAATCTTTACAAGAAGGGCTTTATCTATCGTGGCAAGCGGATGGTCAACTGGGATCCGTCCGCCCGCACCGCGCTCTCAGACGAGGAAGTCAACATGGTCGAGGAGCAAGGTCATTTATGGCACTTGAAGTACCCGCTTCTCGACGCGAACGGCAAGCCACACGCTCACCAGTTTGTCATTGTCGCCACCACGCGGCCCGAAACGATGCTCGGTGACGAAGCCGTTGCGGTCAATCCCGACGACGAGCGCTACAAGAAGCTCGTTGGACGCAAGGTATTATTGCCGCTGCGTAACAAACAGATTCCGATCATTGCCGATTCCGTTGTTGATCCGAAGTTCGGCACGGGCTGCGTCAAGGTCACTCCTGCGCATGATCCTGCCGACTACGAGATGGCGGTGCGCCATAATCTTCCGCTCACCGTTGTCATTGGTCCCGACGGCAAGATGACGGAGGAGGTGGGTGAGGATTACGAAGATCTAGATCGGTTCGAGTGTCGCGAGGCTGTTATCGAAGACTTGAAGGAGCAAGGGCTGCTGCTGAAGATTGAGGATTACACGCACAACGTAGGCTACAGCGAGCGCAGCCATGTACCTATCGAGCCGTACCTGAGTGAGCAATGGTTTTTGAAATATCCGCAAGTCCCTCATTCCACCAGCGCCGTCGAGAACGGCGAGATTAAGTTTTACCCCGAACGATGGACGAAGACATACACCCATTGGATGAGCGGGATAAGAGACTGGTGCATTAGTCGGCAGCTTTGGTGGGGGCACCGGATTCCGGTGTGGTACCGGAAATCAGCGCAGAGCGAGACAACCACAACACCCCAACACTCCGCCACTCCGGCACTCCCAGACTCCATCTACGTCGGGCCCACGCCGCCGCCGGACCCGGAGAACTGGGAGCAAGACCCTGATGTGCTAGATACCTGGTTCAGCTCATGGCTCTGGCCGTTTGCGACTATGGGCTGGTCCCTCGACGTTGCTCGGGGCAGGCCGGAAAAAACGGAAACACTGAAGAAGTTTTATCCGACGACCGATCTTGTTACCGGGCCCGACATCATTTTCTTCTGGGTCGCGCGTATGATCATGGCCGGATACGAGTTCATGGACGAGAAACCGTTCGGCAACGTTTATTTCACCGGTATCATCCGCGACGCAGTCGGACGGAAAATGTCGAAGTCGCTCGGCAACTCGCCCGATCCGCTTGATCTCATCTCGAAGTACGGTGCGGACGGTTTACGGTTTGGCCTTATGCTCATCGCGCCGCAGGGACAGGACATTCTGTTCGACGAAAAACGTTGCGAGGTTGGCCGTAATTTCATGAACAAGCTCTGGAATGCCGCGCGTTTCATCCAGATGCAGCGTGCCAACAATCCACAGCAACGCCCGCTAAACGCACACGATCTCAAGATTTTGTTCGAGATGAACGATGCAATTGTGAAAGTGAGCGCAGCTCTTGACAGCTACAAGTTCAACGAAGCGGCGAAGGAACTCTATGATTTCGTTTGGGGCGATTTCTGCGATTGGTACATCGAAGCAAGCAAGGTATCGGCAAATATCGCTGTGCTCGATGAAGTTTTTAACACGATCCTGCGTTTGCTCCATCCCTATGCGCCATTCATCACGGAGGAATTATGGGCAGGCACTGGCGGCAATGGCACGATCCAATCCGCCGCGTGGCCGCAGCCACGCAAAGTCGCAGGTGCTACCGCCGAGCACGCAGCAAGAGTTGATGAGCTATATGAGTTGGTGAGTGCTGGAAGACAATTACGGAGCGAATACAACGTTCATCCTCAGCTAGTGACTAACTTCGCCATTAAGCCAACCACTTCCGGCAAGTTCTTCCTCGACGAAATCGAAAGTCTGAAACGGTTGCTCCACGCGCATGAAGTGATCATTGACCCGAATTACACACCGACTGGACTAACTCCCAGTCTCATCACGAAGGCAGCGACTATTTTTATGATCGGTGCTGTTGATACTGAAACGGAGCGGAAGCGCCTAACCAAACAACTCGAAGATATCGAACGTCAACTCTCTGCCGCGAACGCGAAGCTGGCAAACAAAAACTTTGTCAACCGGGCCGCGCCCATCGCCGTGCAGCGCGAGCGCGACAAGCAGCAGCAGTTGCGAGAGCAGCGGGAGAAGGTGAAGGCGCTATTGAAGGCGCTGTAGTCGCCGCCGGGGACGGCGGTCGCTACACCGATCAGCGGTCAAACTGGTCTAGGTAATCTCCGATGGGTGCGCTACGTTGCTGATCAAGCCGATGAAACTGGTCGAGGGCGTGGAGCTGATTACTCAAGGTTGACCCGAAGTCCTCCCGGGTGTACGTGCGTTCGGCACGGTCGAGAACCAGTGCGATCTCCAGCATCTGCTGGTCAACCTGCTGTAGTTCTCTGCGGGCCTGTTCGAACGTGGCGCGGCTGAGGTCCAGCTTCCCCGCAAGCCAGTATCGTTCAGCTTTGATGTAGAGGTCGATAACCGCGCGGTAGCGCGGATGAGCTTGTGCACGTAACACTTCCGACCGTTGGATGCGATCCTCGAGTGCAGTCTTCAGCCATTTCTGCCCAGTCTGGCGCCATAGGAATTCGGGCGGTTGTTCGGTCAGAGAAACTTCATTGGTTGAACCGTCCGCCAGTCGGAGCGAGAAGCGCAATAACTCGTCGAGTTGACGGGCCGTTTCCGTCGCGACCAGATTCTGGGCTGGTTGCGTGACCATGCAGTTCGCCAACTCCAGCGCCCACCATTTTTCCAGTGCTACGGGTTGGGGAAAATCGTTATGGTAAACGGTCGAGAACGCGCTGGTCATCGATTTAAGTGCGGCCAACTCGGTCAGAAAACTTTGGAGCATATGCGGGCCATCTCTCAGTGCGAGTAGACCTTCCGTGAACAAGCACGCATTGTCCTTAAATAACTCGCGTTCCATCGGGTCGGACGGCAATGCCATTGTCTCCATCACGTCGCGGGCGCGCATGGGGCGTCCCGCGTTCACCGAACGCCGCGCTGCGGCGCTCCGCAATTCCGTTCGCTCGCCTACCGATTGCGTCAGACCGTCAACGAGCCAGAGGGGCAGGGGAGCGGTTACGAATAGTTGACGGCGTAGAACTGGCTGGGTTCGGTTGGCCCACTCGGCGCAAAGCGACTGAACCAGCGCCAGCCGCAGTCGAGCTTCATCGAGCGGAGGCGGTGTAAGACAGCGAATCCGATAGCCCAAGCCCATACCCAACTGCACGGTGTCCGTGACCACTGGGGAGGCGTCGAGTTCGGTCGGCTCGCGTTCACGCACGACGATAACGATTGGATCACGCCAGTTGTCTCGGAGATCGAGGCGGTTGAGCCAACCCCGCTTCATCCGTTCGGCATATGCGCACAGCACTGGAGACAGAGACGGGGCACGGGCGTACACCGTGAATTGGCGTGAAGCGCTGACGGCGCGCACCAGCGTGTTTGAGGTTGCCACTCCGCCCACCGCGCCGACTTGTGCCGCGTTCACCGCGCAGCCAAGGGCTGCGACGGCTAGCACAACAAGAACGCGTGGAGCGTTCATAACACTCGACCACGTTCAGCGGCGCTGGGCCGGATCGTATTTCAACTCAACACCTCTATTCGGATCCACGGAGATCGCGGTCAGATTGCCGAGCAATTCGCGGTCGGCACTCAGGCTGCGGAACAATTGAGCATAATAGCTATCGAGCAGGCCGGTGTAGTCTAGGATCTTCGGTTGTATTGGCAGGCGACCGATATACCCGCCGGTCACGCGGAATATGAAGCGGTCCCCTTTAATTGTCGGCACACCGCTGTAACGGAACGCCACGCCTTTCTCGAATGTGCCGAGCTTGATCTTGCCGTCCACCACCACAGTGACATCGCCCCGTCCCAACTCGATTTGAATCGTCGTTGGTTGAATAATGCGATGAAGGTTGTTCGTGTCGGACGCAACCTGCGCAATGCAAGCGTTGATCTCGCCCTCGGATAGCGTGATGGTGCCTGCCTTATTCTGCTGGATCATCCGCATCAACGCCGCCCGCTTAGTGTAGGACTTTGAGACTTCCATGTCGGATGGCTTGATCTCACGCGTTATAGGCACTTGGAGCAGTAAAATGATCGCCAGCACCAGCCCCACAACAACCAGGATGCGAATGGCCAATCCGACAAGGCCGAGGATTGACTTACCCAGTATTCCTCCTTGTGTTTCGCCCGCGCGCGGCGGATGGACATTGTCCAATTTGAGTTTCACGCCGCACTTGTGGCAAAACATCGCTCCCAATTCATTATTAAAACCACACTTTGGACATAGTACCATGGTGTTAGTCTTTGCTCCTTTTTTTGCTCGCGGTTGACGGCGCCGCGACTGTTGAATTTTTCGACGACGCGGTTGTCACCGCACCGCTCTCCTTGCTGGCTGCTTCCCTGTAACCCGGTTTGCGGTGGTCGGTAATGTAGAAACCCGACCCCTTGAACAACAGTCCCGCACCCATCCCCATCAATCGTTTCAACCGACCACGGCATTTTGGACATGTCCGCTTCGGCTTGTCCTTGATCGATTGAAAAACTTCAAAGCGATGTTCGCACTTCTGACACTCGTATTCGTATGTTGGCATAAGCGGGAAATGCGCCACTATTAAGGGATTTCCCGCTGCTGTCAACTCCGAACCCGTACCGGCTGCCCGAATTCAGGCTTGAAAACCCAGTCCCAACCCGTAGCATGTTGTCCCGTCGGCAGGAGGCCATTTGAAACCAGAAAAACCTTTCTCACTAAATAGATACATGGGTCGCGTCAGTTCCCGCGTCAACGCGGCGCTCGACAAACTTTTGCCGCCCGAAACCGCCGAGCCGACGACGATCCACAAAGCGATGCGCTATTCCATATTCGCAGGCGGCAAACGCATCCGCCCCGTGCTTTGCCTCGCTTCTTGCGAAGCCGTAGGTGGGAAGGATGGGGCGGCTATGCCGTTGGCTTGTGCCGTAGAATGCATCCACACCTACTCACTCATACACGACGATCTGCCGTGCATGGATGACGATGATTTCCGCCGGGGTAAACCGACCAACCACAAAGTCTTTGGTGAAGGTATCGCAGTGCTGGCAGGCGACGCCCTGCTGACGGAAGCCTTCGCGCTCGTCGCGAAAGCCGATCCGCCAAAACGTTATCCCGTCCGTGTCCTTGTGAAGGAACTGGCGTTCGCCGCGGGCAGTCTTCGCCTCATTGCAGGCCAGGTGCAGGATCTAGAAGGCGAGAACAAGAACCTCAGCCTTAAACAGGTCAAACGGACGCATCTAAACAAGACCAGCGCGCTCATCACAGCTTCGATCCGGCTCGGCGCGATGGCTGGCAATGCCACACCCGCGCAACTCAGGCGGCTCACGCGCTACGGACAAGATCTTGGCCTTGCGTTTCAGGTGATCGACGACATTCTCGATGCCACGAGCACGAAGGAAGTCATGGGCAAGAGCGTTCGGGCCGATCAGAGGAACCAGAAATCAACCTTCCCAATCGTTCTCGGCTTGGATAAATCGCGCCAGTTCGCCGCTGATCTCATTGCCGATGCCCAGACTCAGTTAAAATCTTTCGGCAAATCCGCCGAGCCTCTTCGGGCTATAGCGGATTTCTTTCTGACGAGACAGCATTAGGCACGGCCGGTTTTAACCACAGAGCACACGAAGTTTACCCGCCTTTGGCGGCGCCAGAGGCGACCAAGGCTCATGAAGACTTCGTAGTAAGTTCTTCGAGCACGAACGCTGCCGCCCGCCCGCTTGCGCCCGGTCCACCCAGACTGCTAACAACCGCTGCCAACTCACGCTGCATCGATTCACGGTTCGTCGCGTTTTCCAAAAGCGCGCCTGCGGCAGCAGCAATGCGATCAGGTCTCGCATCGTGCTGGATGAATTCGGGGACGATCGCACGGCCGGCAATGACATTGGGCATGGCGAGCCAGTTCACCGTGACGATCATGCGGCCAATGAGGTAGGTCAGCCAGTTCACTTTGTAGACGACGATCATTGGACATCCACAGAACGCGCATTCCATCGTTGCCGTGCCGCTCGCGGTGATTGCCAGAGTCGCCCGCTGCATTAAATCCCGCGCCGTACCAACCTCAACCGTAATGCGCGGATGTTTCATCATTGTCGCTGACCGCGCATCCACCGCAGCCGCCACACACTGCAAGTCAGCGGGCATCAAGTCCACGACCTTCGCCATGATCGGCCAAATCTTCGCAACCTCACGCTCGCGGCTGCCCGGCATTAAGAGGACGAGCTTGTCCACCTTCTGACTCCTGACTCCCGACTCCTGAATTCTTTCTGCAAACGGATGTCCTACAAACTCCACCTTCAGCTCCGGCGCGTGCTTTGCGTACCACGCTTTCTCAAACGGGAAGATTGTCAGCATCAGATCAACGTCGCGCTCGATCTGTTTTGCCCGGCTCGCGTGCCACGCCCAGAGCTGAGGTGAGATATAATAGATGACCTTGATGCCGCGTTTCTTCATTTGCGCGGCAAAACGTAGATTGAATCCGGGAAAATCCACCAACACGACGACATCCGGCCGTCGTTTTTCCGCCTCCCGCGCCAACTGCCAGAAGATGCGGTGGAATTTGCGGTAGTTCTTCAGTACCTCGACGAGACCGACAACCGCATGCTCGGTCAGATCGAGCAGCAGCTCCATGCCAGCCGCCTTCATTTTAGGCCCGCCCGCGCCGAAAATTTGCACGTCGGACGCCTGCGAACGGAGCGCCTTGATTAGTCCGGCGGCATTGGCGTCACCCGACGCCTCGCCGGCGATGAACATGATAGAGCGGCTCACGGTTTACGGATTTGTTCAGTGATTTCCATCGCGACTTCGAGCGCCTGCTTGCCGGCTTCGCCAGTAACGAGCGGGTCGCGCTGGAGGCGAATGGAATCGATAAAATGTTGTAGTTCGAGCTTGAGCGGTTCGTCGTGCTCTATCGGCACCGGTTCGCGGACGATTTTCTTGCCAGCAAACTCGCTGACGATGGTCGCGTCCTTGCCAGCAAGCAGTTTTTTCAGAAAACCGGATTCCCGAGCATCATCGGAAGCCATCCGGTAGATTTGGCCTTCCTGTTTCATGTAATCGAGCGAGATGTAGGCGGCGCCGTTCTTGGTGCGTCCGAACACGCGAATCTTGCGCATCCGCTCTGCGGACACGCGGCTGGCGGTGATGTTGGCCACGCAGCCGTTGGCAAATTTCAAACGCGCATTGGCGATGTCTTCGCTCTCGCTCAACACAGGGATGCCAACTGCATCAATGTGCGCCAGCGGCGATTTCACAAGCGCCAACACAATATCGAGGTCGTGAATCATCAAATCGAGCACCACGCCGATATCCATTGAGCGCCCCGGATATGGCGAGAGCCGGTGCACCTCGATGAACGCCGCTTCAGTGAGCACCTCGCCGAGATAACGCAGGACGGGATTAAAGCGCTCGACGTGGCCGACCTGTAACACGCAGCGTTTCTGGCGAGCCAACGAGACCAGTTCCTCCGCCTCGCGCAGGTTGTCGGTAATCGGTTTCTCGATGAGCGCGTGTTTGCCGTGCTCGAGAAACTGTCGTGCCACGGCAAAATGTGTTTCCGTCGGCGTCGCTACGCTGACCGCGTCCACGGAATTTATCATCTCGTCGAGGCTGGTAAACGTCGCGACGCTGTGTTTCTCCGTTATCGTACGCATCTTGGAGTTGTCGGTGTCGAATATGCCAACGAACCGGCATTGACCGTTGGAGCGCCGGGCAAGCTCTGAATAAAGCCGTGCGTGCTGCGAACCAAGATGGCCCACGCCGACAACGCCGACTTTGAGAGCTTGTGTCATTGGTCCCATCAAAGCGCCGCCACCGCGGCGATGCACAAGCCTTGCTTGTTCGCCGCATCCAACACCTTCTCCTTGTCCAAGAGCAAACTGCTCCCGGCTTCGATTACGAGCACTGCGATCTTGCCTGCAACGCAGGATTCGATTGTCCGCATCCCGACGCATGGGATATCGAATCGGAAATCCTGGTTCGGTTTGCTGACCTTCACCACCACCGCGCCGCCTTTCTCGCCCGCCAACGCGCCTCCCCGCTTGATGCATTCGTCGGAGCCTTCGAATCCTTCTACCGCCAGCACGGTTCCCTGTTTAACGACGACAGTCTGGCCGATATCGAGCGCGCTGACGGTCTTGGCGATCTTCAGCCCGAAAGCAATGTCGCCCTGCTGGTCACTGCTGGCTCTCCCGCGTGTGAGGCAGCCCGCTTGCGGCATGGCATCGCCCAGAAACGGCCGCGGATCGAGCAACTCCACGCTGTCCTTGGCCATCTCGGTGGCGATTGCACCGAAGATTGTTTCCGCATTACGCACCTTCAACCGTGCTGCCACGGCGATCA
The DNA here is from genome assembly GCA_050008795.1 of Verrucomicrobiia bacterium. Lineage (GTDB taxonomy): Bacteria > Verrucomicrobiota > Verrucomicrobiia > Palsa-1439 > Palsa-1439 > CAIKBP01. Next base: position 10,158 of record JBEKLX010000014.1, on the reverse strand, counting down.
TTCGCATATCGAGGCTGAGGTTTTTGAACAGGTTCGATGGCGTAATGCCTCCAGCCATCACCGCGCGCGTCACGCCGCGTGACGTGAAAACATTGATGAGCTTGCTAAGTTGGCCGATACGCACCCACTCGACTTCATCGGCGGCCTTCTCGATCTCGACGTTGGTTTCGCCTTCAAATGCCACAGCCACGACATGATGGCCTTTTGTGCGTGCCGCGCGTGCAAGGATGAGCGGAAATTCGCCGTTGCCTGCGATAATGCCTAGTGAATTCATTGCGTTGCCACCATTCTTGCCGCACTCGCTGGGGATGACAAGTCTGGAAATCGTAAGCGGTTTCACACTCAAATCGGAGCAAAATTTTCGCTTTTCAGCGGCGGACTTGTTGTGTACTGTCGACGACTCGTATTGCGCCTATTAGGTAAGTTGAACTTAAAAAACTGAAAGGAACGAAGCAATGACAGCAGGATTAAACCGGTGGATGCGGCACTTTACAAAAGGGGACCCGCGACGGCAATGGTTCGTAGCGCTGGCCCTATGCGCCGTGACGTTGTTGGCCGCCAACTGGGTTCGCGCCCAGGATGCGGTAAAGGAACTGGCCGCAAAAGCAATTGGGCAGGCGCCTGAGCCATTCCAATTCTTTGCATTCATGACCAGTTCTCATTACGCCAGCTACGAGCGCGTGGCATTGTGGTGTGTGCTGGGCGTGGCGTTTGCCGGGTTGGGATATGCGTTGTTGCTCGTCGACCAGGTCAAGAAAGCTGACACGGGCACCGAGAAGATGAAGAAAGTGGCGGACGCAGTCCGCGAAGGCGCCAAGGCGTATCTACGCCAGCAGTTCAGCAAAATCGTCATTCTAATCGGCGTGCTGACGGTATTACTGTTCTTAACGAGGCTCGCCGGTGAGAAGTCGGCGGACATGTATCCGGTCGCGTTCGGACGTGCGGGCGCGTTTCTGATGGGTTCGCTGTTTAGCTTTGCGGTCGGGTATGTCGGCATGATGTTTGCGACACTCGGCAATCTGCGCGTGGCAGCGGCAGCTCGAACCTCGTTCGGCGGCGCGTTGCAAATTGGGTATCGCACCGGCACGATTACCGGCATGTTGACGGATGGCCTTGGATTGCTCGGCGGCACGTTGATTTTCATGGCGTATGGCGAGAAGGCATATGAAGTGTTGTTGGGCTTCGGGTTTGGCGGAACGTTGATCGCGCTGTTCATGCGCGTCGGCGGCGGCATCTTCACGAAGGCGGCTGACGTCGGAGCGGACCTCGTTGGCAAGATCGAAGCCGGTATTCCTGAAGACGACCCCCGCAACGCGGCCACCATCGCGGACAACGTCGGCGACAACGTCGGCGACTGCGCGGGTATGGCGGCGGACATCTTCGAGTCATACGAAGTCACGATCGTGGCGGCGATGATTCTCGGCTACGCGTCGTTCGGCCATAAAGGTGTCATTTTCCCGTTGCTGGTGCGCGCGGTAGGCGTCATCGGCTCAATCATTAGCACGTACAGCGTGCGGTCCAAGGAAGGCGATTCTGGCGATGCGGCATTGGCCTCGGTGCACCGCGGCTTCCTGATCGGGTCGGTCATCAGCATAGTAGGTTTCTTCCTGATCGGACTGTTTTACCTGAGGTTTAACGCGGCCTACCTGTTGCAATATCCGCAGGCGGTGGCCGGTTATCCAGGCGGCGTGGACGCGCTACCGGCCTGGGCCAATCTCGGTATGCTCGGTCTGGATTTGCGGCCCGCATGGACGTGTCTGATCGGTGTTTTCCTCGCGGTGGCGCTGAATAAGTGCACCAGCTATTGGACGCATACGAGTCATGAACCCGTGAAGTCGATGGCCAAGGCATGTCAGACTGGTCACGCGACCAACATCATTCAGGGTTTCGCTATCGGCTACGAGTCCACCGTGTGGGCGATCATCATCATCGCGGCGGCGATCGGCGCGTCGGTGGCAATCTACGGCGGCACCTCACCGATCTTCGTGGCATACGGCGTGGCCATGTGCGGTATCGGCATGCTGACGCTGACTGGCAACACGATCTCTATGGACGTGTTCGGTCCGGTGGCCGACAACGCGAACGGTATTGGCGAGATGGGTTACGACAAGCACGAGATGGGCGAGGAAAAGTACAAGAAGGCCCGTCAGATTCTGGCCGACCTCGATGCCGTCGGCAATACCACCAAGGCCGAGACCAAGGGTATTGCCATCGGTTCGGCGGTCATCGCGGCCGTATCGTTGTTCGCCAGTTTCATCGCCGTCATGACCATGGGCAGCGAAGAAAAGATAAGCGAAATGACCACCGCGCAATACAACAACGTGGCTGGCATGTTGACCGTAGCCAACCCGACGCTGTTCATCGGTTTATTGCTTGGCGGTGCGGTGCCGTTCCTGTTCAGCTCGATGACCATTCGCGCGGTTGGCCGGGCGGCATTTCTGATTGTGCATGAATGCCGCAAGCAGTTCCGCGACAAGGAAATCTGGGCTGGCACCAAGACGCCTGATTACGGACGGGTGGTTGGCATCTGTACGGCGACAGCGCAGAAGGAACTCATCGGCCCCGGTCTGCTGGCGATTCTGGCGCCGCTGTCGGTCGGATTCCTGCTCGGGCCGTTGGCGCTGGCGGGTTTCCTCGCCGGCATGATCCTGGTTGGCCAGTTGCTGGCGGTGTTTATGTCCAACGCGGGCGGCGCGTGGGACAACGCCAAGAAGCTTATTGAGGACGAACCGCGTGACATTGCGAAGAACACGGGTAAAGGTTCAGAGAGGCACAAAGCGGCGGTCACGGGTGACACCGTGGGCGACCCGCTGAAGGACACGGCTGGCCCGGCCATCAACCCACTGATCAAAGTGATGAACATGGTGAGCCTGCTGTTGTTGCCGATCGTGTTGAAGTTCCACGTGGTCCCAGGTTTGGAGGGCAGCGGCAAGTCTCCATTCGCTATTGCTGTTATCTTGGCGATTATTGGTCTCGCAGCCATCGTCTGGGCGGTCAATAAGTCCAAGACTGACTCGCCGGAGATGAAGGCGATGGAGAAAGAATTCGAACAGGCCAAAGCTTAAAGGCAGCTTGCAGTTGAATCTGGTAGGGGCACGGCATGCCGTGCCCCTACTTTTTTGCCCGAGCTACGGGTTGCTTTAGTTGACGTCCGGTAGGCCAGCAAGGAGATCACGGCTGGGATCAGATTGCCCTCACTCGTCGTCTTCGATGCCTTCCTCCACAAAAACAACACCAAGGTAAAAGACCTTAACCCCGGTCACCAATAGGAATACCAGGAACATCACCGCCATAAACTCTCCGCTCATGTCCGCGCGCAAATTGATGCCTCCCATCTGATAGACCAGCAAGCCGAAGAACGTGTTCACGCACACGTCATAACACCCGTGCAGCAGGTTTTGTGGTAGTTCGATCACGCTCCAAACCAGCCAAGTCAGGTAGTCGCCGCATATGGCGCCGACCAGGACAGCGTCTATGTTTCCCTTGATCTCACCACGCCATAAGGCCAAGGCGACCGCGATACATCCGTACACAACCGTCCGGATGATCGATATGATGGTGCGCCGACTGGGCATCAGTTCCTTTCGGCCTCGAATACAGCACGGCAGGCACAAGCGCATACTGGTGAACAAACGCGTCCATCCCCGCCAGTTCGCGAAGGAAAACGACAACGTTTACGATAATCAACGCGACGATTATGAATGGAAACGTCCGCCTCGGATTGCAGCCGCGGAACCGTAATCATTTCGACGGAATCGGCTGTTGGGCTGCCGGGGCTGACGTCGGCGATGACGTAGTCCCTGCCGGCACAGGAATGAGGGCAGGGGACTCGGCAGCCGGTGTCACCGGCTTGGTTGGTTCGGGTGCGATGCCGAGCAACACCTGTTGAAACCAAACCATCAGGATCTCCGGCAGTTTCTTTACCCCCGCCAGCATGTCCGTCCCGTGAAGATTGCCAGTGGAAATGATCAGTTCTTTCCCATCAGCAACCTGACCAGCCTCCTTGCGGATTTCGACAAGCCGTTTGCTGGACTCGAACGCGAACGAATCGTACTGGGAGACCACGATCCGCAGCGGACGGCTGCCCACGCTCGTGATCACATCATCCGTACGCAGCCCTTTGTAATTGATACCGGGACTTAACAGTAGAATCGCTGCAAGATCCTCGTTCACAGCGGCGTACCGCAAGGCCACGTTTGCGCCGACGCTTGCGCCCGCGATGGCGATCCCGTCATTCTTGATGCCTGGCTGATCCTGCAACCAACTCACCGCCGCCTCCACATCGAGCTGCATGTTTTGAAAATCGCGCGTGCCGAATTGTTCACGTTGGAGCGCGCGGACACCTTCAGGGGTAAGTTGCCGCGTACTGTCGCCTTGCCCACGCAGGTCGATTGTCAACGCTGCGATCCCGTTGCGCTGGAGATAGGACGCGAACGCGGCCCATTCACCGCGTAGCTGGTTATATCCGGGTAACAGTAGGACGACGGGAACAGAGTCGCCTTGGACAGGATAAAATGTTCCGACAACTCCCACGTCGTCGCTGGTAGTCAACCGTATCGTACGGGTTGTTGTCTGACCAAAACAGGGATGCGCCAGCACCGCAATCGCCAGAAAGCTAATGAGAAGTCTTGTACGCATGGTGTGAATCCTAACAGAAGCTCAGGTCAGTTCAACGGTTTTCAGCAACTCCGCGCGTAACGTCTCCCGCGCAATCCGTCGGCGCTCCGGCACGGACAGCGATTCGGGAATCCATAGGCTGAATGGGCATCCAAACGTGACGCTCATTGTCGCTCGACGCAATCGGCCATCGCGAAAAGGGATCCAATTTCGCCACTCGTACGGCTTGCGCGTGTCGCGGACTACCACCGGCAGAATCGCTGCGCCACCCAACAGTGCGATCAGTCCTGCACCTGGCTTGAACTCAGGTTGACCGCCCAGCACTGATTTCTCCGTGAGACGGATTCCAGCTTCGGGGAATAGACCGACGCAATGTCCCGCGCGGAGCCTGCGTATCGCTTCCCGTGCCGCCCCGGCGTCCGGCCGCGAACGGTCGACGGGGAACGTAAACTGGCGCGCCAACATCCCCACCACGGGGATACGGAACACTTCCACCATCGTCATAAACTCCACGGGACGCGGCATCGCAACCGCGAGCATGGGAGGGTCACCCCAACTAATATGGTTGGAAACCACCAACAATCCGCCCGACCTCGGCACACGGTCACAACCGACAACCTGCGTGCGAAATACGCCGCGAAAAATAAATAGGAATATCGATCTTGCAACGGCGTAGAAGATGCGCCCGAACCAAGTCATGCCCTTGTGTAACCGAATCACCCGCTTCGCGCAATCTCAGGGAATTGGTGTGGAAGCAACTCTTCGACAAGCGCCCATGTCTTTTGGGTGTTGCTTTCCATGGAAAAGAATGTAGCGTTTGATCCAATCGACGTAAGTTTGCTCAGAGCGGAGGGAATAGTGTTTCAAGCGCATCGCATCGCTCACCTGATCGAGAAGCTTTCTGGGCTTAGGGGCGGCGTCCACTTTGTCGTCCTTAACAAAACCACTCATGAGACCATAACAATTTGGAGCTCCGAGTCTTATAGCAAAATGGAAAGGAACCCGGCAACCGAGATAGGTAGTACTTTTGCTACCTAATACATGTTAGGCGGCTCGCATACGTTTTATGAAAATCTATCTTATATTATTCATGTCGCTGTTTCTTGTGATTCAGTCCCACGCTCGGCTAATGCACATATGGAGCTACGATTTGCTCAACGACAAAGCGACGCTGATTGTGGTTGCGACACCCACCAAGGTCGTAGAGACATCTGAGTTGGTAGCGTTGTCGAACATCGAAACTGTTTACACTAATGGAACACACGAAGCGGTTATGGCCAAGGGAGTCGAGACGAGTTTTAAGGTCTTGACGGTTTTGAAGGGTGAGCGGGACGTTAAGCAGTTAGTCTTGCATCATTATGCGCTGGCATCAAAGCCAGCCGATAATGGTCCTTTCTTGGTTTCTTTTAAGCCAGAGGGCAACCAGCAGTTCTTGATGTTTTTGCAGAAGGAAACAGATGGCCGATATGTTGCGGTTTCCGGGCAGACAGACCCGCAATTTTCAGTTATTGAGCTTGGGCCAAATTTTGTATCGGTTAAATGACGCCGCCTAACAAATCGCTGCAGGCAACTCCGACACGACATCCGCCGTCGCTCAGAAGCTATGGCGGGACAGGTCGCGAGCGGGCGCGGGATGGCGCACGGTCAGCCTGCCCCGAAAGCTTTCGGGGTTCCGCTTGCGCGGACTACATCATCAGTCCCGAGTGCCTGAGCTCTTGACGTTAGGCGGCTGCACATTTTTATGAATATCGAGCCTTTAGTCGTTTTCGTGTTAGCACCGACAGCCATTTTATTACTCGTCTTGGTCGTCGTCATCCTTCCGCGTCGTATTCGGATGGAGCGACGTGCCCGCGAGATTCTGGCACAGCACCCGGACGCCGAGCAGACTTCGGTTTATCTTCAGTTTCATTCCGTCAAGTGGAGCGAGAAGCGGAAGGCGCACGAGGCGATGGTTGCAGACATGGCCGCCAAAGGCTGGACGTTTTTGAGAGCGAGCGAGGCCAGTCTGAAAAAAACGAGCGTCACTTGGGCTGGCGGCGTCAATATGCACTTTATTAAGATTTAGATGAGACACGAGCCGTCTAACAAGTCGCCGGAGCCAACCGCCGTTGGCGCTGGCAGTTCCGCAGTCGCGGTTCGCGTCGCAAGTCGGCGGTGGCTCAGCTTTTTTCGTTAGGCATCTTGACATTTTATGAAAACAGTCACCTATATCTTATCGGTCATCGTCATTCTTGGCTTGGTTGTCCTGCCGACTCGCGCCGGCACCGACAATGACGAAGTCCTCACGAAGAAGGTTTCCGAAGTGTATTTCGCATGTCAGAAGATTAAGCCCGGCATGACTCGCGCAAAGCTTTTGAAGCTATTCAAGGAAGATACAGGTGGCGTGGCGTGGCCTGCGTCCAAACCATTCCCCTTCCAACAGCATCAGACGTTTGATTATCGCAGTTGTTCGCTCATCATGGTTGATGTTGACTTTAGCCCTTCGGACTCTAAAGAAGCACGACCTGCGGATATTATCATCAAGATTTCCAGACCGTATATAAATGGGGACCCTAAAGACTGAACGAGATGCCTAACAAATCGCACACGCTATGAAAACTATTACACTTATTCTTCTCTGTATCACGCTGACCACAGCCGCTGCTTGGGCTAAAGATTATCACTTGGTGACGACACAGCTTCGTGGTGCGCCAGCTTCAGGCACGCCCGCCAAGTTTCCAGTGGTTTACGTTTTGCTTTTTTCTAATGAAAATGGCTTTCCTGTTCCTTTGGTCTATACAAAATTCGACTCAGAGGACATGAGGTTGGATATTCGCAGTTTGATAGGACACGGTATTGCTCCCGGAAGCGTTCTGCATTTTGACCCGACGCCGGATTTAGAACGTCCGACAGATGCGCAGATTCAGTCGCTGAAGGACTATTGCAAAAAGCTGGGCATTACTTTAGTCGTCAGTCTGACATCTTGAATCACATGACTCGGCCTAACAAAACGCTGCAGCCAACAGCCACTGTCCGATCCGTTTTGACCGAGACATGAAAATTCGATTATCATTATTCCATTGCTGGCCCAGCCGCCGGTGGCTCTGCCTGAGCTCTGGACGTTACGGCTGTGGGAATTTCTTATTGAGGAACCGGCCATTCTTCTGGATTAGGCTGCCGTCCACGTAGAGTTTACCGCCTTTTCGTAAATCGCAGACCATGTCCCAATGCAGGCCACTGCGGTTCTTGCTGCCCGTCTCCGGATACCCTGCGCCCAACGCCAGATGGATGGTGCCGCCGATCTTTTCGTCGAACAACGTGTTCTTGGTATAGCGTTTGACGTTGTAGTTGGTGCCGATGGCCGCCTCGCCAAGATAACACGAGCCGGTATCCATCTTGATCATTGCACGCAGAAAATCCTGGCCTTTGTCCGCCTCGGCCCTGACGACTTTGCCATGGTCAAACGTAAGGCGGACGCCTTCCACTTCGCGTCCGTGGTGGACAGCGGGGAAACTGAACTTGATGCAGCCTTGGACGCTCTTCTCAACCGGCCCGGTAAACACTTCGCCATCGGGGAAGTTGCACTGGCCGTCGCAGTTGATCCATTTCCGGTCTTTGACGCTGAATCGGATGTCAGTGTCTTCGGCCACGATCCTGACCTCGCGCGCCTTGTTTAAAAAAACAGTGAGCGCCTGTTGCTCGCGCGAGATACGTTGCCAGGTCTTTATCGGGTCAGCGTCGTCCAAATGGCCGGCGCCGAAAACGAACTCCTCGTATTCCTCCAGCGACATCTCGGCGTCTTGGGCATTGGCGTTGCACGGCCATTGGGTGCCGACCCAACGCAGGTCGCCGGTAGCAGCGCGATCCATGAAGAGTTTGTGGATCGGTTTGCGTGCCGCGGACGCGGCAGCAAGACGTTTTGGATCAACATTGGTGAGCGCCTTGGTGTTTTCATTGGCCCAGATGCCGAGCGAAGCATCAATATGTTGCACCTTGTACTTTGCGAATGGCGAAAGCCATTTTAACTGTTTATCGTTGGCCTCGGCGTAAAAGATTTCTGGCAAACCATCGAGCGCAACATCGCAGATGACAAATGCGCCGCAACGCAGCGCGGCACGGTAACATTCGCGGATCAGTGGTGCGGCCATGGCTTCGCCATTAATGGCTAGAATATCGCCGGGCTTGAGTTTGAGGGAGTAACGGGTGAGGACGCGGGCTAGGTTCTCCAGACGCGGGTTTTTCATGGTGACAATCTCCAATTCGGTTCCAAGTGTATTTTCCGCCTCTCAGCCGTAACCCAGAACCCGGGATTTTGCAATTGCGCGGTGAGGGGATTGACAATGCCCGCATTGCGTTTCCATGAGGATCGCGCTATAGCTTGCGCGTGATTTCGCCGTGGCAACTGGAGATCAGGCAACCAAGGGAGAACTGAGCGATGTACCTCAAGTTCTACGGATTACGCGAGGCGCCATTCAATATCACGCCCGACCCACGGTTTCTATTTTTCAGCAGCAAACACCAGGAAGCGTACAACCATTTGCTCTACGGCATCCACGAGCGCAAAGGGTTCATTGAGTTGACTGGCGAAGTCGGCACGGGCAAGACGACGATTTGCCGCAAAGTGATCGAAGATCTCGGCCCGAACTACCGGACGGCGCTGATTCTCAATCCATGTTTGAGCGCCACTCAGTTGTTGCGAGCCGTGGCGACGGAACTTGGCGTGCCGATGCGCCGTCAGGAACGGTTGACGATTTTGCAGGCGCTGAACGAATTCGTGCTCGAACAGGTGAACCATCAGAAGGACGTGGTGTTGATCGTTGACGAAGCGCAGGATTTGACCGACGAACTACTCGAACATTTGCGATTGCTCTCCAATCTGGAAACGCACAATCAGAAACTGATGCAGATTGTTTTGGTCGGTCAACCGGAATTGCGCGACAAACTCGCGCGTCCTGAGTTGCGGCCGTTGCGGCAGCGAATCGCTGTCCGCTACCATCTCAGCCCGCTCAATTTGACGGAAACGGCGTACTACATCGATCGTCGGCTGAGTCTGGTGGTAACCAACAATGGCATGCCTCGCTTTGACAAGGATGCGGTGCGTCTTGTGCACAAATATTCCGGCGGTATACCGCGTCTAATCAACGTCGTCTGCGATAAGACGCTGCTGGCGGGCTTCGTAGAGCAGACGCAGTTGATGACCGAGAAGCTGGTGAAGATCGCCATTGATGAACTTCACGGGAGAACGGCATGAGTTTGATTACAGAAGCGCTTAAACGAGCGCAGAACCCCACGGATCAACAACCTCCTGTCCAATCTCCGTCGCCTATAAATCCCCCGCAGGCTGAGAACCGGTTTGTGGAGATGCCGCAGGAGCGCAACCAGCGTCTGCGAGGCAGCTTGCTGGCGATAATGATTCTGGTTGCCGTACTCGTGGTGGCGGCGAGTGTTACAGGGGCACGTATCTGGTTATTGAGGAAGGCACCACAGGAACGAACGTCAATCCCAGTCGCAGCCAAGGCGGCGGCGGATACACCGGCAAAACCACAGGTCGCCGTATCGAAG